>JALFBL010000062.1 GCA_022773395.1 Prevotella sp.
GATGGCCATAACGTGTATTTACCGAGCGTTGGACTATCGGGCATCCTCCATTTCGTATCTGTCACTGAATTGTTCTTATTCCGACTTCCTCATCGATGACTTTTCCGGGCGAAGCGAGTCACACTTACTTTTTCCGTCGCAAAGTTAGTGCAAGCCGTATTCTGCAAGTATCAGGTGCCTTATTCCTCGGATTTTTTCAAAAACTTTTTGCCGTCTGTGCCAGTCAATAAAAACTTTTCACGGCCCAAGGCTGAAATAATTCGGTAATTCCTTGCATTCACATACTTCCCTTGCCAACTCTTAAAGCAACGTAAAAAATAAATGTTTCACTTCTAAAAATTCAATTAAAATGAAAAAGATCGAGAACAATTTCACAGTAACAGGTTTCGTAGGTAAGGATGCAGAAATCCGTCAGTTCACAACCGCTTCAGTAGCACGTTTCTCACTGGCTATCGGCCGTAACGAGAAGAACGGCGAGGAAAACAACCGCGTATCGGCTTTCATCAACGTGGAAGCATGGCGTAAGAACGAGAACGCCGAATCATTCGGCAAGCTCACCAAGGGTGCAATGCTCACCGTGGAAGGTTACTTCAAGCCTGAGGAATGGAGCGATCAGGAAGGTGTCAAGCATCAGCGAGTGCTGCTGGTAGCCACCAAGTTCTATGAGACTCCCGACAAGGAGGAAGAGACTCCTGCGGAGGAGAAGAAAACTTCAAAGAAGAAGGCCAAGTGAGCCTTCTTCTTCCCTCTGCAAAGCAGATTTCCTGAATAAAGGGAAAAGAAAAGAGTTAGATTTCATTCGTTTATTCATCATCAAACATTTTAGATTATGCTTTACACGCACACTATCGGACGCATCGGCAAGGATTGCCAAGTCATCACAGGAACGCACGGAACATTCATGGCAGTGGATATTGCCGTCGATGATTATTCCAGAGGTCAGAACATCACTACATGGGTAAGGGTACGCAGTAGCAGGGAGAACCATGTCCGTCTGGCTGAATATCTCACCAAGGGCAGGCTCATTCTCGTAGAGGGAACTATCTCCACATCACAGTGGAAAGACCGCCAAGGCGAGAGCCACACACAAATTTCCATCAATGCGGACAGCATCGCTTTCGTCAACGCAGGTAAGAAAGAGGAGCAGAACGACAACCCGAAGAAGGCTGCCAAGAAAGGGGCTAAGGCGAAGAACACTCCCCAGCCGCCACAGGACGCTCCAGCACCCGACGAGAAGGATATGCCATTCTAACGAAGAAAGGAGGATGCAATGAGATACGCAAGGCTATTTGTTCCCTATCGTGGATATTGGGACATCAGCGTGGATTTGAATAGCATAGACGGTGGCTATCATGGCTATCAGTACACCTGCATCGTATTAGGCAGTGGAGCAGAAATAACCTGCTATAGGGATGAATTTGAGTTTGTGGACTAATAAGGCTCAGTGATTATGGATTGGCACATCGTATATGCAAAGTTTGACGGATGCAAGGGCTTCAAGGCTTTTGACGTTAACGAGGGAAGACAAGTCGGAAATCTGATTTACGCTTCTCTGATGGAAAACACGGAGGACACCCGGCAGAAACTACAGAAACTGGCAGACTTGAACAAGGAGTATCACCTTGTGCTGCAACTTCGCAGGAAAGGCAGAGTGTGCTTCCAGACAAAGTAAAAGGTAACGGGCAGACTAACCATCTGCCCACAATTTCTAATCATTATGGCAAAGCAAAAGACTGAAAACGAAGAGTACAAAAGACTCTTGGAAAAACACGAGGCTCTTGACGACCTCACGGATGAAGCTCTTGACACCCGCAGGGGGTGGTTCATTCAAGAGGTCATCAACCACTATGACATGGTGGAGATAGGAACGCTCTACTTCGGTGATATGGCTATCGACGTGGAGAGCATCTACTATGACAAAACGGAGCATCGTCTGATGGTTCATATCTCCTGCAAGGAAATGGAGGGTGACATCATCTACACATCCCTGCAGAGGGAGAAGCAAGGCAAACTGGTGGAACTGGTATTCGAGGAAATGAAGTGCCTCGAAGAAGGTCCGACGCTGCTGGGCATGATGATTGACGGAAGCAACATCCTGTATCGAAACGTCTTCATCAAGGAGCTGAATGCCGAAGTCAAGGTGACGACCGAAGAGGTTTTTGAAGCACATATAGAGGAAGGCAGTTCCGATGACGACAAGTTCTATTGCTATGTACCGGCAGAGGAGTTCTTCAAACTCAATGACATTGATTTTGAGAAATACGTCAACAAGAATTTCTAAAGGCAACGGGCAGACTAACCACCTGCCCACAATTCTTTATGATTATGGATAGTGTGGCAGACAAGAAAAAGGATCAGATTAAGGCTCTGATTGAAAAAATGAAGCAGGAAGGGAAACCAATAGATTGGGCTACCATTGTACTGTGCTGAAGCCAGCGAGTCCTGCCTGGTTGGGCAGGACTTATTCATTCTCCTCTCATGGCGCATATCCCTCAGAAAGTGTCCTACGTCGGTGAAGCACAGCTGCACTGACCAAGGACACCTTCTTCGGGATGGGCAAACACGAAACGACAGGCTTCATCAGTCGAGGATGATCTCCGTTGGAGTACATGCTCTTCATCTGAATCCCGTCCATTCGTCTTTTGTTTGCCCTGCTATGCCATTGACCTCATTCTTCGCTTCTGCTCTCAGGGTATCAAAGAACTACGCCCACCCAAAAGCGGAACGGCATGGCTGGTTCTGCTATTGAGCCAATGGCACGATAGCAGAACGGATGAACGGCGAGAGGACAGAGACCTTTCTCCCTGGCATCCACAGGGCTGACTACATTCTTCGCCAGCTCAGTTTGATGTCCTTTCCGAAATGGTCTTTGTCCACTCGCTTGGACGTTCATCTGGCAGCCGTACCGTTGCCGCTACCCACCGTCATTCATGTATGACTTAATTTGCATCCTGCAATTCAGCCGTTCAGTTCCATATCCTTCTTTACTTTCGATTGATCATATCGGCTTTGTATAGCAGGGGAATCATTTTTCTGCGAAGTTACCTTGGATTTGTCAAACTGCAAGGCGTGTCCTGTGAACAATCTTCCTTTAGGCAAATTTTGCTTAAAGAGTATTCTTCACGACAGTCTTGCCTTATTTGCCCTATCCGCACTTCTGAAAGCAGAAAAATCTTCCCTCAACACAGCCGAAAGGCTTTGATAAAAGGGAAATAAAAATTTCAAGCAATATGGCAACAACGCAATTCAACAACCGACTGATTACTCCAGAGCTGACAGAGGCTCTGAGCAGTTATCCCCTGTATTCTCAGGACGCGAAGAAGAAGGATGCTCTTTGCATCGCAGTGTTTTACCTTGGCAATATCCGCTGGTACATCATGGAGGGACAGCAGGAAGGCAATGACTTCACACTCTATGGCATCGTTACTGGACTGCAAGAGACGGAGTACGGCTACCAGTCTGCAACCGAAATGGCAAGTATCACCTATGATGCAAGCGAGTACGGACTTGGCACTTTGAGGATTGAGCAGGACAAGGATTTTAAGCCTTGCACCCTTGCAGAGATTGAGGATGCAGAACTGCAAGCATTCCTCTCACGGCTCTATGACAAAGACTAATGTATAACCCTTAAACATAGCAGATTATGAAGATTATCGTAATGGACAGCGCAAACGTGCGCATCGAGTTTTTTGACGTGGCAGACAACATGCTGAATGATGACATTGAGAAGTTCTTGGCAGAACACTACATTTCCCTCAATAGCGTATCATGGATGGCAGCCCCCATTGACTATGTGTCAGTCATACTACATGACATCAGCATTGACAAGAATAGCGGTGAAGAGGTGCATTCCCTCCGACCTGCAAAGCTAAAGAACTTCTCTGTATATGATAGCGTACAGGAGGTGAAACATCGTGAACAGGTGGAACTAACAAATGCACTTCGATTACATGGCAAGCAGGTGGATGGTGGTCATGAATGGCACTTTGAGGGTGAATGCCCTATTGTTGCAGCTTATGACTATGACGAACCTTGCGATGTGGTTATCCTTTCTGTCAGAGTAAACAGATATGGCAAGCTCACCATCATAGGTGACGAGAAGAACGACCGGGGTAATGAGCATGAGATTGAGGCAGACGACATCTTCGCTGGTCAAATGAGCTTCATCACTTCGGAGATTGGAGATTAAAGTAACATCGGGGATAGGTGGCTGTAAGGCTGTCTATCCCCCTATCTACATAAATAAAAAATTGTATGACAAACAGAGAACGTAAATCCATGATTGAGCAATGGGTCACTCAGATAAACCCTAAAGCTATCCTTCGTGCAGCCAATGCCCGATGTGGGGCAAGGTATGCCGTCTATGTGGTAGAGAAGCCTGGAGAGTACGGGGCAAGATGCACTGACTACTTGCCGCTGAACCTCTTGGAACAATACCTTCTTGGGGTATTCTATGCCAGCGAGTTTAACAGACTGATTGGAAAGAAGTCGGCATAAACAAAAGCCCTTCGAGCATTGCAAATGACTCGAAAGGCTACGGGTAGGCGCATTAGCGGGAATGGGGCTGCTTACATTTATCAGTTATTCACAACTACCCTATTCCATCACGTTTATCCTTCCTTGATGTCATCAGGCCACCAGAACTTCTGTAGTTCGTGGATGATGTCATCCCAATCCTGCATGGTGAATGTACCTTCGCCTCTCATCATGATGGTCATGGTGATGTTGTTGTAGGTACGATAGACATTCGTGTCCCTAAACCCGTTACGCAAGTAGAACGACTGACGTTTTCTACGTTCTTCCAGGTTATCGCAAACTTGAGTGGTACTCTCCATGTCAAGAACGAAAGGCTGCCCCTTATATCGTTCAATCAGCTGATTCAGTATCTGCTGACCATAGCCTTTGCCCCTTAGCTCTTCGCACACGGCGAAGTACCAGAACCAGTTGAAAGACTTACGTGGATAGACGATGGTGAAGCCGATGAACGCTTCTCCATCGTAATATGCAGTAAAATCCAACGGCATTTCCTTGACCGGGCGCATCAAGTCATCCCATGGGATTTGTTCGTCTTCAGGGAATGCCGTTTCATACAGCTGTTTTATCTTTTCATCAGCAGTAGCAGCTGTAATCTTTTTCTCAGTCATAATACTCTATTCTCAATTCATCACTGATATTGAAATCATCATGGAAACCGTCGTCATACTTGTAAACGATTTGCAAGCCGCGATATGTGGAGGGAACTTTTACCGCCTCCAGAAGGTGCCATCTTGGACGGCCAAAGTCGTAGGACTCCCTGTCGAGTATGATTCGGTTGGAAACAAAGTCAAAGAGATAATAGCCACCGCCTATACACTGGTCACTCGGCTGTAGCAAGTCTTTGTGCTGACTCACCATACCCATACGGAGTATCCCGTCCATTGTGATGATAAACTTCGGTAGTGTCATGGTTCCAGGTATTTTACTTTCTTGCCTGTCTTCTCGGCATAGGAAATCTCGCGCTTTGTACTCTCCCCGATATATCCACCCACATTGATAACGAAGATCTCGTCTGCGAGGTCTATCTTCCGAAGGTGCATGTCATCAAGCATTTCCTTAACGCCTGGTATCCAGACATCATCGTCGCCGGAATGCCCAAAGAGACCAACACTGATAACGATGTTACCTTCCAGAGTCAGCCGCTTTTGGGTTTCCAAAAACTGCTCCTTGAAGCGTGTACTGCCACAGAGAGTGATAATCTTGTAGTTTTGAATCATATAAATCATTTATTTGTTATTTATCAATCCGTATTCAACTCCATGTCCTTTGTCATCACACGCTCCGCAGTTACTGCATCCGTTGCATGTCATACGGCTGCCACAAGTAGCACAGTGTTCACGAAAGAACGGTTCTGGTGATATGACATCAGTTCCGAAGAGAGTTCCTTCTGGTAAGCGCAGCAGCCTTGGTGCTTTGCGTCCCTGATAACTCAAACCTGATAGAAATGCCTGCTTGCTCTGAGTCCGTTTGTCTGGAATGCGATATGTTTTGCCATCTTTCACAAAGACGGTGCCCGTTTCGATGAAGTCAAATGTCACGTCATGTTGTCTGCACTGGTCGCTCAACTGCTTGACCCATTCATAATGGCATGGACGAGCACCATCATAGTTTTCACCACCGCATAGCACTTCTTCTATGAGTCCTGTACGCAGGTATTTTTCAGCATCAACAGGGCCGATATAGGGAGCTGCCATGAATCCACGATGCTGGGCTGGTGTTTCAATAAGAATGGGCAACCGCTCGTTGGCACGCTTTTGATTCTCAGTTGTTACATTGAGCATCACATTGTCATAGCCGTCACCCCAATCATCTGGCAGACACTTAGAAAAACGTTGTGGACGCTTCGTTAGCAGTCGAAAGAAGATGTCTGGTCTATGCCGGATGATACGCCATGCTTCATCACGCCATTGGTCGGCTTCCTCTACAAAGAAATCGGTGGAAAGACCGACATAGAGTGTCATACCCGATGGCAGTTTGAACTGTCCGTCGCGCCGCCGCTGGATGGGCATGGTAAAGTTCTCCGTACGGAATACGTGCGAAGTGTCGAGGCCGCGCTTGCCGTCAAGAAAGTACATATAGCAATGTGCACAGCCCTCGCTCACCTTGTGGCAACCATGCCAAGGGTTCCAGATGATCATTATCTATTTTTTTTATAACTCATATACATTTGCCATGCATCTTGTATGCCATCAGTGACGTTCTCACCATTGAACAATTCGGCTTTGCAGTCATCCCTGAAAGGTGACCAATTGCCGCATATCGTCCCGTCGTATGCAATGACTGGCTGGAAAATCCCGCTGTTATTATGTGCACGATGCCAGTGCTCTGAAGGCAGCACGATGTCACGGCTCTTATAGCTACTGGATTCATTTTATTATTTCCTTTATGCGATTCCCAACAACTCGATTTCAAAAATCAGTGTTGAGCCACCTGGGATGCCTGGTTGAGAGAACTTGCCATAGCCCATCTCTGCAGGGATATACAACTCCCATTTGTCGCCGATATGCATCTGCTGCATGGCAATAATCCAACCTTCAATGAGGTCACATAGTCGGCAAGCCAAAGGAACACCGCCACGGCTGCTGTCGAACTGTTTGCCGTCAATGGTCTTCCCTGTGTAGTGAGCCGTGATAATACTCCTGACAGAAGGTTGTGGACTTGACTGATTACCCTCGCTCAGCACCTTATAGTATATTCCCTTGGGTAGTGCCTTGACTCCTTCTTCCTTGGCTTTCGCCTCCAGCCAATCCTTGTTGGCCCGTATGTATTCTCGTTTCGCCATTATCTGTCTGTTCGATAAATTGGAATTTACTTGATTACCTTGACCACAGGTTTCCTCTGAGGATGAGTCCGTTTCCACCACATGTAGTAACCGCTCCAGGGAAGCAGAGCCCCGATGATGGCTGCAAGGAAATAGATGAACTTGACCAGCAGACCACCCCATTCGCCCGTATGCAGTTGCATCAAGACAACCTGCGGTGGCTTCTTCTCTTGTCCGTGATGGTTCGTATCAGGGCGCATGATGCTTATTTCGTCGGGCTTTTCCTGTTGTTGTCTTTCAAACTGACCGTGGTGCTCCATGTTGCTAACATCGCCGCCCAGAACGGTCATGGCTCCTTGGCGATACCAGTGGAACGACCAACTAGGACCCGTCAGCGACATCAGCAACAGGAACACGACGCCATAGATGCCCAACGACACATGGCTGTCATAGACAAAACGGCGGAAGCCTTTGCCCGTTGAGACCTTCAGACGGTTCTTCAACATCTTCTTGCTATGTGGCCACCAGGTGACGATGCCCGTAAGCAGTATCAGGGTCATGCAGATAGCCGTGACTCCCACGATGAAACGTCCGACGGACATGCCTTCATGTGGCTCCGACGGAACGTTCAGCAGATAGCGGTGTAACTGCTTGGCAGTGTTGACCAATGCCGATTCCTTCTCCCATCCAATCAGCTCGCCTGTGTAGGGATTGACGGCCAGTTTCTGATGGCCTCGTCCGGTAAACTGTGCGTAGGCTGGTTCATCGGCATTCGATGGCATTTGAATGCTCTTCAACGTCAAGCCCTCAACGGCATGTCTACGTATGGCATCAATGAGTGCTTCATCCGTCAGATAGCGTCCTTCGCCTTTATCCTCAACATGCCTGATGTCTGCATTGATGGCTTCCTTGATTTCGTCCTGAAACACGATGACAGCCCCTGTCAGGCAGATGATGGAGATGATCCCTCCAAAAGCCAGCCCTAACCAGCGATGAACCTTCAAGCAAATCTTTCTCATCGTCCGCCCTCCTATTTGCTTTGTCTGAACAGCCAGTCACGTACGGCGGCAATCTTATAACCATAGTCGAAGGATGCCATGTGCTCCATGCCCTTGCCCGATTCGGGAAGTACGCTTCCTGCCTCCCACTTGATGAAGTTGATATTGCCGCCACGGGCAATCAGTTCTTCTGTTAACTTCTCCTGTTGCGATGTTGGCAGTTTTGCACTCCAACTTGCGGAGTCAACACGGGCATCATTCTCTTTCAGCACTTTTGCCAAGTCTCTCATGCCACCCGATGCCTTCTTGTCACCACCAGCTACGATGTAGAAGAACTTCTTGGTGCCGAAATCCTGCATCTTCGAGGTGTCCCACTGACTGCTGACGAACAACGAAGCAGCAAATAGGTCGGGGTGCGTGATGTTGAAATAGAACGACATCATGCCTCCCATCGACTGTCCGGTGGTATACAGGCGGTTGGTGTCTACATGGTATTCCTTGCAGACGGCATCAAGCAGACGGATGGTCATCTCCACCTCGTCGGTGGTGCTCCAATCATCCTGCACGGCCCAGTCGGTATATTGCGGTACCAATACGAATGACGGATGCTTCTGTTGGTCTCTGTCAGAAGCGAACTCCAATGCACCATAGCCCTGCGTGAGCGGAGCCGTCACCTCCTTGCCTGCGGTGCTTGCATCGGCCATGAACAGCACTAAGGGGAATTTTTGGCCAGTCTCCGCTCCTTCTGGAACCAAAAGATTATACTCCATTGTCTTTCCCGTCTGTTCGTCGTTGAACGTCAGTTGCTTGAACTTGCCTAGAGCCTCTTGCTTCAAAGCCACGAAAACGCTGTCAGAGTCTTTGTTAATCACCATGTGGCCGCCTTGGCGAGTACCACGTTCGCCACCCTTTTTCTGGGCGCAGGCTGTCAGGCACATCACTCCTACCGCAAATAAAAACATTACTTTCTTCATGTTGTTTGTGGAGTGTTTCGAGTCACGCTCTGGTCTCTACCAAGACCTCTTTAATTAGACAATAAAAATCGATTTATCTGTTTGGCATACTTTTTATACCCACTCATAGTTGACTTTTCCAGCTCCAATCTCAAAATGGTACTTGGCAATGCCCAAGTCCATCTGGGTATAGCCAATCATCGAGAAGCCTTTCTTGGCTCTTACTTGATGGCGATTGTTGATCATGCCGACATACTCAAACGAGAACTTCTGCTGGTTCACGGCCGTTGGAGCAAGCAAAGCTGCTTCCACGCCCTTCTTAAACCACGATGGGGTGATGTCACTGGCATTACTCACTTGCTCAACGGTCTTGATCTTGTGGCCACTACCTTGTGTCTCACCATAACCGATGGCAATATATGCCTTGATAACCTCACCTTCTTCCAGTACATAGGTGTCGGGAATCTTTTTATAGCTTAGTCCCACCCAACAAGTGTTTAATCCAATTGTTTGAGCCAGCAACACCAAGCGCTCACCATAGTAGCCTATGCGTTCATCAAGGTCATCGGCTCTTTTCCCTGCCATGACCAGATAGTTGTTGGCATTACGGAACTTCCCGTATTTGGCCAGCGTCCCTTGGAATGCCTTCGGCTCGTTGCATATCAACTGAATGTGGAGTTGTCCCTCATTGTTCAACTTCACAATTTCATCTTCAAGCACCTTGACGATTTCCTCGCTCAATGGCTGGTCTTTGTAAGCCCTTACACTATGCCGGGCTTCTATGGCTTCCTGTATTGTCATATTTTAGATGATATATTACTATTCATTATTATATGTCTTTTTGCTACATTAAGATACATACCGCTACATTTTCGCTACATTGATTTATTGTCGTTATAGCATGTAAGTCGTTGTGTATCAGTCTCGCTACATCATGCTACGTATTTTTTTCATTTAAGTGAGCGTTGGAATACCTGTTCAAACACATCCATTTCTCGCTTGGCTATACCCAGGCGAGTGGCTATGGACTTCCAATGCTTCACACCAGCCTTCACTTCTTCGATGATATACACGGCTTCGTCTTTGCCTATCATATACTCCTCCGAGGAATCAAGCAACACCTGAAGGTCCGCATGATTCGTTGTGGAGTTGATGAGCAAAGCCTGGTATTCATTAAGAGTTGGATTCATGTCGTATGCCGGTGATAGCGTCCAGCCACGTGGAGTCAGCAGGAATCCGTGGTTGCGGAAATGGTCATCGCTATTGCCGATGGCTATATTGAATGCCACTCGACGATAGAGCTGACGAAGGTTCTGCTCTACGTCACAGCAGTTCTGGAGGATGAAGTCCACAATGTCCAGATAGCCGTTGCCCGACTTGGCATCACAGCCATCAGTCAAGCCCAACAAGGTCATGGCTGATGCGAAATGCTTTCTTCGTCCTTCAACTGTCCTATCGAAACGCTTGGAGAGCAAGGCATGATATTTCTTGCCTGTCTCAATGACGCTAGTCTCTGCTGCTTCGCCTCCAGCCTCTTTTGCCAACAGATGACTGAGGTGTTCCCAAAGGCCTACATCATAGTCATCGTTCCTTGACGGGAACTTGGCTACGCAAATCCGGCCTTCGTCATTCATCACTCCAGCCTTGGGGCGGGCACCGCCAAGCGAAGTGCCAGGATGGACTAATTGCAAGAGCCATTTCTTCTCTGGCAACTGATTCAGTTCCTCGCTCTTCTCAATTTCCATGCTGGCTGCCACCAAAGCCCTAATGTCGGTCAAAGGGGGAATACGAAGCGATTTCTCACAATTGATGTACTCTCCATCTTGTTTTTCCTTAAAGCGGAAACCACCCATACGAGAATAGTCATCGATACCAATGAGGTAATCAAATGACGAAAGCTTACGTACGGGGCGTTTCTCTTCCGTGGCAAGGATTTGTTCGCGACGGTTAAGCAGCAATCTTCCCCAACGGTCAGGCAAGGCATCGTTGAAGCAGCCGAAGATGCCCCTGTCCGGCTGGGTGTATTGCTGACCGGGATAGTTGTTGATGTCGGCACTCAGATAGAGGCTGCCATACTGACGGAGCCAGTCGTTATCATACTTGAACGAATAGGAGTCTGAGCCACGAAGGGATTCATAGCCAAGTTCACCAACCAGCATTGGTTCGTCAAGCCAGTCGAAGTCCGCATATACATAGAGTGTCTTCATACCTTATTGTTTTTTAGAGGCACGTTCACGATGTTTCAGCGCAAGATCCTGTAAGGCCCGCCCCATCTCATCCTTCTGTGCCAACAACAGGATGTCATCATCCAGCTGTAGGGCATAGAGCACACGGAGATAGATGCCTATCGCTACTGTCGGAGTTCCTTTTTCTATCCTCGAAACGGTCAGAGGAGAACAGGTAGCCCGTTCTGCAACCTGTACTACACTAAGATTACGACGCAAACGAGCCAGTTTGATTTGCTCACCTACGGTCTGCATCTTCTGTTCCAGTTTTCGGGGCAACTTATTGCCCATTGTTGTCTTGCTCATATTGATACTCAACTTATATTTACGAGCGCAAAGATACAACAATTTCTTTATTTTATGATGTGTTATGATATAAAAAATGATTATAATAGGGCTTTTTTAACAATTTGGGGTCGTCTTTTGGAACAAAAAGCATACTCCCGAGACAGAACATCGCATCACATCCCTAGAAATCCACGGCAATATCTTTTCGCACTACTGCACAAGAAAGTGGTATAGACAACAATCAATGAGATTTCAACCAAGATTATCAATTATTTGCGATTATAGAGCCATTCAAAACATAAAACATACTATTTTGACACATAAAGTTCTTTGTCCTTTGCCAGTGATTTCGGCAAGGTTGGAGAGAACGAGGCGGAGGTTTAACAGGAAAACCTTTGGTTATATCAGATTATTTTAATACTTTTGCATCGTTTTAATGGTGTATTAAAATGAAACAGAATGGTTAAAACGAAAGATATTGTCATATTAGGAAGACCCTTACAGCTGCAAGAACGAAGCAAAGCGCAGATGAAAGGTGTCACCATCGGGGACTCTCTTGCATACAAGTTCTACGATGGCGAGTTCCATGGAATGTCCCTACTCTTCGCAGAACCAAAAGGTAAGGTTGCTTCACCACGCAGTCTGTCTGTCACAGCCAGCAATCTTACTTCGCTGTTACAGCGTCCCACGGTATTCTTGCTGCCGACATGTCCAGCCTATGAACGGCAAAGGCTCATCGACAAGGATGTTTATTTCATCGCATCTGACAAATACGTTCACCTGCCGATGCTTCTGGCTAACGAGCGTATTCGCAAGACCAAACAGGCAAAGGCTCTGACACCAGTAGCCCAATACCTGCTGCTCTACCATTTGCAGATAGAAAGTATCGAAGGGCTGGCAGCACGAGACTTAGAAGACAAGTTGCCTTATTCATATGCAAGCATTACGCTTGGCATTACTTGCCTTGAAGACCTGGGGCTGTGCCAGAAGGTGGCCGATGGCTCCAAGCGGAAAGTCATCCGCTTCGATAAGACGGGGAAGGATCTTTGGGAACAGGCTCAATCCGTCCTCATCAATCCTGTTGAAGAACGCATTTTCTGTGATGACCTGCTTTCAGATGGACACTACCCCGCATGTGGCATCAATGCCCTGGCACATTATACATGGCTCAACCCTGACCCGGAAAGGATTATTATGATGACCGTCAAACAGCTCCGTGACTTTAGGAGTTCTGGAACCTTGGTACGTCCTAATGAGTTCGACGGCAACATCATCATTGAGGCATGGAAATACCCGCCTGTCACCAAGATTGGTGCTGAAGCCGAATGGGTGGACAGGCTATCATTGGCCGTTTCACTCCGTGACAACTATGATGCAAGGGTACAAGGTGAGCTCACACGCTTAATTGAACAATCTCTATAGAATTATAACATTTCGGTATTTTCGGAGGTTTTTGGCAAAAACATTTGGGTGTTTTCGGAGATTATGCTTCAAACCATTATACATAATTTAGAATAAGAACAGCCTTCTTGAATTTTGAATTATGTTAAAAACACTCTATTTTCAGCGGAAATACAAAGAAAAACATACTTTTCCGCTGGTTATAGATTTTTTTTTGCTATATTTGCAGCGGATTTAATAAAACAGATGTCATTATGATTATCGGGCGTGAAAAGGAACAACGTGAACTGCTAGAGCTTCTTGACAAAGAGGAATCGCAGTTTTGTGCCGTCTATGGCAGACGGCGTGTGGGTAAGACGTATCTCATCAGAGAAACTTTCAACTACAACTTCTGCTTTCAACACACAGGAGTTGCAAAAGGAACGTTGCGCCAGCAACTGACGGCATTCCGAAACTCTCTGGTGGCGGCAGGCATGACAAAGTGCGCCATACCCAAAACATGGATTGAAGCCTTCGAGCTGCTGAAGCAACTCATCAATGAGGCTCCGGCCGGCAAGAAAATTCTTTTCATCGACGAGCTTCCGTGGATGGACACGCCCAAGGGAAACCTTATCGGTGCCCTGGAGAACTTCTGGAACGGATGGGCTACTGCACGACGGGAAAAGGACATCGTACTATTAGTATGCGGTAGTGCTACCTCATGGATCAGCAAGAAGCTCTTGAAAGACAAGGGCGGTCTTCGCGGAAGGCTGACCAACCGTATAAAACTCGTTCCCTTCACCCTCCGCGAGTGCGAACTCTTTGCCCAAAGCGCCAATCTTGCACTCGGCAGAAAAGACGTTCTGGAACTCTACATGATTCTTGGTGGCATACCTTACTACTGGAGTTTCCTGAAGAAGGGACTAAGCGTTGCACAAAATGTAGACCAGCTTTTCTTCACGGAAACAGCCCAACTACGTGATGAGTTCGAGGCACTATATGCCACCCTATTCAAACGCCCAGAGAATTACCTCAAGGTAATCGGATGTCTGAGCGATGGCCGGAAGACTGGAATGACCAGGGAGGACATACTACATGAAAGCAAGCTCTCAGACGGTGGCACTTTCTCCACAATATTGGAAGAGTTGGAAGAGAGTGGCTTCATCCGCCGCTTTGCTTCTGCCGATACAGCTGAGACAAACGCACTTTATCAGCTAATCGACAACTATACCCTCTTTTACTATCTCTGCATCAAGAAGAACGCCTTCAGCGACGAGCATTATTGGGCCAACACCTTCACGTCAACATCCCATAATGCTTGGAAGGGACACGCCTTTGAACGGGTATGCCTTCAGCACGTTCCGCAGATTAAGGCTGCACTTGGCATAGCCGGTGTACAGACAAACGTTTGCTCCTGGTTCTCGCGTGGTACAGAGGAAAGACGAGGAGCACAGATTGACCTTGTGATGCAACGTGCAGATGGATTTACAGACCTATGCGAGATGAAGCATTCTACTAATGTCTTCACCATCGACAGAGATTACGCAACGAACCTTCAAAACAAGATTGAAGCATATCAGGAACTGTCAAAAGACAAGCGCACACTACACCTCATCATGGTTACAACGAATGGTGTTGCCCACAACAATAACTATAACATGATCCAGAACGAAGTGACCATGGATGACCTGTTTAAGATATGAATCATATATCAGAATTATGTGAAATAACACCCCACGAAATTCTCCATGATATGTTCACCCAGTTCTCTGAAATATCTGCTCGATTCATCCAGGCGGACAAGTCAAAGGGTGTAAAACGCTTACTTTTTTCGCCACAATATATTGAGCATAAAATATCAACATTTAACGAAATATTCAACCGAATGAAAGAACAAAAGAACTTATCCTATAGTTTAAGAAAGGTGACACATCCCTTCAAAAGCAACTTAAACTCAATGTTTTTGCCGATTTTGAGCCTACCTGGGCTTTTGTCATCTTAACAAATGTTAATTACGTTAAAAATGCGATTTTTGAAAATTATTTTGAGCAGTTTTCTCACTTTTCTACCATTTAACACCTAACTATCTGATAATCAACGATGTTTATTTCCTGCATCGGCAAATGAAACCACTGCAAAGAAGATTGTAAAATCTGCAAATAAAGGATCGTAACTCGCTTATTTCCCAATGTTAAAGTTTTTGTCCGTGTTTACAGATTTTGCCTAACTTTGTCCCCCAGATGTCCCTCGAGATAACACTAAGTGGTCAAAAACGGTTCCCCGGGGACAGAAAAAGTGTCCCTCGGAACTCTGCTCAGTGGTAATCTTCAAAAACAAGAAACAATGGCAACAAAGAAAACAGCAAAAGCACCAAAAGAGCAAGTGAAACTTCGTGAAAAGAAGCTCAAAGATGGAAGCTCCAATCTTGTACCTTGACAGGAGAAGTCACAAGGCTCTTTCATAGTCATATGCTGCCACTATCGGGCATTCACCCTCAAAGTGCCACTCGTAGCCATCATCCACTTTTTCGCCATATTGACGAATGGCTTCTGCAAATTCTTCCTGCTCTCTCCTCTTCATCTCCTGCACACTGTCATAGATAGAGAAATCTTTCAGCCTTGCATGATGGACTACTGACATTTTTGCATCATAAGTGATACTTGCCATTTCGGTTGCAGACTGGTAGTCATATTCCGTTTCTTGGAGACCTGCCACAATACCATAAGCGTAAGGTCATTGGTTCCTGGCCGTCTCTTCATCAATGCCAACCTTGTCTGCGTATGTGCAGAGAATAGCCTGGGCGCAGTTATGGGAAACCACATCTTTTCTTCTCTGCAGCTAAATGTTTCCTTGCTTCCATGCTTATTCCATTCTTTGCCATTTCATTTCCTCGCCTTGCTTGTCGTACTGTTTACGCTTACCTGTAGGAGGTGCAGTAAGGGTTATCTTTACCACATCCGTTCTCTCCAGACTACGTGCAATAGCATCATTGAAGGCATCCATGTGATGTGGTAGGAAACGCTGACAAATAGCTCTCAAAGCCCCTATTTTCTCGTTTTTTTCTGTAACCAATTTTGCTTTTCCCACAGCCATTGCCGATTTGTACTGTAGTGTAAAACTTCCGTCTTTGGGACCTACCGTAGGTGCGCACTTGGTGACTGCTGATAATGCCACATTCGGATTAGCTGCTATGCAATCCAACTTATCTCCTTCCAAAGCACAATGGAAGTAGAAGGTATGCTCGTCTGTTCGAGCCAACGACAAGGGCACACCGTATGGAGTTCCATCCGGTCTTGTAAAGCTGACTGTTACATAAGGAGCCTTATCCAATACCTCCAGTGCGAAGGTGGCATCCATTGCTCTGCTTGTCTTTCTCATTCTTTTACTTCAATTGCTTGCCGTCTGAAAATGCCTTGCCCACAGTCTTGCCTAATTGGATATAGGTATGATGAACGGGGTCGTAGGTAATTAGTTTCATCTTCTCCACATCTGGCTTACCATCTTCAGCCAGATACTTCTCATCACAAAGGATGTTGACTATTTCTGCAACAAGATAATAACCAGCCTCAGTTCCATCTATCTTCTGCTTTACTCGACATTCCAATGTCATCGGAAACTCCTTGAACACTGGAGCATTCACAGTTGAAGCTTTCTCTGTAGTCCAACCTGTCTTCTCCATCTTATCAGGGGTGTTTCTTCCACTCACAATACCTACATAATCAGAGGAAATCATAGTCTCTGCTGTAGCAAATGTTACGGTTAAGTCATCATTGTCTTTGAGATTGTCGGTTGTCTGATGAGAGCCGAGAGAAATTATAATCTCGTGCATATCCCACTGACCACCCCATGCGGCGTTCATTGCATTGAGTTTGCCGTTTTTGTCATAAGTGCCGATAATCAGCACAGGTTGTGGCAATAGCCACGCTGTTGATTTGAAACTCTTCATACGTTTTGTGTTATAATTTATCTCATCTTCTTTTCAAACTTAAAGAACCCATCCTCTTGGTCAAGCTGCTCTGGCATATTGGAATCCGGATGGTGCTCGTTGAAGAACTCAACGGCATGGAATCCACAACGGTTGATATAGAAGTGGACATTGCAACGGTCAAAATACGGTGTAAAAGTTTTCCACAATTTTTATCTCAGGATGCATAGTCTCTATTGCACTCCAGATAATCCGACCGATGCCTTTGCTCTGAACACCAACTTTCACATAGAGGAATGCGAGTTCACCCAAAGTACCGTTAACAGCAATGATAGCACCTCCTACACGTTGTCCACTCTTGCCGATGGCCTCATATGCTTCTGCATCTTTTGTATTCAACGATTGGTAGAGATTCTTGTCAGGCAATACCTGCCATTGGTTCGTTTCTTCAGCATCTTTGTTATATACCTTGAAACCATGTTGAAAGGCATCCTGCATTTCTTCTTTGAAGGCCATGATTCCGGAATGCCAGGAATCAAATCTTTTATTGTTTTCCTGTAATCATCGTCCTCTGTAGTCATAGTTTGCAGTTTCGAACAATATGCTTGGCTCTATAGTAACTCGCCAAGCATTCTTCGCTTGTGAAGTCATAGAACTCTTCACTGCGCATCTTTCCAAATTCTGTCATGGTTTTATAAGGTTGTTTCATACCCAATCAAAGTTTTCTTCATTCCCTATTTGCACTCGCTTACCCGTAGCCTTTCCTGCACCGATCTCGAAATGACATTTGGCGATGCCCAAGTCTATCTGTGTATAGCCAATCATGGAGAATCCTTTCTTGGCTCGTACTTGATGACGATTGCCCGTGATACCGACATATTCAAACGAGAATTTCTGCTGGTTCACGGCTGTAGGGGCAAGTAGGGCTGCTTCCACACCTCTCTTGAACCAAGACGGAGTGATGTCACTGGCATTGCTGACTTGCTCAACGGTCTTAATCTTATGACAGACACCTTGTGTCTCACCAAAGCCGATGGCAATGTAACAGGCAATCTTCTCTCCCTCGTTAAGCACATACGTCCCAAGCACCTTCGAATAGCTGAGTCCTACCCAGCAGGTATTCAATCCTAATGTCTGAGCAAATAACACAAGTTGCTCTCCGTAATAGCCGACACGTTCGTCAAGGTCATCAGATTTCTTTCCTGCCATAACGATGTAGTTGTTCACGCCCCGGAACTTACCATACTTGGCTAACGTTCCCTTGAATGCCTTCGGCTCGTTCAATATAAACTGGATATGTAATTGTCCTTCACGATTCAATTCGTCAATCTTGCTTTCCAGCAACTTGACGATTTCCTCGGTCAATGGCTGTCCTCTATATGCCCTCACACTATGCCGGGCTTCTATTGCTTCCTGTATAGTCATTATAGTTGAATCATTACTATTCATATATTATATGCTTTTTCTTTGCTACATTCAGATACATACTGCTACATCTTCTCCACATTTTCTTTCCGTCGTTATGGAATGTAAGTCGTTGTGTTTCTGCATCACTACATATTGCTACTGTTTTTCGTTCATTTTTTCGCTATCGCTCAACAACCCGCCAGAGAACGTTGAAACACTTGTTCAAATACATCCATTTCTCGCTTGGCCATACTAAGTCGTGCGGCAATCGATCTCCAATGCTTTACGCCTGCCTTCACTTCATCGATGATGCGACCAGCTTCGTCCTTTCCAATCATGTACTCCTCAGATGAATCGAGGAGTACATTGAGATCGGCTTGATTGGTTGCGGAGTTGATGAGCAATGCCTGATATTCATTCAAAGTAGGATTCATATCATAAGCCGGTGAGAGCGTCCACCCCTTCGGGGTTAGCAGAAAACCATGATTACGGAAATGGTCATCGCTATTACCGATGGCGATATTGAAAGCCACACGTCTATAGAGTTGACGCAGATTGTCTTCCACATCACAGCAGTTCTGAAGGATGAAGTCCACAATATCCAGATAACCGTTACCTGTTTTGGCATCGCAGCCATCTGTCAAGCCCAGCAAGGTCATGGCAGATGCAAAATGCTTTCTTCGTCCGTCGGCTGTCCTATCGAAACGCTTAGAAAGCAAAGCATGGTATTTCTCACCTATCTCTATGACGCCCGTCTCGGCTGCAATCACGCCAGTTTCCTTTGCCAACAGATGACTATGATGTTCCCAGAGGCCAACATCGTAATCATCATTCCTCGAAGGGAACTTGGCCACACAAAGACAGCCCTCATCATTCATAACCCCTGTTTTCGGACGAGCACCGCCAAGTGAAGTACCGGAATGAACGAGTTGCAGCAACCATTTCTTTTCAGGCAACTGGTTCAGTTCCTCACTTTTCTCAATCTCCATACAGGCTGCTACCAACACCCGTATATCGGTCAATGGAAGAATGCAGAGAGACTTCTCGCAGTTGATGAACTCGCCATCTTGCGATTCCTTGAAACGGAAACCGCCCATACGTGAGACATCATCAATGCCCATGAGATAATCAAATGAAGACTGCTTACGAACAGGCCGCTTTTCCTCTATGGCAAGGATTTGTTCTAACCTGTTGAGCAGCAGCCGCCCCCAACGGTCTGGCAATGCATCGCTAAAGCAGCCGAAGATATCTTTGTCCGGCTGAGTATATTGCTGACCTGGATAGTTGTTGATGTCTGCACTCAGGAAAAGACCACCATACTGACGAAGCCAGTTGTTGTCGTATTTAAACGAATAGGAATCCGAGCCACGAAGTGATTCATAGCCCAATTCGCCAACCAACAATGGCTCGACAAGCCAATCGAAGTCCGCATATATAAATAATGTTCGCATAGTTTATTCCTTTTTTGATGCCCGTTCACGATGTTTCAGTGCGAGATCCTGCAAGGCTCTTCCCACCTCATCCTTCTGTGCCAGCAACAAAATGTCATCATCGAGTTGCAGGGCGTAGAGTACGCGCAGGTATATACCAATGGCAACAGTCGGCGCACCTTTCTCAATTCTTGCTATAGTCATAGGTGAGCAAGTAGCGCGTTCTGCCACTTGTGCCACACTAAGATTACGACGCAAACGGGCAAATTTAATTTGCTCACCAACAGTCTGCATCTTCTGTTCAAGCTTTCTAGGAAGCTTCGTACCCATCGTTGTTTTGCTCATAACAGCATTCAATATTTATTTACGAGTGTAAAATTATTTATTTTCCCTATTTTATGATGTGTTGATGCGACAAAAATGACAAGAAGACACATTATTTAACGATTATCATACCAAAATATGTGTGTTTGTAATGCAAAAAGCCAAAATCGACCTGTAAATTAATCGTTTTGCCTTGTTTTAATAGACCATTAAAATAATGCAAGAAAGTAACTTGTCACATCTAAATTTTGAAAAGCTTTTGATATTATCGTAGGATTTCAACGAAAACGCCTCGGTATTCTCGCAGTTTTTTGGCAAAACAATACGTATCCCAGATTAAAAGCAGTATCTTTAGTATGTAGTTACAACAGATAAAAATTCATGGCAGAATGTATTCGCCTTACCCAACAACATCTTCTCAGATTTCCCATACAAAAATCATCGGGAGTGTAAAAACGCTTACTATTTATGCCACAAAATATTGAGCAGAAAATATCAACATTTAACGTATAATCTTACTCACTGCATTTTTTCCATTTTGGCATATTGGGGCTACATTCAACAGCTCGTCAGCCATTGATTGCGCCGACAATCTCCTGCACGCTCTTGCATCCATGGTTATCAAGCCATTCGTTAATGCCATCACGCACCTTGATAGTAACAGCAGGATCGATGAAATTCGCCGTTCCTATTTCTATGGCCGTAGCACCGGCCATGATAAATTCGATGGCATCTTGGGCATTCATGATGCCCCCCAAACCTATCACGGGAATTTTCACTGCCTTTGCTACCTGCCACACCATGCGCAGGGCTATCGGTTTGACACAAGGTCCGCTCAAACCTCCCGTTCCGATACTTAAAAGTGGCTGGCGTTTTTCGATATCCACTGCCATCCCCATCAGGGTATTGATTAGCGACACACTGTCAGCACCTTCCGCCTCAACGGTCTTGGCTATATCCGCAATATCGGTAACATTGGGCGAAAGTTTCACAATCAGTGTTTTATCATATCTTTGACGGACTGCCCTCACCACACTGGCAGCCCCTTCACAAGTAACACCGAAAGCCATTCCACCGTCTTTCACGTTAGGACATGAAATATTCAGTTCAATCGCCGGAATTTTCTCCAAAGCGCACACTCTTGATGCACATTCGGCATAATCCTCAGGAGAAGATCCACTCACGTTCACAATGAAATGAGTGGAAATATCTTTGATTTCAGGATAAATGTGCTCACAAAAATAATCCACTCCTTTGTTTTGCAATCCCACGCAATTAAGCATACCCGAAGATGTTTCGGCCATTCTTGGATAGTCGTTTCCCTCGCGTGCTTTCAGCGTCGTACCTTTCACAATAATCCCTCCAATGTCATCCAAGTGGATAAAATCAGCAAATTCAAGACCGTAGCCAAAAGTGCCGGATGCCGTCATCACAGGGTTTTTCAATTCGAGATTATTTATCTTCACATTCAGACTTGCCATAAGTATTTCTTCGTTTATTCTATTCTACATCGTTCTTCACAATAATTGGCACACTACCACATCAGACTGTTTACATCAAAAATCGGCCCTTCCTTACACACGCAAAGATTTCCTTCAGTAGTTTTCTCCACACAGCACAAGCAAGCACCCACACCGCAAGCCATCTTGTTTTCCAACGATGCTTCACAGTATATACCTTTGTTTTGAGCATATTTTGCCACCGCCACCATCATGGGCTTAGGACCGCAGGTGGAAATTTGGTCAAAACGTTCACTTTCCAACAGCGAGTGGTGGATGACAACCCCCTTCTCCCCAGCCGTTCCGTCCTCGGTCGTGACAAAAACACGCCCCAATTTACTGAAATCATCCATCATCAACAAGTCTTTTGCTGTGCGTGCGCCCAACAAGAAAGTTGGCTCACTACCGCTTTCTTTCAAACACTTTCCGAAATAGAGCAATGGGGCAACGCCCACACCTCCACCAACCAGCAACACCCTTGCCTGTACGTCCCCGTCATTTATATCTTGGGGCATTCTAAAACTATTGCCCAACGGCAATACACAATTCAGCGTATCTCCCGGTTTCAGCTCAGCCAAACGTCGCGTTCCGTTACCGATAGCCGCGATCAGCAACCAAAGTTCGTTCTTCTCCTTGTCAATGTAATTAATGGAAATTGGACGGCGAAGGAATGTATAGGGCGATCCGTCCACGCGCACTTCAACAAATTGCCCCGGCAACATATCAGGCAACTGTTCTTTGCCTGTTAGTTTGACAAGCACATATTTCTCATGAATCTTGTCCGATGCCGCCACCGTCAAGTCTAAAATATATTTTTTCATTATCGTTTTGCTAAATATTTTGCCACCACGTTGCCATGACATAGAAACAGTCCACATGACATAAAATATGTTTTGTCATTTATGATACATATTTCACCACGATAGGATGCACATCATCATATTAACAGCATTAACGTGGCTATAAATAATAAGGTGGTGCAAAGTTAATGCAATCCCTATACAATACAAAATAAAACAATGTCTTTTTTATGAACAAGAGGACAGGATTTTCTTTGTTATTTTTTAGGAATGAACGACTCCCACGTCTGGTCATCAAAAAACACTCTTATCTCCGTGATACTCCGTTTTGGTTTGTCAATATTTTTCGCATTGATTTTTACAAGATGATTGGACGATAGATAGTTTCCTTGAAAGAGGTTAGGAGTGGATCCCATTCTGCTTACCTGTTGGTTGACCTCTCCAAAATCCAACGCCTGTTCAACTGAAACATTTGATGGCTGCCCTTCCAAATTTCCATCGGCATCAGATGTTTTTTCAAACATTTGACCTTTGCCGAACATCAACCACTCCAAGTTAATGGTAGGAAATTTTTTCTTGATGGACTCAACTATATTGAGAGTAGGACGAGTTCGATCATTAAAAATACTACTGAGTGCTGCCGGAGACAACTCAATGAAATTTGCAAATGTTTGCTGAGTCATATGCTGACTCTCCATAATCTGTCTTATTCTATCCTTCATTTTAGGTCTATATTGATAAACATAGGCTTTTAAGCCGAAATTTATTGACTTTACAAAGGTAAAGCAAAAAAATGGAATACACAACAAATGTATATACAAATTTCAGCCTCAGAGATTCACATTTGCAAATCAGAATATCAAAACTCACATGTAACAGATTTAAATATCTACATTTACAAATCAAAAACATATAAATGAGAATAAGATACATATAAAGTATCTATATATTTATTTTTCGTAAACACCTGATTAATTTATACTTATCTTTTTGTTTATATTTACAAAAATCGCATTTATGCAAAGAAATACATAATAGAGAATAAACGTTCAAATAACACGATTGAATATATTAATATAAAATGCTGGCATACAATGCAATATACAAAATAAAGTGTTTTGAATATACATACCTATACGTTTTTGCCTTGAAATATTCACAAATACAAACACAAATCTGTTAAAGTGTGTTTTAAAACTTACTATAAAGTTATGATTATACATATAAAAACGAACAGCGATTCTCCTTTATTTTGAAGTTAAAATATTCACAAAACAAAACAATAAATTATGTTAACACTGAATCTTTTGAACGAAAAACATAAAAAAACGCTCATTTTTTGCGTATTCTGAAATACTCCCCAACTTTTTCAAAATACGCAATTCTCAGAGGGTATAAATTCGTAAAAACACTTGATATTCAAAGTTTTCACCCTATTTTTCAGGTCTCTGTAAATTTTCAAAATAGAGAAAAACAAAAGTAAAAACAGATCCTTTTAATGCAAAATAAAGAAAATTAGTTCCTTCAACAGTTCACCAACACCCGTATTTGGATTGTCCAATCCCTTACTTTTGGCATCAATCTCTCTAATTTTACCAATAATCTGCATCACTTTCACACCAGAGTAATTTCTCATGCCGATTATATATTCTTTGGCAGCCCACCCTGCTCTCAAATCCAACCATCGGGCAATCTCATTTTCGTTACCCTTGCCGGGAGCATAATACGCCAACATCAAATTTTGGAAATATGAGAAAAGCATTGGTACTAGCATAAACGCATTTCCCGTTTTTGGGTTTTTGTCAAAATATTTCACAATATTATTCGCTTTAAAAACATCCCGATTCACGATGGCATTCCTCAATTCAAAACCATTGAAATCCTTGCTCACCCCAATTTGCTGTTCCACCACATCGGGAGTAATTCGCCTTTCATTTTCCGGCAACGACAGTATCACCTTATCAAGTTCCGATGTTAGACGACTGAGATCAGCACCGATATGGTCAGCAATCATCTGAGCCGATTTATTGTCAATTGTGCATTGGTTCATTTTCAGGTATCCCTCAATGAATCCCGGCAGTTCATAGTCTCGTTTTTTCTTGCTCTCAAAAACCACTCCTGCCTTCTGCGCCTTTGGCAAAATTTTCTTTCTGCCATCAATCACCCCATTCTTATATGCCAGAACAAGGATGGTTGTCGGCTGCGGATTTTCAAAATAAGTTTCAAGCCTGTCCCAGTTTCTGATGTTCTGAGCTTCCTTCACAATCACCACTTGCCTTTCAGCCATCATGGGATAACGTTTGGCCATGTCAGCCACCTGAGCAGCCGAAACATCCGAACCAAACACAAGCGTCTGATTGAAGTCGCGCTCTTCTTCCCTGATAGCATTCTGCGCAATGAAATCAACAATTTTGTCAATATAATACGCCTCCTCTCCCATCAATATGTAAACGGGCATAAAACGACCCGCCTTCAGGGCTCGCATCACCTCTTCAAAGGTTGCAACAGACTTTTTTTCAGCCATTGTTCATCAGTTTTGTTTCAAACGAATCATAAAAGACCACCACACAAACACTTCTCATGCACTCATCATCCAGGACAAAGAAACAGAAGCAATATCATCAAAAATATGAGAAATTGGGCTCATAAACCATTCTGCATCCATATTTTTTCCGTATCTTTGTATTCCAATAAAGCTGTCAACGAGCAATAGACAATGTGCACCCATTGTATTCATTTGCATGGTCTCAGCTGCAAAATTACAAAAATGAATCCATTAAACCTACCTCCTTACGAAATAAAAATCGCTGTCAAAAACGGAAAGAAGATGATTCTTGACGTTTTGCGACGCAAATATGTAACTTTAACGCCAGAAGAATGGGTGCGACAGCATTTCGTCCACTACCTCATAGAACATAAGAATTATCCGGCCGGACGGCTTTCAAACGAGGTGGAACTGCGTGTCGGTGAAAAAAAATTGCGCTGCGACAGTGTATTATATAATAAGGTGGCAGTCCCACAAATGATTCTCGAATACAAAGCCCCCACCATTCCTCTCACCCAAAAAGTATTCGACCAAATCACCGCCTACAATTTCCTTCTGAAAGTAGATTATCTCATCGTATCCAATGGCATGGAGCATATTTGCTGCCAAATGGACTACAACCACCAGCGATACACTTTCCTGAGAGAAATTCCCGATTACCATCAACTGTAATCTACATGACAAACTGCCACTACCAATTTTATTTATACAATAACCATCATCCAGACTCATGCCCTTCAAGATATTGACACTATACGAACTGAACACACTCGTAAAGGAAACCATCGAAATAAGTTTCCCAAACGAATATTGGGTAGAGGCCGAACTCTCAGAGGTTAGGGAAGTGCGCGGCCACTGCTACATGCAATTGATTCAGAAAGACATCCACAGCAATGTGCCCATAGCACAGGCTTCGGCCAAATGTTGGAAATCGCAATGGATGGAAATACGTCCCCATTTTGAACAATCAACAGGCCAGCGACTGCGCCCCGGACTGAAAGTGCTGATCCAAGTCTATCCCCAATTCCACGAGAATTTCGGTTTTTCATGGATTGTTACCGACATCGACCCCACCTATACAATGGGCGACATGGCTCGGAAACGACAGGAAATCATCAAGCAACTCAAAGAAGAAGGCGTGTTTGAACTGAACAAGGAACTCCCCCTGCCCCTATTCACTCAGCGCATTGCAGTCATCAGCAGCCAACAGGCAGCCGGATTCGGAGATTTCATGAACCAACTTCTCCACAACGAATACGGATTTGCATTCGATGTGAAACTTTTTCCAGCCGTCATGCAGGGAGAACAAACAGAAAGCAGCGTCATCAATGCCCTCAACCAGATTAACGATGCCTTGGATCACTTCGATTGTGTGGTGCTGATCAGAGGTGGAGGTGCTGTTGCCGACCTCTCAGGCTTCGACACCTTGACATTGGCAGAAAACGTGGCCAATTTTCCCCTGCCCATTATCACGGGCATCGGACACGAACGCGATGAAAGCATTTTGGACATGATATCAAACACCCGTGTAAAGACACCCACTGCCGCCGCCGCTTTTCTCATTGGCCGGCTCAGATTGGTAGAGGAACGAATCATTGAAGCGCAAAATCGCATAGCAAACACAGTGAAGCAACGTATGAATGTCGAGAACATGCGTCTCGGCCGATTGACAGGCCACATTCCCATGTTGTTTTCGCTAGTCCAAACACGCCAGCAAGCACGCCTCGACCGCATCTTCACCAAGCTGAGAAACAGCATGGCCCAAGCACTGTCATTACAGCATCACCATATCCATCTGTTTGAAAACAGATTGTTACCTGCCCTTGACCGCCTGCTTTTGAAAGAAAGCCACCGGCTGCAACTGCTGAAACAGAGAACAGATGCCGCCAATCCCGAACATTTGTTGAAACGGGGCTACAGCATCACCCTGTTGAACGGCAAGAGCATTCGCGACCCAAAACAACTGAAAGCAGGCGACGAAATAGAAACAAGAGTAGAAAAGGGAATCCTGCACTCTATTATAAAGTAAGTGTAAAACTCCATTTTGCACAGCAGTCACCGCAAACAACAACATTGCATAAAAAAAGAACAAACAACAACAAGTACATGAACAGCAAAAAAACAACAAGCATGCACGCCATGAAATACGAAGACGCCATGCGCCAATTGGAAAACATCGTGGAAGACATGGAAAACGGAGAACTCGACATCGATGAAATGGGCAAACAGTTGCAAAAAGCCCAGCAACTCATCAAGTTATGCAAAGAGAAGCTCACCAAGACCAATCAGGAAATCCATCAGATTTTGGAAGGAAACACGGATAAGTCCTAAATTCACAATAATTAGTCACAATATTTTTGCATAAGTATAATTAATTGCTTACTTTTGCAGTAAAATCAATTGTAAACCATATTAATAATACGATTTTTATGAAGAACTTAGATTGGGCAAATCTGCCATTCGGCTATGTGCCGACAGACTACAATGTACGCTGCTATTATCGTAACGGTTCATGGGGAGAAGTAGAAGTATGCTCTGACGAATACCTGAAACTTCACATGGCTGCCACAGCCTTACACTATGGGCAAGAGGCTTTTGAAGGCTTGAAAGCTTTCCGCTGCCCCGACGGCAAAGTGCGCGTCTTCCGCATGGAAGAAAATGCAGCGCGCCTACAGAACACATGCCGCGGCATCATGATGCCCGAACTGCCCACGGAGATTTTCTGTGAAATGGTGAAGAAAGTCGTTCGCCTCAATCAGGAATACATTCCTACCTACGAGAGCGGTGCTTCGCTTTATCTCCGTCCGTTGCTCATCGGCACAAGCGCACAGGTAGGCGTTCGCCCAGCCAACGAATATCTGTTCCTTATTTTTGCAACTCCGGTAGGCCCTTACTTCAAGGGCGGTTTCTCAACCAATCCCTATGTCATCGTTCGCGATTTCGACCGCAGCGCACCTCTTGGCACCGGTACTTTCAAGGTAGGTGGCAACTATGCCGCTTCTCTCAAGGCCAACCATTTGGCACACGAAAAGGGCTATGCTTCCGAGTTCTATCTCGATGCAAAAGAAAAGAAATACATGGACGAGTGTGGCGCCGCCAATTTCTTCGGCATCAAGGACAACACATACATCACCCCCAAATCGTCGAGCATCCTTCCCAGCATCACCAACAAGAGTCTGATGCAGATTGCAGAAGATTTGGGCATGAAAGTGGAGCGTCGCCAGATTCCAGAAGAAGAACTGGAAACATTCGAAGAGGCGGGCGCATGCGGAACAGCTGCTGTCATCTCCCCGATTTCATACATCGACGACCTTGACACAGGCAAACGTTTCACTTTCAGCAAAGACGGAAAGCCCGGTCCTGTCTCTGAAAAACTCTACAACCGCCTACGTGGCATCCAGTACGGTACGGTTGAGGACACTCACAACTGGACAACCGTTATCATCGAGTAACAGAAAACAGACATAAATTTCACCTATCAAGACCTCTGCAAAACTCAAAGAAGTCAGAAAACAGCCATTCTCCGACTTCCCTGTTTTTTCCTTATGAAAAAATGGAGTTTTGCAGAGGCCTTGCTATTTTATCCACAATCACCATGAAAAAACTATTAGCAAACATTCTGACCCTTGCCCTTACCATGATTCCATCCTCGCCGGTTCATGCCGATGAAATCATTTTCACCACACAGAAAGCCATTGGAGAAACCATCACTCTATATTTCGACAAGAAAGAAGCAGCAGATATTTCCGTAGAAGGAGCCGACAAAGAAAAAGAAGAAACTTTCTACAGAATGAAAATCACCTATAAACTTACGGCCCAAGAAGTAAAACTCACAGGAAACATCACCTATTTTATGTGCAGAGACAACAAACTTACATCATTGGACATTTCAAAATCCACAAAACTGACAGGACTAGAATGCAACGACAATTTCCTCACTTCATTAGACGTATCCCACCACAAAGAACTCATCGAATTGTACTGCGGAAACAACAAACTTACTTCATTGGATGTTTCCCAAAACAAAGCACTGACAGGCTTAGGATGCAGTTTCAACAAATTAACGTCTTTAGACCTTTCCAACAACAAGGAACTCAACAACATAGAATGCAACAACAATGAACTTGCAACATTAGACATTTCTGCAAATACAAAATTGCATCGTCTGGACTGCCGCCATAACCAATTAGAGGTTTTGGATGTATCGCAGAACACAAATCTAAGTTACCTGAGCTGTAGTTTCAACAAACTCCCTAGCCTGAACGTTTCCAACACACAGAAATTGCGAGTCCTTGAATGCAGAAACAATCAACTATCCTCTCTATCCGCATCAAATACAGCATTGGTCACACTTGGCTGCGAGAACAATCAACTGTCCTCTCTCGACCTGTCAAACAACAGTTCGCTCAACCAGCTTTACTGCAACAACAACCTGCTTACCTCCCTAAATGTAACAGACTGCAAATATCTCGAGGAGATTTACTGCTACGAAAACCGGATTAAAGGAACAGATATGGACAAACTCATTCAATCATTGAGAAAAACCGGAGAGTACGCCTATTTTGTTGTCCACATCAAAGGAGTCCCTGACGAAAAACAGAACGTGTGCACAACCGCACAAGTAGAAGCCGTTCAAGAACGAGGATGGATGGCCCTGACATTCAATCCCGACAACAACGACATTGAAGAGTATGCCGGCAGCACAGCCAGCCACATTGCAACAACCAATGTGACGAAAAACAATCAGCCTGCCATTTACGACACAACCGGGAAACAAACAAATCGTCTGCAGAAAGGCATCAACCTTGTAAAGGCGGCCAATGGAGAAGTCAGAAAAGTGTTTAAATAAACAGCACCGAGCATGCGACTTCGGCACACGACAAAGATTGCATATTTTCCCCATTTCGCATTCACTTTCGTTTCTTTATTGTATCTTTGCGGCAAATTTTAAGAGCAATGAAATCGCTAAGAGAATTATTCCGTATAGGAAAAGGGCCGTCGAGCAGTCATACGATGGGCCCCAACAAGGCTGCACAGATTTTTGCAGAGAAAAACAAGAATGCCAAGGCGTTCGAAGTAACGCTTTATGGCAGTTTGGCGGCAACCGGGAAAGGGCACATGACCGATGTTGCCATCATTGAAGTGCTCGAGCCGATAGCACCTGTAAAAATGGTGTGGGAGCCAACCGTCTTCCTCCATTTTCATCCCAATGGAATGAAGTTCGTGGCCTTTGACGAAAAAGGCAACACGATGGACGACTGGACTGTTTACAGTATAGGCGGCGGCGCACTTTCCGACGGCAGCGAAGCGGGCGGGGTGGACAATACACCCGAAGTGTACGACTTGAACACACTCTCTGAAGTGAAAGAATGGTGTGAACGCTACGGCAGAGGCTATTGGGAATATGTAGATAAATGTGAAGGCAACCACATCTGGGACTATCTGTTAGAGGTATGGACAGTGATGCAGGAAGCAGTAGAACGCGGCCTGAACCATGAAGGAGCACTCCCCGGGCCGCTTAATCTTCCCCGAAAAGCCCCCACCTACTACGTGAAAGTATCGGGCTACAAGCCCTCGCTGCAAACGCGTGGCTTGGTGTATGCCTACGCCCTGGCCGTGAGCGAAGAGAATGCTTCGGGCGGACTGATCGCCACTGCACCCACCTGCGGTTCTTGCGGAGTGCTCCCTGCTGTGCTCTACCATTTGGCCAAAGGCCACAATTTCAGCCTCACGCGCATACTGCACGCCATTGCCACAGCCGGCATTGTGGGCAATGTGGCCAAGCAGAACGCTTCCATTTCCGGTGCCGATGTAGGCTGCCAAGGCGAAGTTGGCGTGGCGTGCGCCATGGCTTCTGCCGCTGCCTGCCAACTGTTTGGAGGAAGTCCGTCGCAAATAGAGTATGCAGCAGAAATGGGACTGGAACACCACCTTGGCATGACCTGCGACCCCGTGTGCGGCCTTGTCCAGGTTCCCTGCATTGAGCGAAACGCCTTCGCGGCAGCCCGTGCCCTGGATGCCAATCTCTTTTCAGCATTTTCGGATGGCAAGCATTTTGTTTCTTACGACCGCGTTGTTAACGTGATGAAGAAGACCGGCCACGACTTGCCATCACTCTACAAAGAAACCAGCACAGGCGGTTTGGCAAAAGAGTACGAAGGAAGTTTAGACATGGACACGAACCAACACTGAGAAATTTTCCACAACAAATGCCTTTCGTCTTTTTGGGGGCGTGGAAATAATCTACATTGCCATTTTTTGCAGTCAACGGCGCACAAGCTGTCCGCTTCATCCTCAGGTCTGTCAAAGAATGAGGTTGGGGCGGACTTCTTTTTGTAAGTTTTCGGCAAGCGGCCGAAACCGACAAACGAGGGCGGCCAAACAGCCGCCCTCAACCAACACAAAAACTAAACTAGACTTAACTAGACTAATACGAGTATTTTCGCAAACTTCTCGCTTAGTCGATTGCAAATTTACGAATAAAATTTGATCTTCAATGTATTTCCAATGTATTTTTTGTAAAAAAAATATAAAAGCTATAGATTTGTGGCATTTTGTAACAAAAAATAGTCTAAAATGACCATTGCTGCCATCGATTCAACAATGGGAACAGCCCTTGGAAGCACGCATGGATCGTGCCTTCCCTTCCCCATGAAAACAGTGGGATTCCCCTCCATATCTATGGTTTCTTGTTCCTGCATCAAGGTGGCCACGGGCTTGAACGCCACTCTGAAGTAAATGTCCTCCCCATTGGCGATACCTCCCTGTATGCCTCCGCTATGGTTGCTCACAGTACCCACACGGCCGTTGGCTGAGGTAAACGTATCGTTTTGCTCGCTGCCTTTGGTCAAAACGCAATCAAATCCATCACCATATTCAAATCCCTTCACGGCGTTGATGCTGAGCATGGATCCCCCCAAGGCCGCATGCAGTTTTCCAAATTCCGGCTCTCCTATGCCTTGGGGACAGCCCTTCACCACACAGGTAACGATTCCCCCCACGGTGTCGCCCTTATCTTTCACTTTTCTGATGAGTGCTTCCATTTCTTCCGCCTTGTTGGCATCGGGGCATCTCACTGCATTCGTGTCCGTCTGCGAGAGATCGTACTTTCGGTAATCTTTGTCCAGCATGACGTGCCCCACTTGCGATGTGTAGGCCTGGATGCTTATGCCAAACTTGCGGAGAGCCAGTTTGGCAAATGCACCTCCCACACACCTGCTGATGGTGATTCGCGCCGATGACCGTCCGCCGCCTCTGTAATCCCTTATACCATATTTATTATAATAGGTGTAGTCGGCGTGAGAGGGGCGGAACAGACCGCTCATGGTGTCGTAGTCGTGCGATTGCCGGTTGGTGTTTCTGACAAGAAATCCTATGGGGCATCCCGTAGACTTTCCTTCGAACACTCCACTGATGATTTCCACTCGGTCGCATTCATTGCGAGCTGTAGTGATGCCGCTTTGTCCCGGCCTTCTGCGGTCAAGTTCGTGCTGGACAAAGTCCATGTCAATCTCGATGCCTGCCGGATAGCCGTCAAGCACACCCCCCACTCCTGTGCCATGACTCTCGCCAAAGGTGGTCAGCGTGAAGATATTACCGAAAGTATTCCTCATAATGTTTTGTCAATGATGTCCTTTCCTGCTGACGATGCGCCAGCGCGCCTTTTCAGTGGTGGCAATGCCCGCAGCCACAGTCGTGGTCGTGGCCCTCTTCGTGTCCGCAGCCACCCTCTTCGTGTCCGCAGCCACCGCCACAGTCGCCACATCCGCAACCACATCCCTCACCGCTCAAACGGTTCAGCATGCCTTGAATTTCTTCGTTGGTTGCCTCGCGGTTTTCCACCACATGCCCCTTGAACGAGAGCGATTTGCCTGCAAGCGGATGGTTCAGGTCTATTTTCACCTTTCCGTCGGTTATTTCAAGCACCCTTCCATAAAACCTTTGCCCATCTTCGTTTTGCAACGGAAGCACAGCATCTACGAACACGTTCTCGTGGTCGAAGTGCCCATTGATAGTGAACACTGCGCGGTCCAGGTCCACCACCTTTTCCTCATCGTAGTCTCCATACGCCTGTTCCTTGGTCAACAGAATGTCAAACTCGCCCCCTTGTTCCACGTCAACCACCGCTTTTTCAAAATCTTCGAGTGTAATGCCAAAGCCACTGATAAACAGGAAAGGCTTCTCATCGGTTGCTTCTTCCACAAATTCCGACTCATTGTTTTCTATTGCTGCCAGTTTGTAGGCAACAGCAATAAACTTGTTGATATTTTTTTCCATTGTATGTATTGTTTGCTTGTGATACGCTGCAAAGGTATTTAAAATCATTGTAAAAAGCGAACGAAATCAAAAGAATGATACATTTTGAACTGCATGCCACAGCGATGAACCGATTCGCTTTCATTCACGGTGGTTCAGCATCCCAACACGGGAAAAACTAATTTTAACATTCCGCCTCAAGAATTTTAACACGGAAAACGGCTGTATTCTGAAAAAACAATTCTGCATGCGCAAATGCGCAATTCTACGCGATTTTTGCAAATAGTTGACTAAAAGCATGTTACAAAATCCGCTCAAATTTCGGTTTTCAATGGATAATCCTTCGCCTGCCATTCCATGACACCTTGCAGACCAACGGTTGGCTATCCGACCCGCAGCCAGCCAACGGCAGTGCTCCATCGGATGGTGCTTTGCCATCCAGAACACCATCTTTTGGCAATGGAAGAGAAAGTCTTTCTTTCACGAAAAACGCGGCCATCGCCAACGGACGACTCCTTACTTTTCTATTTCGCCCGAGAATCCTGCGAGAAACCCCATCCGAAAATTAACATACTTAACGCTTGTTGGGTTCTCGCGCAACTACTCAGTTCACTGGGGAAACTTTCCCCGGAAAATGGAAAATCACAGGCATTTCCGTGGGCAGAACCCATTCGTGCTTCTCCATAGATACCTAACTTGCGCGCCTCCTCAAGGCTTACGTCCTCGATGGCACCGTAGGAGCCGTAGCCAGCATTGTTCACTAACACGTCAATGCGCCCCTCGGCCTTGATGATGGTTTCCACGGCTTCGCTGACACTTTCCTCGCTCGTTACATCAAGGCGGATGGTCTTCACGCCGAACTCTCTTTCAGAGGTTCCATTTTTTCTACGCGTCGGGCTGCACCATAGACCGTGTGACCCTGTTTGGCCAGAAACTCTGCAGTCTGATAACCGATACCGCTGCTTGCTCCGGTAAGGAGGATGACTTTCTTTCTCATATTCTTTTCTACTTAAATTTGTTGTCGTTTCTTATTTTCGCTGCAAAGATAGGCCTCTTTTTGACAATCGTGTTTATCCAAAACATAACAAAAGTGGCATTTTTCGTTATCATAAGAAAAATAACACAATTGTCTGCTTATAGAACATCTGAACAAGAGGAATTATGGCGAAATTTGCAGATATGGAACAGATAAAATTCGATTACGAGGATGACAGCATAAAACTCGTCACCACTTTTGAGGAAATGGCCCATATGGATACCACTTCTTTAAACGGATACATGATATTGGCCTGCGACAACGGTCGGATGGACGTTGACATCAACGGCGTGCGCCACCACCTGGAAACCTTCGAGGCACTTATCCTGCCGCCACATACCCGACTGAGCAACCACATGGGCAGTCCGGGGGTACGCTGTGACCTTGCCATCATTGCCTCAGATGTGATCAAGCGACTGCTCGGCGCACACGTTGAAGAATGGGATCGCTGCCTTTATGTCTATAAGACCAATCATATCGTTGCCAACGATGAGGAACGTGAACAATTCGCCGGTTACATCGGTACGCTCTCTTTCAAACTTCGTCAGCAACAGCGCCGTTATTATAAGGAGGTGATAGAGTCGCTCCTTCGATGCATCCTTTTCGACTATTTGGAGATGATGATGTCTGCCGTACCGCAGGTGGAAGCCGCCATCACCACCGAAGGGCAGCACAAGGTACTCTTCCGCCGCTTTTTAGAGTTGCTCACTACCCGACATGTCAAGCATCAGCTCGTGGACACTTACGCCCAAGAACTTTGCGTTTCACCCAATTACCTTACCAAGATATGTCGTGAAGTCACCGGCAAAACGGCTTTACAATGGGTGCGCGAATATACCGGAGCAGATATTCGATACTATCTACTCAATACCGACCTGAGCGTCAAAGAAACCTGCGATTGTCTCGGTTTCCCCAATCTCTCCTTTTTCGGCAAATACTGCCGACGAGCCTTTGGTATGTCTCCGACAGAATTCAGGAAGAAGATGAAGGGCTAGAATCATTTATTATTAACCTGTTGGTTGAATTAGATTAGAGAGTATTTTATCTGCACAATCGGACGATGATTGGCGAAAATCATATATTGCATGAATGTCATTGCGGAAATTTTACTTGCCATATGGACAAACAGTCCGCATGGCTACCTTGCGTCATTTCGTATCATCATCAGATGGTCATTGACGCGAATACATTTTCGATACGATTGCGGAACTTTCTATAAGCCCACGAAGGCGGTTTGCTGTTCTTCCGGCTCAGCCGGTACGGTACCTCAAATTCGATATTGGCGGCCTCAAAGAGTTTTTCTGAATCTCATTCCGGAACGGCTTTTATCACCGGACACCGGGCAATCATGATGCTGCCATTGCACATTCTTGAGGTAATGGATGCCATGAACGCTTGCCACCGTGTCAACACCGACAGACCAACAGAGGAAAGTAAAAAAGCCATGGTGAAAAGTTTCATCGGACTGCAACAATAAAGATAAGGGCAACAAGTGGTGTTTTTCAGATATTATTTGTAAATTTGCACGGAATTTGGCTTTGCCATATCTTGGAACAGACAAACAATCAAAACAACCATATTATGAATAAGAATTGCAAATCGGAAGGTACGGGTAAAAAGAAAATCAACAAGGTGTTGGTATTGGGTTCCGGGGCTCTGAAAATCGGCCAGGCCGGCGAGTTCGATTATTCTGGCTCACAGGCACTCAAGGCACTGCGCGAGGAAGGCATCCATTCGGTATTGGTAAACCCCAACATCGCAACCATACAGACATCTGAGGGCATTGCCGACCAAGTGTATTTTCAACCCGTCAACACGCATTTCGTTACTGAAATCATAAAAAAGGAGCGTCCCGATGGCATTCTGCTGGCCTTTGGAGGGCAGACCGCGCTGAACTGCGGTACGGCTCTCTATCAGAAAGGCGTTCTGAAAGAATATGGTGTTGAGGTGCTGGGCACTTCTGTGGAGGCAATCATGAACACAGAAGACCGCGACTTGTTTGTAAAGAAACTCGACGAGATAGACTTGAAAACGCCTGTGAGCCACGCTGTGGAAAACATGGACGATGCACTGGAAGCAGCACGAAAAATAGGGTTTCCCGTCATGATTAGGTCGGCCTATGCTTTGGGCGGACTGGGCAGCGGCATCTGTCCCAACGAGAAGAGTTTCAGAAAACTTGCCGAAAGCGCGTTTACCTTTGCTCCACAGATTTTGGTGGAGGAAAGTTTGAAAGGTTGGAAGGAAATTGAATTTGAGGTGATCCGCGATGCCAACGACCACTGTTTCACCGTGGCATCGATGGAGAATTTCGACCCGCTGGGCATCCATACAGGCGAATCGATTGTGGTGGCACCCACCTGTTCGCTGTCAGCAGAGCAGGTGAAGATGCTACAGGATATCTCCGTGAAGTGCGTGAAGCATCTCGGCATCGTGGGCGAGTGCAACATCCAGTTTGCCTTCAACGCCGTGACCAACGACTACCGCATCATTGAAATCAATGCCCGGCTCAGCCGCTCATCGGCGCTGGCATCCAAGGCCACGGGCTATCCCCTGGCATTTGTGGCTGCCAAAATAGCATTGGGCTACACGCTTGACCAAATCGGAGAAATGGGAACGCCCAATTCTGCCTACACGGCCCCACAGCTCGACTATATGATTTGCAAGATTCCTCGCTGGGATTTGACCAAATTTGCAGGTGTAAGCCGTCTGATCGGGTCATCCATGAAGTCGGTAGGCGAAATCATGTCGATCGGACGCTCGTTTGAAGAAATGATACAGAAGGGTCTCCGCATGATCGGGCAAGGCATGCACGGATTCGTGGGCAACGACCATGTAAGGTTTGACAATCTGGACGAAGAACTGTCACATCCCACCGATCTGCGCATATTTGCCGTGGCACAGGCCTTGGAAGAGGGGTATGCCATAGAACGGATTGAAAACCTGACAAAAATAGACGTGTGGTTCCTGGAGCGTTTGAAACACATCGTAGATATCAAGCACGAATTGCAGAAATACAACACGTTGGACGAACTGCCAGACCCATTGCTGAAAGAAGCGAAGGAGAACGGATTCTCAGATTTCCAGATTGCCCGCTTTGTGCTCGACAACGAGGAAGGCAGTATGGAAAAGAAAAACCTGGAAGTGCGTCGCCACCGAAAGCAAAGGGGCGTTGTGCCGGCCGTGAAGCGTATCAACACCGTGGCGGGCGAACACCCGGAACTGACCAACTATCTGTATATGACATATGCCGTGGACTACCACGACATAGACTATTACAAGAACGACAAGACGGTCATCGTGCTGGGGTCGGGTGCCTACCGCATAGGCTCGTCGGTGGAATTTGACTGGTGTTCGGTCAACGCCATCAGCACGGCGCGCAAGCTGGGCTACAAATCCATCATGATCAACTACAACCCCGAAACCGTATCTACCGACTATGACATGTGCGACCGCCTGTATTTCGATGAACTGTCGATGGAGCGCGTGCTCGATGTCATTGACCTGGAAGAGCCCAAGGGCGTGATGGTGAGCGTGGGCGGACAAATACCCAACAATCTGGCCATGAAACTTTACCGACAGGGAGTTCCCGTATTGGGAACATCACCAATAGACATCGACCGCGCCGAGAATCGCGACAAGTTCTCTGCCATGCTCGACAAACTGGGCATCGACCAGCCTGCATGGCGCGCGCTGACCTCGCTCGACGACATCAAGGAGTTTGTAGAGGAAGTGGGATTCCCCGTACTGGTACGCCCATCGTATGTGCTTTCGGGTGCCGCCATGAACGTGTGCTACGACAACGAAGAACTGGAACGCTTCCTGAAGATGGCCACCGAGGTGAGCAAAGACTACCCCGTGGTGGTGTCGCAGTTCATGCAAGACACGAAAGAAATTGAATTTGACGCTGTTGCCGACAAAGGCGAGATTGTGGAATACGCCATTTCCGAACACGTGGAATACGCAGGGGTTCACTCCGGTGATGCCACCATGCTGTTCCCTGCCCAGCACATTTATTTCTCAACCGTTCGTCAAATCAAGAAAATTTCGCGCAAGATTGCCAAAGAACTGAACATATCAGGACCGTTCAACATCCAGTTCCTGGCCAAGAACCGCCAGTTGAAAGTGATAGAGTGCAACCTGCGTGCATCGCGTTCATTCCCGTTCGTGAGCAAGATCCTGAAGCACAATTTCATCGAGACGGCTACCAAAATCATGCTCGATGCACCCTACAGCAAACCCGACAAGAACGAGTTTGACATCGACCACATCGGTGTGAAAGCCTCGCAGTTCTCGTTCGCACGTTTGCAGAATGCCGACCCCGTGCTGGGCGTGGACATGTCATCTACGGGCGAAGTGGGATGCTTGGGCGACGACTTGCACGAAGCGTTGCTGAATGCACTGATAGCTACCGGCTATCGAATCCCCAAGCAAAACATTCTCATTTCTTCGGGTGGCGTAAAGGGAAAGGTTGACTTGCTGGAACCCGTGCGCGAACTGGACAAGAACGGCTACAACATCTACGCAACGGCAGGAACGGCACAGTTCCTCAACGAAAACGGAGTGAAGGCAACCGCCGTGTCGTGGCCCGATGAAGAAGGTGAAAACAACGTGATGGATATGATTGCCGCACACAAGTTTGAATTGATCGTGAATGTTCCGAAAAACCATTCCAAGCGCGAATTGACCAACGGCTACAAGATTCGCCGCGCCGCCATCGACCACAACATCCCGCTGATGACCAACACGCGTCTTGCCAAGGCATTCATCCAGGCGTTCTGCGACCTGAAGCTGGAAGACATCAAGATGAAGAGCTGGCAGGAATACAACAATTGACAAAACAAGATAAAGCGGACGAGATGGAAGAGCAAAAAGAAGCACTGTTGGGAAAAACACTCAACGAATTGAAGAACCTTGCAAAGGCACTGGGCATGCCTGCCTTTACGGGGGGGCAGATAGCAAAGTGGCTTTATGGGCAGCATGTGGGGGACATCGACGACATGACGGACATCTCGAAAGCGAACCGCGAAACGCTGAAGAAGCATTGCACCATAGGGTGTATGGCTCCTTCAAACTGCATGAAATCAAAAGACGGAACCATCAAGTATCTCTTTCCTACGGGTGGTGGAAAATTCGTGGAAACGGTGTATATCCCCGACAATGAAAGGGCTACGCTCTGCGTATCGTCGCAAGTGGGATGCAAGATGAACTGCCAGTTTTGCCAAACGGGAAAACAGGGATTCGAGGGAAACCTCACGGTCAGGGACATTCTGAACCAGATTTATTCGCTGCCGGAAAGAGAACATCTCACCAACATTGTTTTCATGGGACAGGGAGAGCCGATGGACAACCTCGACCATGTGCTGCGTGCAACAGAAATTCTCACGGCCTCCTATGCCTACGCATGGAGTCCTAAACGAATAACGGTGAGCAGTGTGGGGTTAAAAAACAAGTTGAAGCGTTTTTTGGACGAGAGTCTGTGTCATGTGGCCATCAGCCTGCATGCGCCTCTGCCAGAACTGCGTTCGCAACTGATGCCGGCAGAAAATGGAATGCCCATCAAGGACATAGTGGAACTGCTTCGCCACTACGATTTCTCGCACCAACGCCGCCTGTCGTTCGAGTATATTGTGTTCGATGGCGTGAACGACACGATGATGCACGCAAAAGAAATCGTCCGCCTGCTCAAAGGTTTGGAATGCAGGATCAACCTCATTCGCTTCCATAAGATTCCCAATGTGCCGCTGAAAGGGGCTGACGACAGAAAAATGGAACACCTGCGCGACTATCTCACGCAAAACGGAGTATTCACCACCATTCGCGCCAGCAGGGGACAAGACATATTTGCGGCCTGTGGACTGCTGTCCACAGCCAAGAAAAACAGGAAATGTCCGAGTAGCGATCATGGACGGTAAAGGAATATACTTATCCATCCTGTTTGTTCTGATGCTCACGTCGTGCTCGGATGAGAAGAATGCTTTGAAACCACAGAGCGGAGGACGGCCTTATGAGGTAATTGTGGAAGAAGACCGCGACAGCATTATATATAAGGCGTTGACGGAAGATATGGAAGGACTGCCACAGGCGGAACATTCTTTTGATGTCTCGATGGTATATGACAAGAAATATCCGTCGGCAGCACGGTTGGCACGCAACATTGTGAGGGTGAACATCGACAGCAATGCCTATACGTTGCCACAGATACGTTACGAAAAGGACGTGGCCGCCACACCACAGATAAGGATTCATGTCAATGCGCCTTCGGTGCAGGCACTGCAAAAGTCGGTTACCCGCATCGCTCCATCGTTGAGGCAGTTACTGGTACGCTCGGAAATGAATGTGGCTATTAAAGGTTTGAAAGCCCATCACAACGCCAAGGCACAGAAAGAGGTCGAAAAGATGTTCGGCATGCAGATATGGATTCCAGAAGCACTGACATCCTGCAAAAAGGGGAAGAACTTCATCTGGCTGTCCAACAATTCGGCACAAGGAATGGCCAATATATGCGTTTATAGCTACAACGCATTGCGATTGGATGCAAAGGAATTGATAGAAAAGCGCGACAGCATCATGCGGCTCAATGTGCCGGGAGAAGAGCCAGACATGTACATGCAGACAGTGGAAAAGAGCGTAAAGCCAAGGTTCATAAAAGAGAGGTCGTCTGTCGTGCTGACGGCAAGGGGCTTGTGGGAAATGAAAAACGACATGATGGGTGGTCCGTTTGTGGCCCACGCCATTGTGGACAGCATAAAAAAAAGAGTTGTTGTGGCAGAAGCATTCGTGTTTGCACCGGAATCGAAAAAGAGAAACAAAATCAGGCAATTGGAAGCGTCGTTATATACATTGAAACGCCTGCGCAAATTGTAGGGCAAGACATCGGCGCTCCCATCTTTGACAAAGATATAGAAACAATACAAATGGAGACAAAAATGGAAAATAGAAAAATTCGAGTTGCGATTACGCATGGTGATACCAACGGCATTGGCTATGAGGTAATATTCAAGACATTCTCCGATCCTGCCATGCTTGAACTGTGTACCCCCATTGTCTATGGTTCGCCAAAAGTGGCGGCATACCATCGCAACGCATTAGGAATACAAGCCAATTTTACAATCATTAATCATGTTGAGGAGGCTCATGAGGGAAAACTCAATCTGTTGGCGGCATTCGACGATGAGGTCAAGGTGGAGATGGGACAACCCTCAAAAGAGGCTGGCGAGGCCGCACTCAAAGCACTTGAAAGAGCCATTACGGACTATAAGAACGGACTTTACGACGTGTTGGTTACTGCTCCTATCAACAAGAACAACATTCAGAGTGCCCAATTTCATTTTGCAGGACACACAGAGTACATAGAAAGTTGCTTGGGCGATGGTGCAAAGGCATTGATGATTCTGCTTGACGAACGCTTGCGCGTGGCACTTGTCACTGCTCATTTGCCGGTAAAGGACATAGCACAGACCATTACCAAAGAGAGGATATTGGAAAAGGCAGCCATATTCCACAAATCGTTGAAGAGAGACTTCCGCATCGCCAATCCCCGCATTGCAGTGTTGTCGCTGAATCCCCATGCAGGCGATGCTGGTGTGATAGGAAAGGAAGAAGAGGAAATTATCGTTCCTGCCATCAACGAACTTGCAGAGCAAGGCATTCAGGCGTTTGGTCCGTTTGCTGCCGACGGATTCTTCGGACATGGCACCTACGAATCTTTCGACGGTGTCCTGGCCATGTATCACGACCAAGGATTGGCACCCTTCAAGGCCATTGATCTGGGAAACGGTGTGAATTTCACGGCAGGTCTGCCCATCGTGCGCACCAGTCCGGACCATGGAACTGCCTATGAAATAGCAGGGAAGGGCACTGCCGACGAAAATTCTTTCCGTCACGCCATATATCAGGCTATCGACATTTTCCGTTATCGCATCGAATATGACAAACCCATGGAACATCCTCTTCCCAAACTCTACCATGAGCGGAGAGATGAAAGCGAAAAAGTGCGCTTTTCCATCCCTAAGTCTAAGTCTGACAAGAAACCGGAAAGCGAAAACGAATGAGCAAGAAGCATCAAAATATATTCTTCATCTTCGGCATCGTTGTGCTGGGCATTATGCTCACCCAACTGAAATTCTCCGAAGTATGGGCAGGACTGCAAAGAGCCGGATACTGGTTCTTTGCAGTCGTGGCTTTATGGGCAGTGCTATACATACTGAACACCACCTCATGGTACATCATTATCCGGAGCGGTGCAACTGCAAAACAAAAAGCCGACATTCATTTCTGGTGGCTGTACAAGATTACTGTTTCAGGCTTTGCCCTCAACTATGCCACTCCAGGAGGACTAATGGGGGGAGAACCTTACCGCATCATGGCACTCTCACCAAAAATTGGGACAGAAAGGGCATCGTCATCAGTGATTCTATATGTGATGACACACATTTTCAGCCATTTTTGGTTTTGGTTGCTGTCCACCTTATTATATATAGCCATACAGCCCGTGAATCTGTTCATGGGAACGGTTCTCACCATTGTTACCGCCTTTTGCAGTTTGGGAATATGGTTTTTCATCAAAGGCTACAAGAAGGGACTGGCACTAAGGTTGCTGCACATATTGAAACATATTCCCGGAGCCAAACGCTGGGCAAGGAGTTTCATAGAGAACCACCGCGAACAGTTGGACACCATCGACCGGCAAATCGCAGCCCTGCACAACCAGAATCCACAGACGTTCGTTTCGGCGGTGCTCATTGAGTTGGCCTGCCGTTTCGCTTCCGCCCTTGAGATTATGTTTGTATTGCTTGTTTTGATGCCCGGCGTCAACTTTGTCCCTTGCATTCTCATTCTCGCCTTTACCAGTTTGTTTGCCAACATGTTGTTCTTCATGCCCTTGCAGTTGGGAGGGCGCGAAGGAGGATTCCTCATGTCGGTGAATGGTCTTGGCATGACTGCCAGCACAGGCATCTTCGTTGCACTTATAGTCAGGCTGCGCGAACTGATATGGACGGCCATCGGACTCTTGCTCATCAAGTTCGAGAGAAAGAGTGGACACCATCCGTCCTAACGGGAAAAGCCACAGGTTTCTATTTTGTCAATCCATCATAACTATTTAAAATATCCAGCAATCGCTTTTCTATCTTTTCCACTCCACCTTTGATATCCGATTCAATGTTGAGCGGCATCACAGGGTCATGGAGCGACATTCGCAGAAGGAACCATCCGTTTTCCTCGTCGGCACTGCAGTTCACACGCAATCCTTCAAAATTAGGAGTTACAATTTGCCAGTCTTCAATGCCTTTGACACTTTCCCTGACACTGTCCAATACAAGTTTTCCATATTCGGCAAAGTCCTCGCGAGTGATGGAGAAGCGGATTTCTTTGCTGTCTGCCGGCTGGAGAAGCGTGGAAATCAAGGAAGGCAGCGTTTCGCCTTTTGCATGCAGTCGAGCCGCTTCCACCAACAATTTGGCAATGAGGTATGCCCCGTCGTCCAAGAAATAGTTTTCTTTCAGAGCAGCATGTCCCGATGTTTCTATGGCAAGCCAACTTTCCACTCCGGCATTGTTCAGGCGCATCGACTCGTTGATGACGTTCTTGTAGCCGCGCTTGAACCTGTGGTGTCTGCCTCCGTGTCCTTCGATGAACGAGGCAAGCCCCACAGATGTGATGGAGTCTGTGACGATGGTGCTGCCCGGATGTTCCCTCAATATCACGGCAGAGATAAGGGCAATCAGTGCGTTGCGGTTGATGGAGTCGCCGTTTTGGTCAACGATGGCAGAGCGGTCCACATCCGTGTCGAAAATGATTCCGAGGTCGGCGTGGTTGCGCTTTACCGCCTCACAGATTGATTGCATCGCTTTCCTGTCCTCCGGATTGGGAATGTGATTGGGAAACATGCCGTCAGGCTCCAAGAATTGGCTTCCGGTGGTGTCTGCTCCCAATTTGTCGAGCACTTTCGTGGCAAAGAATCCGCCTGCTCCATTGCCTGCATCCACTATGATTCTCATTCCCTTGAGCGGTTGGTCGTAGTTGGGAAGTGCGGCCTGTCTGCGTATGTAGTCCACTAATATAGATGCGTAAACCTCCATAAAATTCCATTCTTCCACACAGCCTCTCGTTTCAGAAATTTCGAAACTTCCCTCTTCGGCTATATTCAGAATGGCGGAAATGTCTTTTTTGTCCAAGCCTCCGTTTGGAGTGAAAAACTTCAGTCCGTTACGGTTGAATGGCAAGTGGCTTGCCGTTATCATGATGCCGGCAGTGGTGGGACGCCGCTTGTCAACGGTGGTCATGAACATGGCGGGCGTAGAGGCCATTCCACAGTCATATACCTTTGCACCACCCACCATAAAGCCTTCGATGAGCGATGCCTTCAGATCCGGCCCCGAAATGCGCGAGTCTGTTCCTACGGCGATGCTCGGCCGAACCGTTCCCATCTCGTTTTGCAGCCATTTCACAAATGCCTGCGCCAGAGTTTTAACCACCTCGGGGGTCAGATTTACATGCTCACCCTCAATGCCTTCAATGGCTATGCCACGGATATCTGATCCGTTCTGAAGTTTCTTCCAGTTCATTGTCGTTGAGTTTTTAGTTCTTCCTTTATTTTATGTTTATTTCTTGCCTCTTTCTTTCAGCAGCAATGCAACTATCACGAATAGCGTGTGCCACAAAGACAAGATGCTGCCTAAACGGCGTGTGTTGCAGATATAATGCGCTGTTGCAAACGGCATGTTGTTGGATAACCGACTGTTGGACAATCATTTTTGTGGATAGACCAGATTCTCCTCTGTGATTTTTTCCAACACCTCTTCCAAATATTTACGGGCTTCAAAGCGAGCCATTGGCAGGTCGTGCAGCAAATGATTTCCACAGTCGGCTGCCGTTGCCCCCGGTATTTCTCCTTCAAAATCGGCAACGAAACGAAATGTTCGCTTCATCAACTCCACGATGTTTTTCGACTCAAGGTCGCCCCTCATCAGCAGATAGTTGCCCGTAAGACACCCCATCGGTCCCCAATAAACGATGCGGTCTTTCCACTCTTCATCATTGCGCAAGTAGGTGGCTGCCAGGTGCTCAATGGTATGGATGGCACCATTGTGGAGTGCAGGTTCAAGATTGGGCCGCTTCATACGGATATCAAAAGTGGTAACGGTCTCACCGCCCACCTCATCTTTGCGCGAAACGTAAATGCCCCGCAACAATTTGAGATGGTTGATGGTAAATGATGGTATCTTGTCCATAATCTTTATTTGTCTTTCTTGATAATGCTCCATGAATGGAATGTTCTACAATCGTTCTATGAATGAGTGTTCCATAGATGCTCTTCATGAAAGCCGTCATGTATCAGATGGTTTCCAGAAAATGTTTTGTAACGTTGAACGACCCCTCCGCCATGCGTGCCCAGAAGTCGTAATACATCTTCGCCTTGTCGTCTTTCAGCGGAATGTCGCTGATAATGCGGAAACTGATGAACGGAACACCGTAGACATGGCAGGTTTGCGCAATGGAACAACTCTCCATGTCCACCGCCTTGGCTTGTGGAAAGTGAGAGAGAATCTCGCGCATCTTTTCCTTGCTATCTACAAACCATTCGCCGCTTACGGTTGTTCCGGCGTGAACAGGTGTTCCGCAATCCAATGCCAATGCCTTTTCCACCAATTCTTCAGGAGAGGGATAAGTGGCAGGCATACCCATCAGTTGTCCGTATGCACATTCCTTTCCGCAATAAGCATCGTGATACGCACACTCCCGGCTCACCACCACTTCCGTGGTGTTCAGCGACACGTCCGCACCCCCGGCAACACCCGTGCTGACGACAAGATCCGGCCGATAGTTATCAATCATTTCCACAGCACCGATGGTGGAATTCACCTTTCCGATGCCGCATTGCTGCAAAACCACCTGCTTGTTGCCGATGTTGCCGATATAGAACGTCTTTCCATTATGCTCTTCTGTGATTTCATGGTCAAGAAGCGTCTTCAATTGTACCAGCTCCTTTTCCATTGCTACAATAATTCCTATCTTCATGTTGCAAATTTACGTAAAATAATCCGATTTCAGAGCCTATCCATCGGCAAATCGGATTATTTTACGTAAATTTGCACCTTATAAAATATAAACGTTTATAAAAGATATGAAGACTTGGAAACAATACCTGCCCGATGTATTGGTAGTGGTGCTATTCGCCGTGATTTCGTTTGCCTATTTCTTTCCTGCCAACATAGACGGAAAGATTCTGTACCATAACGACTCGTCGGCCGGTGTAGGCGCGGGACAGGAATCCACAGAGTATTATCAGAAAACGGGCGAGCGGACACGCTGGATCAGTTCGGTGTTTAGCGGAATGCCAACCTACCAGACGGCACCCTCCTATTCGAGTACCGATGCCCTGAGTTTTGCCACAAAGGCATACCATCTGTGGTTGCCCGAGAACGTATGGTTTGTTTTCGTCTATCTTTTGGGTTTCTACATTCTGCTCCGCGCTTTCAACTTCAAGCAGTGGATGGCAGCATTGGGAGCCGTGATATGGGCATTTTCCAGTTATTTCTTCATTATCATCGCCGCCGGACACTTGTGGAAAGTAATGGCTCTGGCCTATCTTCCGCCAATGATTGCAGGTGTAGTGCTGGCTTATCGGGGAAAATATCGGTGGGGACTCATCGTCACCGCCATCTTTTCCGCCTTTGAGATAAATGCCAACCACGTACAGATGACCTATTATTATTTGTTCATTATTCTCTTCATGATCATCGCCTACATGGTGGAAGCCATCAGGGAGAAACGGATGGCCCATTTCGTGAAAGCCACGTCGGTATGCCTGGCCGGTGCAGCCATTGGCATCAGCATGAACCTGACCAATCTGTATCACACCTGGCAATACTCGCAGGAGAGTATGCGCGGAAAGAGTGAACTGGTGAAGAAAAACGCTGCCAACCAAACCGATAGCGGACTCGACCGCGACTATATCACACAGTGGAGCTACGGCATCAGCGAAACATGGACGTTGCTCGTTCCCAACACCAAGGGCGGTGCTTCCGTTCCATTGGCAGCCAACAAGACTGCCATGGACAAGGCCGACAACAACTTTGTGGAGATTTATCAGCAGATAGGACAATATTGGGGCGAGCAACCCGGAACGAGCGGCCCCGTGTATGTGGGTGCCTTTGTGCTGATGCTTTTTGTCTTGGGGCTTTTCATTGTCAAAGGTCCAATGAAATGGGCTTTGTTGGCAGCCACTATTCTTTCCATTATGCTTTCTTGGGGAAAGAATTTTATGGGACTTACCGATTTCTTTATTGATTATGTGCCGATGTATGCCAAGTTCCGTACCGTGGCATCCATCTTGGTGATTGCCGAATTTACCATTCCCCTGTTGGCGATGATGGCCTTGAAAAAGGTGGTGGACGAACCGCAGATTCTCACCCGCGAAATGAAATGGGTGTATGTCAGTTTCGGTCTTACCGCCGGCACCGCCCTGCTTTTTGCCCTGATGCCATCGGTGTTCTTCTCCTCTTTCGTTTCATCGTCAGAGATGGCTGCCTTGCAGAAAGGCATTCCGGAAGAGTATCTCGGCCGTCTGCTTGCCAATCTCACAGATATGCGCACGGCCATGTTCACAGCCGACTGCTGGCGCACCTTCTTCATCATCGTGGCGGGAACGCTGATGCTGCTCCTGTTCAAGGCAAAGAAACTGAAAGCCAACTACATGGTATGGGGAATCCTCATTCTCTGCCTGATAGATATGTGGGATGTAAATAAACGCTACCTGAATGACGGCATGTTCGTGAACGAGAGCGTGCGCGAAACGCCCGTCAAGAAGACCAAGACCGATGAGATTATTTTGGAGGACAAGAGCAGTCTTGGCAACTATCGTGTGCTGAACATGGCTTCCAATACGTTCAACGAGAACGAGACCTCTTACTACCACAAGAGCATTGGCGGCTATCACGCAGCCAAATTGCGCCGCTACCAAGAAATGATCGATGCCCACATTGCTCCCGAAATGCAAAGGATGATGGAAGCCATCGTCAAGGCGAACGGAGATATGACGAAAGTGAATGGCGACAGCATCTTCCCCGTGCTCAACTTATTGAATATGCGCTATGCCATTGTGCCGTTGCAGGGCGGCGAAACCGTTCCCGTAAAGAACCCATACGCCTACGGCAATGCGTGGTTTGTGGACAAGATGGTCTATGCCGACAATGCCAACCAGGAAATCGAACTGGTTGGGAAGTTGCCTTTGCGCCACGAGGCCGTGGCCGACAAGAAATTCAAGGAGCAGCTGGGCGAAAGCAAAGTGCAGGACAACACATCTATCGTGACCCTTACCGATTTCGCTCCCAACCGCCTGTCATACGACGTGAAATCCGACAAGGGCGGCGTGATTGTCTTTTCCGAAATCTACTATCCCGGCTGGACAGCCAAAATAGATGGGAAAGACGCCGAATTGAGCCGTGCCGATTACATTTTGCGCGCCCTGAACGTGAGTGCCGGCAACCATAAGGTGGAACTTTCCTTCCATCCCCAGTCCATCAAGACCACAGAGACCATTGCCTACATGGCCTATGCCGTGCTCATTCTGGCCATTCTGTTCACCGCCTACATGGAGCGGAAGAAAAGTAAACAGACTGAGAAAACAGCAGAAAACTAAGGAATGATGAAAAAATTGTTATCCCTTCCCCCTAACCTCGTGAATGGTTTTCACGAGGTTACTGGTTTAGACAGTAAGGAATGGTTTTGCACACACGACCCTGTTGGACGAAAACTGGGAAGTGGTGGCGGAAGTACCTGGCTGCTGAACGCAGCCCACCGGTACATGGCACCCGACAAGAGTTTTGACGAATGGCTTGCTGCCGACAAGAAATTGCTGCTGCATGCCGGCGGACAGAGTCGGCGACTACCATCGTATGCCCCTTCGGGCAAGGTGCTCACGCCCATTCCCGTGTTCAGATGGGAGCGCGGGCAACGGCTGTCCCAGGATTTGCTCTCGTTGCAAATACCACTCTATGAACGCATCATGGACATGGCACCCAACAGCCTTCACACCATGATTGTGAGTGGCGATGTGTACATCCGCTCCACCAAGCCCCTGCAGCCCGTTCCAGAAGCCGATGTCGTTTGCTACGGTTTGTGGCTGGAACCCGAAGTGGCCAAGAACCACGGCGTGTTCGTAAGCAAGCACAAAACGCCCTCCACGCTCGAATGTATGCTGCAAAAGCCATCGGTCAAGAAATTGGGAGAACTGATGAACGACCATTTCTACCTGACCGACATCGGAATATGGCTGTTGAGCGACCGTGCCGTAAGGCTGCTGATGAAACGCTCGGAGCAGAACGGCGAAACCATCAACTACGACATGTACGGCGAGTTTGGCCTTGCCTTGGGCGAGCATCCCGGCATCAAGGATGACGAACTGAACAACCTGCAGGTGGCCGTGCTGCCCTTACCCGGCGGCGAGTTCTATCATTTCGGCACCACACGCGAAATCATCTCCTCAACGCTCGCCATCCAGAACTTGGTGAGCGACCAGCGCGAAATCATGCACCACTCTTTGAAACCCCATCCTGCCATGTTCGTGCAGAACGCTTTCACCGAAACCGCCATCACCGAAGACAACCGAAACTTATGGATTGAGAACAGTTGGGTGGGACAGAAATGGACGCTGGCACAGGACAATGTGGTGACGGGAGTGCCCGAAAACGATTGGGAAATCCATTTGCAACCGGGCGATTGCGTGGATATTGTGCCCATTGGCGACCACCAATTTTGTGTGCGCCCCTACGGCTTCGATGACAAGTTCCGTGGACATTTGGGACATGCCGACACACTGTTTCTGGGCAACTCCATGAAACAGTGGGCTGTTCAACGACAAATCAATCTCTCTTCAATTGAGGGGAACGATGACTTGCAGGCGGCCCGCATCTTTCCCGTAACCGACAATCTGCACGATGCCGGACTGCTGTTGCGCTGGATGCTCCACGACCCCCAATTGCAAGGCGCGCGTCGGCTGTGGGGCGAAAGCCAAAAACTCAGTGCCGACGAAATATCGGCACAGGCCAATCTTCGCCGCCTGACAGCGCAGCGGGCTTCATTCCGTGCCGACAACTGGAAGGCCTTGGCGAACAACCACGAACACAGCGTGTTCTACCAGACAGACTTGGAAGATGCCGCACGCGCATTTGCAAAGCACCATATCAGCCAGCCCTTGCCCATTCCCGACCATGCACCTTTGCTCAAACGCATACACGACAGCATGTTCCGCTCTGAATGCGCGCGCAACCGTGGCGAAGCGTACGAACAGGCAGAGCGCAAGGCCTTTGATTTGCTGCGCGAGGGACTAACCGAGCGGGCATTGTCCGAAAAGCAATCACCCCGTATGTCTGTCCATGGCGACCAGATTGTTTGGGGCAGAAGTCCTGTGCGCATTGATGTTGCCGGAGGCTGGACCGACACACCGCCCTATTGCCTGATGGAGGGCGGCAGCGTGGTGAACCTTGCCGTCGAGTTGAACGGGCAGCCACCGCTGCAAACCTATGTCCGTCCGTGCAGCCAACCCCACATCGTGTTGCGCAGCATCGACCTTGGCGCCATGGAGGAGGTGCGCACATACGAGCAACTGGCCAACTTCAATCAGGTGGGCAGTCCGTTCTCCATACCCAAGGCTGCATTGGCACTGGCCGGATTTCTGCCCGGATTCTCCACTGAAATGCACAACACTCTGGAACAACATTTGCAGGCGTTCGGTTGCGGTATCGAACTGACCCTTCTTTCGGCCATTCCTGCCGGAAGCGGTCTGGGCACGAGCAGTATTCTCGCCTCCACCGTGCTCGGAGCGTTGAACGATTTCTGCGGACTGGCATGGGACAAGAACGAGATTGGACACCGCACGCTCGTGCTGGAGCAGTTGCTCACCACCGGCGGCGGATGGCAGGACCAGTTCGGAGGGATTTTCCAAGGAGTGAAGTTGTTGCAGACAGAGCGTGGCTTCGACCAGAACCCCATTGTAAGATGGTTGCCCGGCGATTTGTTCACACAGCCCGAATACAAGGCCTGCCACCTATTATATTATACGGGAATCACGCGGACGGCGAAGACTATCCTTGCCGAAATCGTCAGAAGAATGTTTCTCAACCAGCACACCCAGTTGGCCCTGCTGCGCGAAATGAAACATCATTCCCACGAAATGTATGAAGCCATTCAACGTGCAGATTTCCATACAATGGGGAGGCTCGTGCGCAAGACATGGACGCAGAATCAGACCATCGACATCGGGACGAATCCTGCAGAAGTGCAGCGGATAGTTGCCCTGACCGACGACCTGTGCATGGGCTACAAACTGACGGGTGCCGGCGGAGGCGGCTATCTCTACATGGTGGCGAAAGACCCGCAGGCAGCAGTACGCATCAGGCAGGTGCTTGAGTCCAACCGTCCCAATGCCAACGCACGGTTTGTAGACATGTCGCTGAGTGCAGAGGGACTGCAAGTGAGCAGAAGTTAGCGTCTGTCACGGTTGCCGTGAAAATATTATCGACAAAGAATGATGGAGTTTCGTACAAAAGTGAAGATAGAACGCCCTACATGGCAGATAGAGCCGTGCGAGCGGATGCTGTTTGTCGGCTCATGTTTCGCCGACAACATCGGGAGGAGGTTTGCAGAGGAGCAATTCCACACCACCATCAATCCTTTCGGCGTGATGTATAATCCCGCCAGCATGTGGCACACCATTTCCCGGTGGGCAAACGCCCAGTCCCACCCTTTGGACAACGCCCGGCTTTGCCAGTGCGGCAATTTCCAGCCCCCTCGTATAGCGGTTCTCACACTGGGCACCAACCGCATTTACCGTTTGAAGGCCACGGGCGAGATTGTGGACAACTGCGAGAAACGCCCCCAAAGTCTGTTTCAGGAAGAGGAGTTGGGCATCGATGATTGTTTTTCCTATTTAAGCCAGTCGGTAGAACAACTGCTCGCCCTCCATCCCAGTACCAAGGTCGTGGTGACGGTCAGCCCCATCCGCTATGCCAAGTACGGTTTCCACGGCAGTGCGCTGTCCAAGGCGGTATTGTTGCTGGCAGCCGACCGCCTGACAAAAGCCTATCCCGATACCGTCGCCTATTTCCCTGCCTACGAAATCGTGAACGACGAACTGCGCGACTACCGTTTCTACAAGGCAGACATGCTGCACCCGTCCGAGCAGGCGGTGGAATACATCTGGCAACTCTTTTCCGATGCCTTTTTCAGCAATGCCGCCAAGCGTTTCCTGCAGGAATGGCATCCACTCAAGCAGGCGCTCCATCACCAGCCCTTCCATCCCGATTCAGAGGAATACCGCAATTTTATGGATAAAACCATGTTGAAAGTAAGGGAATTGTCGAAAAAATACCCTAACTTTCCCGGCATCAGTCTTCCATAGCCGTTCGTATCCTATCCCATAGACGTATAATAATCAAGGCTTGTTCTGACTATTACACCTCTATGGTCACGTCCTGCCCTTTCAGTTCGTAGTAAAACCATTCCCCCGATGCTGGCACGGTGGTGGTTTCAGTCCCACTCTTGATGGTGCCCGTGAACACCATGTTGAGTTTGATCGTCTTTCCCACGGATTCTTCCGTGGCCATCTTGACGATGGGCGTCTGCGCCATCATCTGCAGCAGCAGGACTGCCATGCGCTTGGTTCTGCTTACTAAAGTTTCTTTTGTCATGTTGTTTGTGTTTAAAAAATTAATAATTAAGTTTTTGTAAGTACTTTCCGCTGTTTTGCGTTGAAACGGTTGATTATCATTGTCTTTCTTGGCAGGGCGGCTTGCTCTGCCATAGTCGGGGCTTTCTGCACCGCACGCTTCTGCACCATGCTCTCGCTGCAGGTGGTCTTGGTTTCGAGAATGATGCGGTTGATGTTGTCGATGAGCGATGCCTCGACGGGGCGGGTGGTATCGCCTGCGGTGATGTATGCCGCCTCTATGTGGCGGAAGAGGGTGTCTGTGGGCAGGTCGTTGCACCTGGTTTCATACCTTCGTGTCCTTAATTTGTTGTCTTGTTTCCATGATATAAAGATAATGTTTTTTTGAAAAATGCAAATGACGGTCTTGCTTTTTTTCTTTTTCGCGCCGATTATTCCATTGTTTGTAGAATTCTTCGTAAGTTTGCACCCGTAATAAGGAACAAGTTATGGTATATTCGATTGAAAGAATTGCATCGCTCATGGACGCATGCAGATATGGAAACAACGATTCCTGCATCCGATGGATATTGACAGACAGCCGTTCGTTGTGTTTTTCCGAAGAAACGCTTTTCTTTGCCTTGCGCACCAAGCGGAACGACGGGCACAGGTACATCAGCGACTTGTATCGCCGTGGCGTGCGCAATTTCGTGGTGGATGCGCTGCCCGACGACTATGCCCATGTTTACCCCCAGGCCAATTTCTTGAAAGTGACCGACACGCTTCTGGCATTGCAGTTGTTGGCAGAGAAACACCGCGGCAATTTCCATATCCCGATTGTGGGCATAACGGGCAGCAATGGCAAGACGATGGTGAAGGAATGGATCTACCAGTTGCTGCTGCCGTCGCAAACGGTGGTGCGCTCGCCCAAGAGCTACAATTCGCAGGTGGGCGTTCCGTTGTCGGTGTGGCTGCTCAACGAGAACAGCAAGGTGGGCATCTTCGAGGCAGGTATCAGCGAGCCGGGAGAGATGGAAGCCCTGCAATCCATCATTTGCCCCAACATCGGCGTGCTCACCTGTTTGGGTGCTGCACATCAGGAGAATTTCAGTTCTCTGGAAGAGAAGTGCAGGGAGAAGTTGCTGCTGTTCCGTGATGCACAGACCATCGTTTATCGTTCCGATGATGAGATTGTGAGTCGCTGTGTGGAAGAAGCCGGCCTGAAGGGAGAAAAGTTGGCATGGTCGCTGACCGATAGTCATGCGCCGCTTTTTGTCAAATCCATACGGAAAGAAGGAACGATTACCATCATACATTATCTGTATAAAGGGATGGAGGCATCCTACCGGTTGCCGTTCATCGACGATGCTTCCATCGAAAATTCCATTACCTGTACTGCTGTTGTGCTGCTGTTGGGACTCGCCACGGAGCAGATAGCCGAACGCATGCCCCAACTCGAACCCATTGCCATGCGCTTGGAGGTGAAGGAGGGGCAACATGGGTGCACTCTCATCAACGACTCGTATAATTCGGACATCAACTCGCTGGACATTGCCCTTGATTTTATGAACCGTCGTCCCGACCGTCACGGCCGCCACCGCACGCTGATTCTGAGCGACATTTTCCAAAGCGGTGAGCCGGCAGCGGCTTTATATACCCGTGTATCGCATCTGGCCAAGGAGCGGGGCGTGGAGAAATTCATCGGTATCGGCACGGAAATCAAGGCGCAGGCAGAGGTGATGGACGTGGCAAAAAAATATTTTTTCGAGGATGTGCCGTCGTTTATCGGCAGCGATGTGTTCCGCAGCCTTCACGATGAAGTGATATTGCTGAAAGGCTCGCGCAAGTTCGGTTTCGACCGTCTGACGGATTTGCTGGCGCAGAAAGTGCACGAAACAATATTGGAAGTGAATCTCAACGCTGTGGTGGAGAACCTGAACTTCTACCGTTCTTTCCTTCGTCCCGAAACCAAACTTGTCTGCATGATCAAGGCGAACGGCTATGGGGCTGGGGCAGTGGAAATTGCCAAAACCCTGCAAGACCACAGGGTGGATTATCTCGCCGTGGCCGTGGCTGACGAGGGTGTGACGCTGCGCAAAAGCGGAATCACGGGCAACATCATGATCATGAATCCGGAAATGTCGGCTTTCAAGACTATGTTCGACTATGATTTGGAGCCTGAGGTCTATTCGTTCCGCCTGTTGGACGCTTTGATCAAAGCTGCCCGCAAGGAGGGAATCACGGGCTATCCCGTCCACATTAAATTGGACACGGGCATGCACCGCCTTGGTTTCAACGTCAAGGAGGATATGGAAGAATTGATAGACAGGCTGAAAAACCAGAATGCTCTTATCCCCCGTTCTGTATTCTCGCATTTCGTGGGAAGCGACAGCGATGATTTCGACGCATTCTCTGCCCGCCAGTTTGAACTTTTCACAGAAGGCAGCCGGAAGTTGCAGGAAGCTTTCACCCACAAGATTATTCGTCACATGGACAACAGTGCTGGCATAGAGCATTTCCCGGAACGCCAGCTCGACATGTGTCGTCTGGGCTTGGGACTGTATGGCATAGATAGTCGTGACAACCGCATTCTCCATAATGTAAGTACGCTGAAAACCACCATCCTTCAGTTACGCAAGGTTTCAAAGGACGAAACGGTGGGGTATAGCCGCAAGGGCGTTCTCGCAAGAGACAGCATGATTGCCGCCATTCCCATTGGTTATGCCGACGGACTGAACCGCCGTTTGGGGTGCGGCAACTGCTACTGTCTGGTAAACGGGCAGAAAGCCCCCTATGTGGGCAACATCTGCATGGATGTGGCGATGGTCGATGTCACCGATATTGACTGCAAAGAAGGCGACAGTGTGGAAATCTTCGGCGACCATCTGCCTGTCACCGTTCTCTCCGATTGCCTGGAAACCATCCCCTACGAAGTGCTCACCGGCATCAGCAGTAGGGTGAAACGCGTGTATTTCCAAGACTGATTGTTTTTTATCCGGAACGCTCCGTCCAAAACAGGGAATGAGATTTGTCTGCAAATAAAAAACAGGAGGGGAAGGCGGGATAAAAATATTTTGAGTAATTTTGTGGCATGATGATTCTTGAGGTGAAAGATGCAAGTTTGAATGTCGGTGGAAAGGATATTTTCAACGGCTTGTCTTTTGTTGTGGAAAGTGGAAAAGTGATACGGGTAGGCGGTGAGAATGAAAAATACAATACGTTGCTGCTGCATGTTATTCTGGGAGTGATACCCTTGGACAAGGGGTACGTCTGCTTGGACGGCGAGGTCGTTTCGGAATGGTCGGCGGCAAGTATGAGAAAGAGGATGGCGTATGTCCCCTTGACCTTGAAGTCGCCCGATGAACGGGAGCAGGGAATGACGGAAAAAGAGATGCACCGGAAATTGTTGGAGAGAGCCGCTGACAACAAGAAGGATGTCGTGCTGGTGGACGGGATATACGATGAGGAAGAATTGGGCATTTGTACCGGAATGGCTGCAGAAGGGGCTTTGGTGGTTTTGACTCGCACTCGCCGCTCTGTAGAGTTGAACGAAATACAAACGGAAGGAGAATGAAAGAATGGAAATGACAATGATGGGCACTGTGCTGGGACTGTTGCTGTTGGCAGTGCCGCTCTATGTATTTGCCGCATTGAAAGTGAAGATTTTACGGTTGGCTGCCACTGCCATTGTGCGAATGCTGGTACAATTGGCATTGACGGGCATGTATATGCACTGGATGTTCAGGTTCAACCACGTTGTGCTGAACGTGTTGTGGCTGGTTGTAATGACTTTCACGGCTGCATGGATGGTGGCCAGGCAAGGCAAATTGAGAAGAACCCGAATGTTGTTGCCCGTGTGGGGAAGTTTGCTGGCGAGCGTGCTGCTGGTGGGCATGTATGTCCTGTTTTTGGTTGTCAGACCCGGAAACGTATGGGATGCCCGTTGGTTGGTTCCCATTGCGGGCATTCTGTTGGCCGGATGCGTGAATGTCAATGCTGTGGCATTGCGCGAATATTTTGTAGGTCTTGTCCGTTTCAGCGACACCTATTATTACAAGGTGGGCAATGGAGCCACATGGTTGCAGGCGGTTGCGCCCATTGTCAAACGTGCTTTGGAGCGCGCCTATTTACCCGCATTGGCCCACTTGTCAGCCTTGGGCATCGTGCTGATTCCTTTCATGCTCTCCGGAATGCTCGTGGCTGGCTTTCAACCATGGGAAAGCGTGGCACTGACGGCTGTCATGGTGGCTGCCATCCTCTGCACATCGGTCGCCTCTCTGCTCATCACCATCGTAGTTTCGCATCGAAAAGTGATAGACAAAAGAGGAAAACTGGCAGATCTGGTAAGAATCAAGCCGCATGGCGTTGATATGAATCAACCCGATTGACAGGGGTCAAAAATAGGGTGCTTTGCCAACAAATTCGCATTGTCTTTCTTGCCGGATGGAGGAAATGCATTAATTTTGCACCATCGGAAATCAATAGGGATAACGACAGGTCACACGGGTGGTCAAGGTGAAAGATTGATTGTTTGATGAGCGCATCATCAAGGTAAAAAGATTTTAAGAAAGGAAAATGTTATGAGAAAATTGACAGTGAACATGTTGAAAACGGCTTGGAAAGCCATCAAGAAAAGTTGGATGGAAGCCAGTGAGATGATGTACAACGGTAGCGAATACCGTACGGCATAGATGAAAAATCTGAGAGATGTAAAATAACAGAATGAAAGACGTGAGTAAATTCACGCAGAAAATGAAACGGACACATTTCTGTCCGTTTTTTTTGTATTCTCATCATAAAACACTAATTTCGCACTCATGATGAAGAATAGACTGCAAATAATGGTTATCGCACTGTTGGGCATTGTACTGGCAACTTGCGGAAAGATGGCGAGCAGGCCAAGCGAAGAATATGGAAAGGGAAAGCACGGGATTGATGGCAGCCTCATGCAGCAGCCCGTAAAAATGAGAAATGCACAAGGTCTTCTGCTCCAGCGCAAGGCATACACAACAAACTATAACTTCCAGGCAAAAATACCCAACTGGGTGGCTTGGCGACTGACAGCCGACCATGTTGACGGAAGTGTGAGCAGAAAACATTTTGCATTTCATGAGGACATGGACGTGAAGATTCCGAGAGCAACGCTCAACGACTATTTCAATACAGGATTCGACCGTGGGCACATGTGCCCTGCCGGTGACAACCGGTGGGACAGACAGGCAATGGAAGAGACGTTCCTGCTCACCAACATTTGTCCACAAGTGCACGCTTTGAACAACGAGGGATGGAACGATTTGGAAATGGCCTGCCGCAGATGGGCAAAGAAGTACGGTGAGGTGTACATTGTTTGTGGCCCGATATTGGAAGGAATCAGACACCGCACCATTGGAAAAAACAAAATCGTGGTTCCGAAGAAGTTTTTCAAGGTGATTTACATGATGCGTGGAACGCCTATGGCCATTGGTTTCATTTATCAGAACAGCAGCAAGAACAGCAGAAAAATGTTCTCGAATGCCACAAATGTAGATGAAATCGAACGCATCACGGGCATGGACTTCTTCCCGATGATTCCCGATGCCGTTGAAAACAGAATAGAGGCAGACAGGGGATATTTCTAATGATGACTGCGCCCAAAGGGGAGAAACCAAAAGAAGAAATGCATGTTAATTGTTAAAACAACGAAAGGCAGCATAAATAATCGGCGACAGCTGACAAAAAGACAAAGATAGATTATATCTTTGTATGAAATAGAAAAAGTTTATGGTGGCAAAGGAATTTTACACGGAAGCGGAAAGAACCGAAACCTTCGAAGGGTTTCGGAAATTGATGTCGCTGATACACCCGTCACTGATTGACGGAGATGAGGAAAAAATGTATGCGCATCTTGCAGAATTATTTGACAACAACGCAATTTCAAGAGACATTTTTGGACACAACACGGTGCTGCACAGTATGCAGACCGCCATCATTGCCGTGGAGGAAGAAGGACTGAAGCGCGATGGAACAATGGCTACGCTATTGTACAACAGCGTAATAAACGGACACATGCCTATCGAAGACGTTAGGGAAACCTACGGAGAAAACGTTTACACAATTATACACGGACTGGTGCGCATTCAAGAACTGTACAAGAAGAACCCGGTGATAGAAAGCGAGAATTTCAGGAATCTGCTGATTTCATTTGCAGAAGACATGCGCGTGATTCTCATCATGATTGCAGACCGCGTAAACCTGATGCGCCACATCAAGGAGAGTGAGAATGTGGAAGCGAAAAGACAAGTAAGCGAAGAGGCGAGCTATCTCTATGCCCCACTCGCCCATAAACTGGGACTTTACAAGTTGAAAAGTGAACTGGAAGACTTGTCACTGAAGTATCTTGAACACGATGCCTACTACCTCATCAAGGACAAACTGAATGCCACAAAGAAAAGCCGTGACGCCTATATCAGCAAATTCATCGAACCCATTGAAGCCAAACTGAAAGAGGCAGGTCTCTCCTTCCACATGAAAGGAAGAACCAAGAGCATTCACAGCATCTGGCAGAAAATGAAGAAACAGAAATGTGCTTTCGAGGGAATATACGATCTGTTTGCCATCCGCATCATCCTGGATTCGCCCATCGAACAGGAAAAAGCACAATGCTGGCAGGTGTTTGCCATCATCACCAATATGTATCAAGGCAATCCCAAACGCTTGCGCGACTGGCTGACTGTGCCCAAAAGCAACGGATATGAGAGTCTGCACATCACCGTATTGGGGCCTGAGAACAAATGGGTGGAAGTGCAAATCAGAACCGCCCGCATGGACGAAATAGCAGAGCATGGACTGGCTGCCCACTGGCGATACAAGGGGGTGAAGAGCGAGGGAGGATTGGACGAATGGCTGAACAACATCAGAACAGCATTGGAGAACAATGACGACAACCTGAAAGTGATTGACGAGTTTAAGATGGACTTGTATGAGGATGAGGTGTTCGTATTCACTCCCAAAGGCGAATTGCTGAAATTCCCCAAAGGGGCAACCGTGCTTGACTTTGCTTACCAAATCCATTCGGGAATCGGAAACCAATGCATTGGTGCGCGCATCAACAACAAGGTGGAGACCATCAGGCATACGCTACATTCGGGCGACCAGGTGGAAATCATGACGTCCAGCAGCCAAACGCCCAAAGTGGACTGGCTGAACGCGGTGCAGACAAGCCGTGCCAAATCAAAAATACGCCTGGCCCTGAAAGACATCCAGGTAAAAGAAGGAAACCTTGCGAGAGAAATGCTGGAGAGACGCATGAAAAATCGCAAGATTGAGATAGAAGAGAGCGTGATGAACCATTTGGTGAAAAAACTCGGATTTAAAGAAACGAGAGATTTCTACAAGCAGGTAGCAGATGGAACACTGGAAGCAAACGGGGTGATTGAGAAATATTTAGAGGTGCAGCGACACGACAAGGGACTGGCTATGGCAGGAAATGCAACCGTGCAAAGCGCCGAGGAATTTGTCTACGAAAACCCGAATGAAGAAATTACTTACGGAAGTGATGACGTCATTGTGATTGACAAGAACCTGAAAGGCATTGATTTCCAACTTGCCAAATGCTGCCACCCCATCTATGGTGACGATGTGTTCGGATTCGTGACCGTGAATGGCGGTATCAAAATCCACCGTTCCGACTGTCCCAATGCTCCGGAACTCCGCAAACGGTTCGGCTATCGCATTGTGAGGGCAAAATGGAGCGGGAAAGGCAACTCTCAATATTCCATCACGCTGAAAATTGTGGGAAACGATGACATCGGCATCGTCAACAATGTCACCAACATTATCTCAAAAGAGGCGAATGTGATGATGAGGAGCATCAACATAGACAGCCACGACGGACTGTTTAGCGGAGCAATTGTCGTGAACGTTGAAGATACGGGAAAATTGGAAACGCTTGTCAAGAAAATAAGAAACGTGCGGGGTGTCAAACAGGTGACAAGAATATGATGATGCACAAAGGCGTTCCTCTTTCTAACAAAATACCAGAAACGGTGGAACGGTCGTGCAGAAGGGCGAGTGGCGACCTGAAAGCAGGCAACGCCACATCGCCCGAAATATAAGTTTATTCTGTTTTGAACAAATCCCTGATGCCACCGATGCTTCCCAACAAGTTGGTGGCTTCGTAAGGCAAGTAAACGGTCTTCGTCTTGTCTCCCTGTGCCAACTCTTGCATCATCTGGATATATTTCTGTGCCAAGAGATAGTTGGCCGGATTGGTGCTCTTTCCAACAGCCTCGGCAATTTTCTCAATGGCCACAGCCTCAGCTTCTGCCTTACGAATGCGCGCCTCAGCTTCACCTTCTGCATAAAGAATGGCCTGCTGCTTGGTGGCCTCAGCACGGTTGATGGTACTGGTTTTCTCGCCTTCCGACTGCAAGATGGCCGCTTGTTTTTCACCTTCGCTGGTAAGAATGGTTGCACGCTTGTTGCGTTCAGCCTGCATCTGTTTCTCCATTGCCTGAAGTACACTTTCCGGCGGAGTGATGTCCTGCAATTCCACACGGTTCACCTTGATACCCCATTTGTTGGTGGCATCATCGAGCACTGCACGAAGTTTGGTGTTGATGGTGTCGCGCGATGTCAGCGTTTGGTCAAGTTCCAGTTCGCCAATGATGTTACGCAAGGTGGTCTGCGTGAGTTTCTCTATGGCATTGGGCAAATTGCTGATTTCGTAAACAGCCTTGAACGGATCTACAATTTGGAAATAGAGCAATGCATTGATTTGCATTTGTATATTATCCTTGGTAATCACGTTCTGCTTGTCGAAATCGTACACCTGCTCTCGCAAGTCAATGGAATTGGACATGATATAACGACCGCGGGTAAGAGTGACAATTTCCTTCGCGCGGTCGATAAAGGGAATGATAATGTTGATACCCGGCTGCAACGTTGCATAGTATTTACCGAGACGTTCCACTATCTTTGTTTCTGACTGGGGAATGATGATGAGACTCTTCTTGACAAGAATCAATACGCAAACAACGATTGCGATAAGAACATAAGTGATAATATCCATAATATGACAATTTTGTTAAACTTTCTCTACCGTGACAATGATGCTGTTCAATTCCACAACACGAACTTTCTCGCCCTTATTGATATGGATTCCGTCAACCGAAACAGCCTTCCAGTCATCTCCGTCAATAGCCACTCTGCCATAGCCTGCCGCTTCAATGCTCTCGCTCACCTTTCCTTCTCGTCCAATAAGTGCATCGGCATTGCTTAGACGCCTGTCTTCGTTACGATGCAGGTATTTCACGACCGACGGGCGCACAAAAAACAGCGAGAGTATGGAAGTTACCGAAAACACCGCCAAGCCTCCATAAAAACTGAGTCCGAACACGGATGCCACGGCAGAACAAACTGCACCGATTGAAAAACACATAATAAAGAAATCGCCACTTGTCAGTTCAAGGACAAGACAGATTACTGCCAGCAAGGCCCACAATTGCCAAAGGTTTTCTGCGAAATAGTGTATCATACTTCGTACATGTTAAGTTATCTTTTGATGTTGCGAAGATACGTTTTTTTTCTTTTTCCTACAAATTTTATGTGATATTTTTAATTTTAAAACCCATTCCATTCTTTCTTCCAATGGCATTTTTGCGAATTTTCTCCATCCATCAGTGCCATTTTCAAACATTTCCAAATAGTGCAAATTGTACATGTGGGTATATGCTTCTATCTCGAATGGATTCAAAAAATAAGCGGCGTTATGGATTTTGCGGACATAACGCAAGGCACACACCGAATACCAAAGATACAATATGTAAAAAAGGAACCAGTTGTCGCATGTATTCTGGGCTTGGCGGAGATGAATCATCTCATGATTTTTCAGAGAATCAAAAAAGCGGTTGAACCTGTCGGCATCATCCTGATTACCTGTGAATATGCGTCCGAAAAACGTTATCGCCATATACCCCTTTCGACACCAGAAACGGTTGACTGTGGCAGGCATGTCGACAATGTTGCTCGGACGCATTACTTTTGGGAAAAGCCTTGAAAAGGACACTATCTTTTTTTCTTGCTGCCGTTCTTGGTTGCGGGAATTTTGCTTGCGGTCGCAGCAGGTCTATAATAAGCCATGGCCTCAGGCATGCGCTTCTGAATATCCGCAATGCGCTGTGCATCTGACGGATGAGAACTCAGCCACGTAATGGCAGTGCCTGCAGAATTGGCCGACATGCGCTGCCAGAAACTAACCGCCACATTGGGATCGTAGCCAGCCATAGCTGCAAAGACAAGCCCCATGTGGTCGGCCTCGGTTTCATTGCTACGGGAATATTTCAAATTCAGCAGCGACAATCCTTGGCCTGCAACAGAAGTAAGCACCTGGTTGGTGGTTGTACTGACACCGATGGCAGAAAGAACACCACTGCCTATCTGCAGTCCGGTAGATGCATTCTGAGATTTTGTCATTTGTTCGGCACTGTGCTTTGCCACGGCATGGGCAATTTCATGTCCCAGTACAATCGCCAGCGAAGCCTCGTCCCTCGTAACGGGAAGCAGACCTTCAAAAACCACAATCTTTCCACCAGGCATGCAGAAAGCATTCACCTCTTTGCCCTGCACGAGATTAAACTCCCAGGCAAAGTTTTTCACTTCCTGAGCATATCCGTTTCCTTTCAGATAAGTTTCCACGGCATGGGCAAGCCGCTGCCCCACCCTCTTCACCATGGCTGTATTGGCAGCATTGGTGGAGAGCTTTGCCGATTTCATGTATTTGGCATACTCTTGGTGGCTCAAGCCAAGCACCTGTTCGTCTGTTACAGCCAAACGATGCTTACGCCCCGTAATGGGCACCGTGCTGGTGGTTCCGCACGAAATCATCATAACGACAACCAACGTTGAAAGAATAAATCTTGTTCTTCTCATGATTTGTTTATTAAATAAGAAATGTGTTGCAAATGTATATAATATTTCTTAGATTATGCCTGACACAAGAAAAAAAGTGAGGTACTTCCTCTTTTTATTCTCCATTTCCCAGCATTGCGGTTGAGCATCGGTTATTTCTTTCTTCGATAAAAAATGCTTGTAACAGCAATTGCCATGACGAGGAGCGTTACAACATAAGCCCAATAATTTGTCACCCGTGATGTGGCCGTGACTGTATAATCGCCGGGTATGAGACGCTCGCCCGTGAAGGGGTAGAATATGATGTCGCCATATTGTGTGCCTCTGCCCGTGTCGATAACGGTGCCAGGCATTGTAAGGGTGTAGGGAACATTGAACCAGAAAATGTTGAGACGGTTGCACAACTCCGTGTTCAGTTCCTTGCCCAACGGCGTTTCGTCATCGAAAAACATGCCGTATGCGTCGGAGTGAAAAAAGTCACGGAAGGCATCACCGGCATGAGCATACAACAGCAAATCATCCCGGTCTTGCACAAGATGGTTGAAAAGGGAGTCGTGAAGTTCGCAGAAGCGCTCGCGGCTGACAGGCGGGCTGGGAATGGAATCGTAACGGCTGACCACATAATCAAAGACCACCTTGAAGAGATTGTCGTTAAGCCACCTGCTGACAAAGGGTTCTATCTCGTTCAGTTTCAGTGATGCCTCTGCACCGCTGAGTCCCTGCACAAGGTTCGGCTCGCCCGTGAACCAGTAACTGACAATGTCCTTGTTGGCATACGTTTTGGCATCCAACTTGAAGGTATCGCCCACGCACAAAAATGTTTCGGTGAAGGTGTAATCGGTGTAGAACCATCTGAAACGTTTGTCCAGTTTGGCTTTGGACTTCAGGCGTGTGCCATTGAGTTGCAGTGGTGTCTGCCCACACATCTCTTCCACGTTGGAAAAAGGACAACTGAATGTGGTTGTTACTGTGTCGCCTTTGCCTATATCCGTGTGTGATTTGCAGAACGCATCGATGTTCAGACATTCCGGCATAGGTTGCGACCATCCTGTTTTTCCATCGGGCCACACCGAGTCGCGCATTGCCTTGGGCATCACGTTGCTGTAGCTGACGTCTCGGATGCACGAACCGTCTGCATATATGGTTGTGTGCATTTTCATTTTGACCGGATTGCATGCTGTGAGGAGCAGCGCAGCGATTGCGACGGCTCCCATCTGTCTAATGGATTTCATAGATCATTTGTCTTAATTGTGTGTAACTTATTTGCCTGTTCCCGTTTTGTTCAGCATATACATTCAAGAGGGTGCTTCCTTGGGGCAAATCAACGATGTTCTTGGTGCTTTGCGAAGCCGCATCCCGTGGTTTCTTGCCGTCCTCCAGTGCATAAACTGCAATGAAAAGCCCAATCAGTCCAACGGCTGCTATAGACGAAATCATGCGCAGTACATTCTGCCAGCCACTGCCGCAAAATGACGGATGGAGCCTTTTCGGTTCTTCTATGCATAGCATCACGCGCCGCTCCATGTCATCAGGCATTTTCAGTCGTGCCGCGCGGTCGTTCTGCCGCTGCAAGGCTTGGCGTAAGAGTTCTTCGTTATTCATCGTTCATGCGTGTTAAGATGATTCTGAGTCGTTGTCGTATTCGGTGAAGCCGACTGGTGAGCCGAGACACTTCACGGTTGAGAGAATTGTCGGACGAGCCTGTAATATAGGCGATTTCCTTCAGAGAGCACCGGTCGAAATAGTGGAGTTGCAATAGCATCAGGTCTTCAGGTGCCAGACGTTGCATGGCCTCGTCAAGCCGTTCGGCAGTCGTGTTTGCCGGCAGTTCGTCGGGGAATCCCTCGCCCACGTCAATCGGCAGCAACACCTTCCGCCGTTGCCGTCGCAGATGGCGCATTGCTTCGCGATAGGCCATGCGCTGTAGCCACGTAGCCACGGATGCTTTCTCCGGATTGAAGTCTTTCCGGTGCTCGTAGGCGGCAACAAACGTGTTCTGCACCACGTCCTCGGCGTCCTCCTGCTGCACAACGATACGACCCACGAAAGCCATGAGCGCAGGGCCATAGCGGTTTATCAGCAGTCCAAAGTCTTTGTCGCTGCTACCGCATACTGGTTGCATGAGTATCTGTTCGTCGTTTGTCATTCTATCTATATATAGACGCAAATATGCAAAATGTCACGCTGCAATACTAAAAATTAAGTTTCTTTAAGTTTTATGTACCAGAAACGTTCATTGCGTTAAACTTTCAGTCGGATTTTCCGCAGAATTTCCGTTCAAAATTAAAAAGCAAGGACTGATTGGTTGGAAGCCAGAAAATGAGTGTCTTTCGTAGAAAGCTCGCTATCAACGATTTGCAAAAGCCAAGAAAATTGGCGTATAGGGACGTACGGATTTTTTTCAGAATACGGGCGTTTTTCGTGTTAAAGGATTTTGGGTGGACTGTTAATGTTTATTGATAAGTATTGGGAAGGAATACAGACAGTGATCAAAACTGAAACATGTATCGTGGGCATGAAATCAGCAAAAGGATGATTCAACACTTCCCTGCAGTACTTCGGCACAACTAAAAAAGGATGTATTGTTGACACATCCTCGTGCGGTGCGTACGGGACTCGAACCCGTGACCTCCTGCGTGACAGGCAGGCATTCTAACCGGCTGAACTAACGCACCTGTTTGCTTGATACGGATGGGGCTTTGCGGTGCGTACGGGACTCGAACCCGTGACCTCCTGCGTGACAGGCAGGCATTCTAACCGGCTGAACTAACGCACCAACAGCCTTAATCTGTTAAGCGGTTGCAAAGGTATGAATATTTTTATATATTACCAAAACAAACATCTGTTTTTTATAAAAAAAATTGCATAATGAAGGCATCATGGTATTTTGAGCCATCGTACAACCAGTCTTTCAAAAACATGCTTTTCCGGAAATTCAGTTTCAAAAACAGGTTGACGGACAATTCGTTGGTTGCATCGACAAAGGCATATACCTGATGCAGATGGATGGTGTTTTGGGCGTAAGACAACATTTCGCGAAGGGCAGCGGTGGCAATGCCCTTTCCTCTGTATTCACTGCGTACCAGAATGCCCAACTCCGCCTTTCGGTGCTGCGGTTCGAAATTTACCAAATCCACAATGCCTGCCACCTGCCGCTCCTCATCTTCAATCATAAGACGCAACTGACGGTCTGCATAGATGTCATTTCTTGAATGGGCGATGTAGTCTCTTAACACATAACGGGAATAGGGAACGTTGGATACCCCTACGTTCCACAAAGCCCTATCATTCTCAATATGATACAGTATGTCCAAATCTTCCGGTTCCATGGCTCTCAGTCTTACCATGGGCACACGTGGGTTGTCGGTCATAGAAATATTTCCTGGTCGGTTATAATCATGTTCTTGTCTTTATAATAAGTCCCTATCATCACGTTGCGGAAGGGATGTGAAGAGAAAATGCGCAGAATGGAGTCATAGCTGTAGGCGTCAACATCATACACCACGTGGGTCAGCACATGGGGACTGAAATTGTCAGGCAGTTGCAAGTGGCCATTGGGCAGAGAACTCTCGTCACATTCCACGAACTTCATGGCGAGTCCTTTTCTTTTGGCCAAAGTCTCGCACTTTTCCCTCGCCTCCCTGCTCCCGAGAAACAGATATTCGGGAAACCGATTGCCGTTTCTTGACGTGAATCCTAACATTTTTCCAACGCTTTTCGCCAGCATATTGACCAGTGCAAAAAACGCTTTGGTATATATGGCCACCTTTATGGGAATGCTCAACAGAAAACTCATGTGTCCGTAATGTTTCTTGAAAAAGACAAACATGGCCTCATAGAACACATGTACATAGCGGAAAGACGAGGTATGGGTGCTCTCCCCCTTGTAGTGCAAGATGTGAACAGGGAGATACCAATTGGCATAGCCCCCTTTCAGCAGCCGATATGAAAGGTCGATGTCCTCTCCATACATGAAGAAATCTTCGTCCAGCAGTCCTATCTTGTCCAAGGCACTGCGCCTGAGCATGCAGTAAGCCCCACTCACCACTTCAATCTGTGCCGGCTCATCCCAAGGCAGATAGCCCATGTAATAGCGTCCAAACCTCTTGCTTTGTGGATAACGGGCACATAGGCCGCTCATTTTATAGAAGGAAGTGAGCGGCGTGGGCAGTCCCCTGCGGCTTTCGTTGGCACAAGTGCCATCGCTCTTCAGCATTTTCACGCCCAGGCCTCCTGCATCGGGATGGCCATCCATAAAAGAGATGCTTTCGGAAATCGTGTTTTCACCGACCACTGTATCTGGGTTTAAAAGCAGTACATATTCCCCCACAGACTGCCTGATGGCAATGTTGTTGGCTCTTGCAAAACCCAAATTATGGTTGCTGGCAATGACATGGACACCGGGGAAGTTTTCTTGCAAGTATTCCACGCTTCCGTCGTGCGAATGGTTATCCACCACGTAGATTTCCGTTTCAATGTCTTGGAGAGCACGCATCATACTGATCAAACACTGTCCCACGTAGTATTTGACATTGTAGTTGACTATAACGACTGTCAGTTTCATCACATATCAGAAATTTCGGCTTCGCACCTTGTTTTGCCGGGATACACAAAGAGCAGACAAAGAAGCAGCACTATGGCCATGTAGCCATAGGCCGGACTCATCGTCATATAATATAATAAGGTATTAAGGACGAGCGGAAGCCCTAACATATCAAGGCGTATCACTCCCCATTTTAGCAGTGCCTCTGGCTGCAGTTCTACCAAGTCGTTGTGTATCTTCTTGATTTTAAACAGATACAATGCGGAAGGTATCAACCCAATGGTTGCCAGCTCCATGAGAGAAAGAGTGACGAAACGTGCATTTGCATCTTCCGTGAAGTTGCCGCACTCAAAAACGTCTGTTTCGAAAAGCAGAGCAAGCAGCAATGCCACGGCTATGTGGGAATAAAAGATTCCCTTCAAGATTTTAATTGTTCTATCCATTAAATGGTGTTCTATTGATTATCGACCGTCCCAGAGTTATTTCATCGGTATATTCCAACTCGTCTCCAACGGGTATTCCACGGGCAATCACTGTCAGTTTCACTGGGTAAGATGCCAGCTTCCGTGAAATATAAAAATTCGTGGTGTCTCCTTCCATCGTAGCACTCAAGGCCAATATCACTTCATTGACATTCCCCTCTTTCACCCTTTCAATCAATGAATTGATTTCAATATCGCTGGGACTTATACCTTCTATCGGAGAGATAATGCCTCCCAAAACATGATAAAGTCCTGAATATTGCTGGGTGTTTTCTACAGCCATCACGTCTTGGATATTCTCCACCACACAAACCGTACTGGCATCGCGCCTATGGTCCGAACAGATTGAGCAAGTTTCCGTGTCGCTGATATTATGGCAGATGCTGCAATATTTCACTTTCTGTTTCATCTTTCCAATGGCTTCAACGAACCGAGCCACCTCTTCTTCCTCTTGCCTCAGTAAATAAAGAGCAAAGCGAAGAGCGGTCTTGCGGCCTACTCCAGGGAATTTGGATAACTCGGACACCGCTTTTTCGAACACGAGAGACGGGTATTGTTGTTGCATTTTTTGATTGCAAATATAGCGTTTTAATCCGAAAAAATCTTATCTTTGCATCAAAAATACAGTTATAGGATGAAAATCAACAAAGCAGAATTCGCTATCAGCAGCCCTACCGTTCAAAAATGCCCTAATGACACAAAGGCAGAATATGCATTTATCGGCAGAAGCAACGTAGGAAAATCAAGCCTTATCAACATGCTTTGCAACAGCAAGGGGCTTGCCAAGACTTCTGCCACTCCCGGCAAAACGCTTCTCATCAACCATTTCATCGTGAACAACGAGTGGTACATCGTTGACCTTCCGGGATATGGCTATGCCAAACACAGCAAGACGGTCAGAAACAAGCTGGAGCAGATGATTGCATCTTATATCCTGCAGCGAGAACAGCTCATCAACGTGTTTGTACTGATCGACATCAGACACGACCCGCAAGCCATCGATGTGGAATTTATCAATTGGCTTGGGAAAAGCAAGATTCCGTTTTCCATCATTTTCACGAAAGCAGACAAACTCACCCCCACCAAGGCCAAGCAGAATGCGGAAAAATACATGACAAAACTGGAAGAGTTTTGGGAAATCCTCCCTCCCTACATCATTACCAGCTCAACGCACAAGACAGGAAGAGACGAAGTGCTGGACTACATAGAAAACATCAACAAAAGTCTTTAAGCAACCTGTTTTTCCAAAACATTTCACCAATCAGAAATTCAATCTATGGCAACCCCCTATCTGGATGTTCAAAACCTTACCAAGTCTTTCGGCGCTGAAATGCTCTTCAAGAACATTTCATTCAGCATAGCCGAAGGACAAAGGGTTGGACTGATTGCCAAAAACGGAACCGGCAAAAGTACCCTGCTGTCCATCCTCACCCAAAAGGAAAGTTATGACGAGGGGAAAATCATCTATCACAAAGATATTAAAATAGGATTTCTCGGCCAAACTCCGCACTTCAATCCTGAAGATTCCGTTCTGGACGCATGCTTCAACCATCAAGGCAACGAGGAAAGAGTGCACCGTGCCAAGCAAATTCTCACACAACTGAAGATAAAAGACATGAGCCAGCCTATGGGACAACTGAGCGGTGGCCAACAGAAACGGGTGGCATTGGCAAATGTCTTATTGACCGACCCCGACTTTCTGATTCTGGATGAGCCAACCAACCACTTGGACTTGGACATGACAGAATGGATTGAGGGATATTTGTCAAGGGGAAACAAAACGATGCTGATGGTGACCCACGACAGGTATTTGCTGGACCGCACTTGCAACCTCATATTGGAATTGGACAACCGCACCATTTATACATACCGAGGCAATTATGCCTACTATCTTGAGAAACGCCAGGAAAGGATTGAAAACATGCAAACGGAAATCACAAAAGCCAACAACCTTTATCGCAAGGAATTGGACTGGATGAGAAGGATGCCGCAAGCCAGAGGACACAAAGCCCGCTATCGTGAAGATGCTTTCTACGAACTTGAAAAAATTGCCAAACAGAGGATTGAAGACCGACAAATACGCCTGAAATCCAAAAGCGTGTATATCGGTTCAAAAATCTTTGAATGCAAGTATGTCTCAAAAAAATTCGGCGAAGACAAAATCATCCTCAAGGATTTCTACTATAACTTTGCGCGCTACGAAAAAATGGGAGTGGTAGGAAATAACGGGACAGGAAAATCCACCTTCATAAAAATGCTGTTGGGACTCGAATCCATCGATGAGGGGAGCTTTGACATTGGCGATACGGTCAAATTTGGTTACTTCTCGCAAGAAGGACTGAAATTCGATGAACAGCAAAAAGTCATCGACGTGGTTACGGACGTGGCAGAATACATAGACATGGGAGGCGGAAAACATCTTTCGGCTTCTCAATTCTTGCAGAATTTCCTTTTTACGCCCGATCAACAGCACAACTACGTTTACAAGCTGAGCGGAGGCGAGAAGCGAAAACTCTATTTGTGCACCGTGCTGATGAAGAACCCAAACTTTCTTGTGCTGGACGAGCCTACCAATGACTTGGACATCCAAACACTTCAAATACTGGAAGAATATCTTGCCGACTTCCCGGGCTGCGTCATTGTTGTCAGCCACGACCGGTATTTCATGGACAAAGTGGTTGACCACCTTTTGGTATTTAAAGGAAATGGAAACATAAAGGATTTCCCTGGCAACTACACGCAATACAGAGAATGGAACTCGCTACAGTCGAAAGAAAGCCCCCAAAAGAACTCTCCCAAGACAACGAATGCCCAAACGGAACAAGATTCTTCAAAAAGAACACAAAGAACCGACCTGCGCCGGAAAATGTCATACAAAGAGAAACGCGAATTTGAACAACTCGAGACAGAAATATCAGCCATAGAACATGAAATTAAAGCTATCGAGGAAGAACTGTGCAGCGGAACACTCGGCATTGACGAACTCACCGAAAAAAGCAAAAGACTTCCTGTGCTGAAAGACGAGTTGGATGAGAAGTCGATGAGATGGCTTGAACTCTCTGAAATTGGAAATTAAGCGTTGACACCTTGTCTTTCGCCTTTCCGGGTCTGGACTTTCAAAAACAGTCTCATCAGCAAACGTCCCAAACTGCCACAATCAACAAAAATAGCAATTGTACATAAAAAAGAAGGGGATGGATGTTTCGTTGTCAATTATTTTATGTACCTTTGCAACGTTTTAAAAGAAATCCATTTGTTTCCACTCGTGAAACAAAATCAAACCAAAACATTAATCTCGAAATACGGCATATACTTATATGTACAGCAAAGAAGAATTATTATCTAAGAATATCTCCGAACTGGAAGATATTGCGAACGAATTAGGGGTAAAAATAGACGCAAAAGACGGTCAGGAGTCGGTTGTCTATACCATCCTTGACCAACAGGCCATTGCCGAAGGAAACAAAAATCCACTGGGAGCCAAAAGAAAACGAACACGCATCGCCAAAAAAGACACAGACCGTGTATATTCCGTAAAAGGAAAAGAAGGCGAAAATTTCGATCTAAAGAAAAACAAAGAAGCAATGGTTACGGAGACTGAACAGGTTGTGAAAAACAACGCAGCAGAGGAAAACAAGGAAGAAACGCACGCAACGGCCAAAGCGGAAACTGCTCCCAAAACAACAAAAGCACGTGGCAGAAAGCCCAAGACAGAAGAAATTCCTACGGCTAATCTTTTTGAAGAGACAACAGAAGAAAAACCAGAAGTGGCACAAGAACCTGGCATGCCAGAAGAAATGAACGTTGAAGAAACAAATGTATCAGAGCCAACGGCACCATTCAAAGAGAAAGAAGATTTTCCGGAAGGATCTGACGACATGGCTATTCCAGAGGCTGAATTCGCACAAGGAAAGGCTGATGACGATTCGGGCGAAAATGCCGAAGACAACAGCGACCTGCTGGCACAGTTGCAAGCCAAGGTAAATGCCCACAACGAGGCTGCTGAAGAAACGCGCGAGGCCATTGCAGAAGGAGTTTGGCAAGGAGATCCCGGAGATGGAACCGACTTCATCCCCATTGTTGATTTGCCCATTGAAGACCAATCTGCCATTCCGAGTTATGACATATTCGACAATCCTACCGTTCCTACGCCTGTCATGTCCTCTCCGGCTTTCTCTCCCATGGCAGAAAACAATATTTCCAAATACGATTTTACAGATATTATTACAGCCAACGGAGTTCTTGAGGTAATGCCCGATGGTTACGGATTCCTTCGCTCCAGTGACTACAACTACCTTTCTTCACCCGACGATGTCTACGTATCTGTTGCGCAAATCAGGAAATATGCCCTTAAGACAGGCGATGTCATCGACTGCCATGTACGTCCTCCCCATGATGGTGAGAAGTATTTTCCATTGACCAGCGTTGACAAAATCAATGGAAGAAATCCCAATGAGGTAAGAGACCGTATTCCGTTTGAACATCTTACCCCATTATTCCCTGATGAGAAGTTTACACTCTGCGGAAATAAGGCGACAACAAATCTGAGCACAAGGGTGGTGGACCTGTTCTCTCCTATTGGAAAAGGACAACGTGCACTCATCGTTGCCCAGCCCAAAACGGGTAAGACCATCTTGATGAAAGACATCGCAAATGCCATTGCCTCCAACCACCCCGAAGCCTACCTGATGATGCTGCTCATTGACGAACGTCCTGAGGAAGTGACCGATATGGCACGTACCGTTAATGCCGAAGTCATTGCATCTACGTTCGATGAACCAGCCGAGCGTCATGTAAAGATTGCGGGCATTGTGCTTGAGAAAGCAAAGCGAATGGTTGAATGTGGGCACGATGTGGTGATTTTCCTCGATTCCATCACGCGCCTTGCCCGTGCCTACAATACAGTAGCCCCCGCCAGCGGCAAGGTACTTACCGGTGGTGTTGATGCCAATGCACTACAGAAACCCAAACGTTTCTTCGGTGCAGCGCGCAACATTGAAGGAGGAGGTTCACTCACCATCATAGCGACAGCCCTGATAGACACAGGCTCAAAGATGGACGAAGTGATTTTCGAAGAGTTCAAGGGTACAGGAAACATGGAACTGCAACTCGACCGCAGTCTCAGCAACAAGCGCATCTTCCCATCCGTCAACCTGGTGGCATCCAGCACACGTCGTGACGATCTCTTGCAAGACAAGACAACGCTCGACCGTATGTGGATTCTCCGCAAGTACATTGCCGACATGAACCCGATTGAGGCCATGAACACCATCCACGACAGTATGCAGAGAACCGTCAGCAACGAGGAGTTCCTTCTCTCCATGAACTCCTAAACTTTTATCCAATTTATTTGGTGGTTAGCGCAAAATGCAGTAACTTTGCAAACGCTTTGGGTTCCGTAGCTCAGTTGGATTAGAGCAACAGCCTTCTAAGCTGTGGGTCTTGGGTTCGAACCCCAACGGAATCACAGAAAAAGGACACTTTCGGGGTGTCCTTTTTCGTTGTCAATCAACTGTATCAGAAATGGACTTTGAAATCCAGTCCCATCTGGAAGGGGCTGCCACGATGTGCGAAATACAAAGTCTCGCCAGTGGCGCCACTATCAAAAGCAAAGGTGTTGTAGCGTGTATCGGTCAGATTGCGTCCCCAAAGCGATACTTTCAGCCATCCGAAATCAGCATCGGCATGAGCGCCCAGCACGGCATAGATTTTCTGTGAATATGTGTTGGCATTATCCCAATAGGTTTTTCCCTGCATATTGGCATTCACTCCTAAAATAATCGAGCGGAGACACGCATGGCCGAAATTGAATTGGTAGTCAGCACGGGCAGAGAGCATGTGCTGAGGAACGTATGGAACAAATTTTCCCTTGTAGTTGACAGCAGTATTGGTGGTGAGTACAGAATCCACATACTCATCAAAGATGGCACGGGTGTAACTGTAGCCCACACCCCAGTCCAGTCGGTTGTCGAAGACCCTTCCATGGAATGTCGCTTCAATGCCGCAACTATGGCTCTTGCCAGAGTTCACCATCATGCGTCCGAAGCCGAATCCCCTTGCCATCACTGAGAGTTGCTGGTTGAGCACCCGCATATAAAAAGCAGCCATATCCAAATGCAGGCTGTTGCCGAAAAGGTTGATGTGGGCACCTGCCTCATAATTCCAAGAGGTCTCAGGTTTATAGGCAATTGTGTTGGCTATGCGCCGATAGTCATCGTCCGTGTGTTCAATGTCCATGTTTCCGCGCGCCTTCTGAGCCGACCGTTGCAACTCGCTCTGAAGGATGTCGCTGAACATCTGCATGTTGTAGCCTCCTGCCCGGTAGCCTTTGCTTACGGTGGCATATACATTGCTTCCTGTACGGTCGACACGATAGAGCAATCCGAATTTCGGCAACAGTTGGTTGAAACGATTGTGGATTTTGTCTTTCAGGAGCGAGGAAACGGTGGCCTGCACTTTTTGTCCCATCACACTCTCATCAAGAGACATCACTGTGCCAGTGGCATAATCGATGGACACGTGCGAGTAGTCGAAGCGAAGTCCCAATGTGGCTATCAGTCGGTCCGTGATATTGAAATTGGACTCGTGTGCCACACCTATATTATACTGCGGTGTACGGAAAAGGCCGGACACCGTTCCCATGTCCATTTCAATGTTGACCCCTCCGGCACGTGCGATGGCAGCCTCAGCCTGTTTTCTGGCAGCCTCTTCGCTCATCCCCTGCGCCACCATCCTGTTCACCATAGACATGAGCATGCCCTGATAAGCATATTGGGTGATGCTGGCGGAAAGCCATTTGTTCATCTCCTGGCCGAAATAGACAGGTGAGTTGGTTTTAAGCCATTGGGCAGAGAAAAAAGCAGTGTTGGCCCATCGCCAGAACCCACCCACAGGTTGGCGGCTCTTCACGGAAAATTCCTGTGTAAAGGAGTTCTGGAACTGACGTTCCTCAAAATGCATGAAATCTTGCGGCAGATAGTCCTGGTCCATCATCATATAATCTTTCATATACTGATAAGTGGTGGTGGAGTTCAGTTCAAAAGCATTGCCGCTCAAATCGACGGAAAGTCCTGTATTGAACACGTTACGTCTGTAATTGCTCTGGTAGTTGGTGGAGGGCTGTTGGACAACACCGGAGGCAAGATCAAACTTTCCGTAGGGGAATCCGTTTTGGTTCACATACTGATAGTCGGCTATATAGTTGATGCTCCAGCGAGATGTGGGTCTAAGCACCAACCGCACCTTTCCCCCGGCTTCATCATAATTGTCGGCACGCTCACCGGTGGTCTGGTTACGGAAAAATCCGTTCTGCCCATTATAGAATCCTGCCAAAGAGAAAGCCACCTTGCCATTCACTTTCTGGTAATGGGCCATTTCGGCATTTCGATAGAATCGGGTGCCTGCACCTATGGAAACATCAGTGCCTTGATAGTTCATGGGATTCAGCGAGAACATACGTATCATGCCACCCTCGTTGTTTTGTCCATAGAGCGTTCCCTGCGGGCCTCTGAGAATATCCACGCGTTCCAACTGGTAGGTGTGGAGATTGAAAGCCGACTTGCACATGATGGGCATTCCGTCCATATAGATGCCCACGGCAGGGCTGTTGATGCGAGAGCCTATACCTCGGACATAGATAGACGACGTGTAGCGTGAACCGTAGTTTGGCATCGCAAACGAAGGGACGTAGGAGGAAAGTTCCCGAAGGTCGTGCGCACCAAGCCACGATAACTCATCTTTTGACACCATGGTAGCACTCAAAGGCTGCTGGCGAAGCCGAAACACCTCCTTAGGCTGAGAAAGCACCACAATTTCATCGAGCGTTCTCACCCGTGAGGAATCCAACAAGTCAAGGCTTTCGGTTGGACTGTACGCACCTGCCGCCATTGTTGACAGAGAGGTTCCAACCGTGAAAGCAATAAGGAATAAACAATTTCTTTTCATCGCGTATTTTGTATTCAAATGCATTTGTATTCGGATGCAAAATTATCACTTTCACAAAAAACGCACAATCCTTATTTATAGGGAAATCAGTCCGAACTGGAGCGCATTTCCTGTCCCGAAAAGGAATATCGCATAAAAAACGGGTCTCGAAAGTTGGACAAGCAACTTTCGAGACCCGTTTTTTTTTACAATTTCAGACAATATCTATCTACAAGATGCAGAAAGACTTTTCAGCTTACTTTCTCCAGACGCTTCATCATAACAAACATGAATGCTGCAGAGAGCAGACACAAGATTATAAAGACTGCCCATACATATTTAAGAGGAAGATCGCCCCACAAAAAGCCTCCAACACTAACAAGCAGATTTCCCAATGCAGTGGCCACAAACCATCCTCCCATCATCATTCCTTTGTATTTAGGAGGAGCAACCTTGCTTACAAACGAGATTCCCATCGGACTGAGCAACAACTCACCAAACGTAAGAACAAGATATGTTCCAATCAACCAATTGGCAGACACCAATGTAGCAGCATCGCCTGCTTCTTTCTGCGCATTGGGTGAAAGCAAGTTGAGCGAAGCAACCATCATTACGAGAAAACCTGCACTCGCCACCAACATACCATAGGCAATCTTACGTGGAGCAGAGGGCTCCTTTTTCTTGGCAGCCAAACTTGCAAAGATGGCCATGCTTACGGGCGTCAATGCCACAACATAGAATGGGTTGAATTGCTGGAATATCGGCGCACTGATATCGACAGAACCATCCAAGTTGTTATACTTCAGGAGCAACACTCCTATAGCACCCAAAATAACCAATCCAGAGATGGTCTTTGCCTTTGAGGTCTTGCTCGAGAACAAGGAGAATGATCCGTAAACAATCAAGATAATCATCACCAAATTGAACACGTCAAACGCCATACTCTGAACGCCCGTAGATGTCTTTTGGGTAAATTCATTGGCAAAGTATGTCAGCGTAAGACCGTTTTGATGGAATGCCATCCAGAAGAACACAACGACGGCAAACACCAGACACAAGGCAACAATACGGGATTTCGTTTCCTCGGGTGTCAACGTTTCTTCTTCTGCATCGGCACTCACCTTGCGCGCACCGCCTTCTACATGTCTGAAAGTTGACCGGAAACCATAATAAATAGCCATTGACAGAATCAACGAGGCACAAGCCACTGCAAACGAGAAGTGGTAGGCATCATTGGCAGCATAGCCAAGGCTCTTCTCTGCCCATTCCTGAATTTTCACAGCAGCAGTAGGAGCAAACAAAGCACCAATGTTAATGGCCATGTAGAAAATGGAAAAAGCAGAATCGCGCTTGTCTGCATATTTCGGGTCGTCATACAAATTACCGACCATCACCTGCAGATTACCTTTGAACAGCCCCGTTCCAAAACTGATAAAGAGAAGAGCCGCAAGCATGCTTATCATTGCCACGGTTCCGCTTCCCAAGGGAATGGAAAGGCACAAATAACCGATAAACATCACGATGATTCCGATGGTTACCATCTTTCCAAATCCGAACTTGTCGGCCATAATGCCGCCGACCAGAGGAAGAAAATAGACTAAACCAAGGAATACACTGTAAATCGCGCCTGCCGCTCCCGGCGTGAGTCCGAAATTGGCTCTTAAGAACAAAGCGAAAACGGCGATCATGGTATAATAGCCGAAACGCTCACCTGTGTTTGCTAACGCCAATGCGTATAGCCCTTTGGGTTGACCTTCAAACATAAAATTAATCCTTTCTTGTTTTTATAATATTAAATAAATAAGTAATCTTCAAAACGATATTCCCTATATTTGACTTTGCGAAATAATCGCGCTTGGAATTTCCATAGATGTTTCCCAGTCCGTAATAATATCTGCCTTCCAGCAGGAAATGTCCAAGTTTGGGATGAGAATATTCCACTCCGGCTCCGACGGCAATGCCATAGTCCAGTTTGTTTTCCACAGCCATGGTGTCCTGTCTTACCACATTATTCACACGATCTGTCACGTTGCGCTTGTCGAGTTCAAAATTCATTTCCGTTTTATCGCCCAGATAATAGCCAAACTGAGGCCCCGCCTGAAAGAAGAACTGAAAACCTTTCGTTTCTTTTCCCCAAGCCAAATGGGCGAAAACCGGCAGTTGAACATAGTTAAGCGTGCGGCTGTATTTTTCGGCCACACCCGTTGTCTTATTGACAACAGGTCTGTCGTTCATGTCAAGGATGCTCTCTTTCCAACCAATTTGCGCATAGTTCAGTTCTGCATAGACAGAACAAACGGTGCTGAAATATTTTTCGCACACATAACGGAAAGAAAGACCGCCTGCAAATCCTCCGTGCTGCGTCTGATTCACTTTGGGCGTGAATCCCAAGGTACTGAACACATACCCCCCGTTTACGCCCAAGCTCAAATCGTTGCGATACTGCCCTATCTGCGCCCGGACGCCCGTCCAAGCCACCCACAGCAATATTGCGGAAACAATAAGCGTCTTTTTCATTTAGAAAACAATCGTTGAAATCGTTTTGTTTCTATTATAGTGCACAAACATGAACATCCGGTTTTGCCAGCCCCCGTTCTTGTTTTTCCGATAAAACCTGAACGAGGTCTGCACCGCATCCTTGTCGGGAACGTTTCCCTTGAAATTCTTTCCTTCAAGATGAATGCCCCGCAAGAAGAACGTTGCCTGGTCGTATCCGGTAATGGCAAACCGAGGAAGGGCATTCATCATGCTTGTTCCAAACCACTTCCGATAATCCGACTCAAGACTTTGGGTTTTCGCACTCACCGGATTATAATAATAGTAAGATGGAATAAACGTATCGTATTGATAGAATTTGTCCAAACTATACTTTTCATACATCAACCATTCATTGTAGCCGAAAAGCGAAATGGCCAGACCCTTGTTGTTCGCCCTCAAAGCATCCAGTTTGGACAATGCGGCATTCAGTTCAGGCGAACGACCGGTATTCAATATCACGATGTTGGGCTTGTCCAAGGCAAATGCCTTGACGAACATTTCGTCCGAACTGGTCAGGTTCGTGATACGATAGTCTATATTGTTTTCCTCCAACTTCTTTCGCAGCCCGAACGTGAAACCGCCCTTGTCGCTGTTCTTGTCATTGCAGTCCACAAAAACAACGTTGAACAGGTGAAACCGATTGAAGAACTGCCCGATTGCCGCATCGGTCAAATCCTTGTCCGACTGATACACCTGATAGATGTTGGAATTGTCTTCCGCATAGTTGCCGCCGATGGAGAAAGGCACCACCAACCTGATGTTGTATGCCTTCACGAATTTGGACAATTCCGGCATTTGCTTCGTGTAGAGAGGGCCAAAGATCACATCGCACTGATTTGCTCCCTCGGCCAGCAAAGTCTGCCTTATGTCTGCATCAATGCCTACATTCCACGCCTTTACATCTACAGATACCCCTTCTTTCTTCAAATCTTCGCAAGCCAGCAACACGCCTCTGTAAAACTCCACCATGCGCCTGCCGTCGCCATCCATGTCGTGCAGGGGCAGCATCACTCCCACCCTCACGGCTTTTCCGCTCACGGCAGCATTGCCCGTCTTTGACGGGGCACTTGCCGACACCGTGGCAGCCGCCTTTGAAGGATAAGGAATAAAAATATAGTCGCCCTTTTTCAGCGTATAGCCTTCCTTGTTCATTTCCGGATTGGCCTTTCGCAATTCCTCTTCGGTAAGGCCATACTCCTTGGCGATGCCATAGACGGTTTCTTTTTTCTTGACCTTGTGCATTTCTTTCCACGACTTGGTTTGAGCGGCGATACCCAAACAAATCCATGAAAAGAAGAACAGCATCATATATCTTGGTATATTTCTCATAATCATCTTATTTTTCATCATCACAGGACAGTGACGCATGCAAAGGATTTCGATTCATCATGCCATGCACACTTTATTTTTTGCAAAGATAGCACAAAATTACAAATAAATCCGTACTTTTGCACAATTATATATCACGAAAATGAAAATAAAAAGATTATTTATATTTCCCACACTTTTGCTTGCCGCCATGGTTTGCCGAGCAGACGAGAAACCAAGTATCAGTCCCACTGCCGTATTCGTGAACAGTACCGGAGAAGAGGAAGAAAGTACAAATTATGCGGGCAGTGCTCCTTTGGAAGGAAAGTTTACAGCCAACCCCGAGAATGTTGGTACCTACCGGGCCTCCTACGAATGGCGATTCACCATGGAAGGAGAAGACAAGCCCTATCTGGTGCGCTACGAGCAAGACACCCAATACACGTTCATGAGAGCCGGTGCCCACAGAATAGAACTTTACGCCACTTTCGTGTCGGGCAACGACACCGTTGCCTACACCAAGGAATATTGGGAAGAGATGGGATCCATCAGGGTGAACATCAGTGAAAGCAAACTGGAAATGCCCAACGCTTTCTCGCCAAACGGGGATGGCATCAATGACATTTACAAGGCAAAGGAAGGCTACCGCTCGCTGACGGAATTTCACGCCTACATCTTCAACCGATGGGGACAAAAACTCTACGAATGGGATCATCCGGCCGGAGGCTGGGACGGAAAATTCAACGGGAAGGACGTGAAGCAGGGCGTGTATTTTGTTCTGGTCAAAGCCAAGGGGGCAGACGGAATGGTTTACGACATTAAAAAAGACGTGAATCTGCTAAGAGGATACTCTGAAAGAGGAGAGGTGCAGGACAATTAAAGGTGGGCGTAGAATCGCCTTTTTTAGACAGGAACAGTTCATGGAAAGAGAAGACAAAAAGATAAATGTATGGGGCGCACGTGTCCACAATCTTAAAAACATCGATGTGGAAATACCCAGAAACAGCCTCACCGTCATTACAGGACTGAGCGGATCGGGAAAATCTTCGTTGGCATTCGACACCATTTTTGCAGAAGGGCAACGCCGCTACATAGAAACCTTCTCTGCCTATGCCCGCAACTTTCTGGGAGGGATGGAACGGCCGGAGGTGGAAAAAATCACCGGACTCAGCCCGGTCATCAGCATCGAACAGAAAACCACCAACAAGAATCCCCGCTCCACGGTGGGAACCACCACCGAGATCTATGATTTCCTGAGATTGCTCTTTGCACGCGCCGGCACAGCATACAGTTATGCCACAGGAGAAAAGATGGTGAAATATACCGAGGAAAAGGTGTTGGAAATGATACACAACGACTACACTGGAAAAAAAATCTACATACTGGCTCCCTTGGTAAGAAAACGCAAGGGACACTATCGGGAACTGTTTGAAAACATGCGCCGAAAGGGCTACCTGCACATTCGCATAGACGGCGAAATGACCGAGATTGCAAGGGGCATGAAGGTAGATAGATACAAGAACCACGACATCGAGGTGGTGATAGACCGTTTGCAGGTGCAGCCCAAAGATGACGAGCGACTGAGAAAGAGCGTGGGCACGGCCATGAAACAGGGCGACGGACTGCTGATGATATTGGACAGGGACACCCACCGGGCAAAATACTACAGCCGTCGCCTGATGTGTCCCACCACGGGCATTTCATACGGCGACCCTGCCCCCAACAAATTTTCGTTCAACTCGCCCGAAGGAGCATGCCCACGCTGCAAAGGCCTGGGCTACATCAATGAAATCGACTTGGGGAAAGTAATCCCCGACCGCAAACTGTCCATTTACAACGGTGCCATTGTCCCACTCGGAAAATACAAAAACCAAATGATTTTCTGGCAGATTGACGCCATTCTTCAGAACAACGGCTACGATCTGAAAACACCCGTCCAAGACATTCCCGAAGAAACGCTGAGCGAAATCCTCTACGGCTCGCTCGAAACGGTGCGCATCAGCAAGGAGGTGGTACATACCTCGAGCGACTATTTCGTGGAGTTCGACGGTATCGTGAAATATCTCAACAATGTCATCAACAACGACGACAGCACAAGCGGACAGAAATGGGCCGACCAGTTTCTTGCCACGGCCCCATGCCCCGAATGCCACGGACAGCGTCTCAATCGCGAGTCGCTCTCCTACCGCATCTGGGACAAAAACATTTCGGAACTTGCACAGATGGACATCGGTGAACTGAAAGAATGGTTGGCCGAAGCAGAAAACCATCTCGACTCCCAGCAGAAAACCATTGCGGTGGAAGTCTTGAAAGAAATACGCACACGCCTCCAGTTCATGCTGGACGTAGGGTTGGACTACCTGTCGCTCAACCGCCAGTCGGTTTCCCTGTCGGGAGGCGAAAGCCAGCGCATCCGTCTGGCCACGCAAATCGGTTCCCAACTGGTGAACGTATTGTATATTTTAGACGAACCGAGCATCGTTCTGCACCAGCGTGACAACGAGCGGCTGATTGCCTCGCTGAAGGATTTAAGAAATCTCGGCAACACGGTCATCGTGGTGGAACACGACAAAGACATGATGCTCAATGCCGACTATCTGATAGACATCGGCCCCAAAGCCGGACGCAAAGGCGGCAACGTGGTGTTCCAAGGCACGCCTACAGAAATGCTGAAACAGCACACGCTCACTTCGCAATATCTCAACGGCGAACAGAAAATAGAATTGCCCACACAGATTTCAACAACCGAAAAAGGCGACCAAAAGACGGTGTACCGCCGAAAAGGAAATGGAAAGACAATTGTCATTCACGGTGCATCGGGAAACAACCTGAAAAACATCGACGTGGAGTTTCCACTGGGAAAACTCATTGTGGTGACAGGAGTGAGCGGATCGGGAAAATCCACGCTCATCAACGAAACCCTACAGCCCATCCTCAGCAAGCACTTCTACCGTTCGCTCAAAAAGCCCATGCCCTACAAGGGCATCGACGGCATCAATCACATCGACAAGGTGGTGAACGTGGACCAGTCGCCCTTGGGCCGCACCCCACGTTCCAATCCCGCCACCTACACGGGAGTGTTCAGCGACATCCGCTCGCTGTTCGTCAATCTCCCGGAGGCTAAAATCAGGGGTTACAAACCGGGACGATTCTCCTTCAACGTGAAGGGGGGACGGTGCGAAGCCTGTGGGGGAAACGGCTACAAGACCATCGAAATGAACTTCTTGCCCGACGTGATGATTCCCTGTGAGGTGTGCCACGGAAAAAGGTACAACCGCGAAACGCTTGAAGTGCGCTACAAAGGAAAGAGCATTGCCGACGTGCTGGACATGACCATCAACCAGGCGGTGGAATTTTTCGAGAATGTGCCAGACATACTCCGAAAAATAAAAACCATCCAGGACGTGGGACTGGGCTACATCAAACTGGGACAGCCCTCCACCACCCTTTCGGGCGGCGAAAGCCAGCGCGTGAAACTGGCCACCGAACTGAGCAAGAAGGACACGGGGAAAACCCTTTACATCCTTGACGAACCTACTACAGGACTGCATTTCGAAGACATCCGCATACTGATGGGGGTATTGCAAAAACTGGTTGACCGGGGAAATACAGTCATCATCATCGAGCACAATCTTGACGTGATGAAACTGGCCGACCATATCATCGACATGGGGCCGGAAGGCGGAAAAAAAGGCGGTATGGTGCTTGCAACGGGAACACCCGAACAGGTGGCCGGCAGCGACAAGGGATTCACCTCACGATTCTTGAAAGAAGAATTACAGTTGTAAGAAAGGAAGCCTGTCCATATACCGGACACCGTGAAACGAAACGAATATTAACAATTCGTCCAAATCCTTTAACACGAAAAACGGCCGTTTTCTGAAAAAAGTTTTCCGCGCGCCCAAATACGCGATTCTACGGGCGTTTGGCAAACGACTGGCATACAGCGAGTTGAAAAATATTGACAAATTCTGCCCGGTAATTTATGCCTACTTACCATGTAATTTATGCCAAATTACCATGTAAGTAAGCCTTACTTACCCGGTAAAATATGCCAAATTGCGGTGTAAGTAGGCATAAATTACCGGAACGGCTCCGAAAAATGGCTCCGCCGTTTTTCCCGATTTTCCAACGGATCATCCCTTACTTTTCTATTTTGTGAGTGAACCCTGCGGAAAATCCGGTGGAAAAATTAACGCAATTAACTTTTGTTGGGTGACCGGAAGATGAAAAAGTGTGTAGTCCGTCTTTTCATCAGGGTGAAACCTATGCCCTCGCTTTATTGTCCGGTTGCTCTGCATTATGCTTGCGGTACAGCCATATTTCCCAACTGTTCACAATGTTTTGCCACAAAATGTAGCAACCGGGACCTACCGATGCAATGGAGTTGAGATAGGTGTATGCCGTCCAAATGGCAAAAGCCGTGTTTTTTTGTCCCAAGGCCTGTCCGGCATTGACAGCGGAACGGGAAAAGTGCCCGATGTATTTGCCCACCGCAAATTGCCATATGCACAACAGCAGGGAGACAGCGGCAATGGCAACCAAGAGAGAGGCGGACGCATGGCTGTTGACAATGTTCTTCACGGTCATGCCCGTGACAATGGACAGCAGGCATCCCCACAAGTAGAAGGCGAGATTGGAAATGCCCATGATTCTTTTGTACAGCCAGTGAACATAGTTGCGCACGAACCATCCGAAAACCAGCGGTGCCACCAATATCAACATCACTTTTTGAAGAATCGTCCAAAAGGCGGTCAGGAAAGTGATGTTCACTCCTTTTTCTATCAACGGGAAAAAAAGGGGAATCATAAGGGCTGCCATGAAGTTGGAAAGGAATGTGTAGGCGGTCATGGAGCCAATGTCGCCGCCCAACTTGGCAGTGACCACAGCGGCAGCAGAGGCACTGGGGCAGATGATGCAGCAGAGGATGCCCTCCCAAAGCACTTTATTGTCGCCTTCCTTGGCCACCGACAGAATAACCGCAACCACAACGAGGACGAACAACAACTGGAAGAGAGTTACCCACAGGTGCCACATCTGGAGTTTCATCTGGTGGAAATCCACCTTGCAGAAGGTGACAAACAGCACGAGGAACATGAAAACGGGCATTAGTTCTCCGAAAAAGGAGTCAAAAAAAGCACCGGCCTTCTGCAAGGCTGGCATGGATGCGAACAACAGATACAACAACGTGCCGAGCCCCATGGCAACCGGCAACGTCCAATTTTTCAAAAAGCCCATCAGTTTGTTCATTTCCTATCTTGTTCAATCATTGGAGGATTTCTGTTCAAGGGTGGCAACAACGTATTCCGACCGTGTGCCGATGCGGAATTTTCCGCCCCATATTCCCATTCCGCTGCTCACGTAATAACGTGTTTTTCCACGTTGCCACTCACCGGACGCACACTCGTACAGGGCATCCGTTATCCATGATATGGGCCAAATCTGCCCGTGATGCGTGTGTCCGCTCAGTTGGAAATCAACACCGTTTTTCTCGGCTTCTTCCAAATGGTAGGGCTGGTGATCCAGCAATATGACGTATTTGGAGCGGTCGATGCCTTTCATCAAATCAGCCAGGGGCTTTCTTCGCTGTTTGGAACGGTCCTCGCGTCCCACAATGCAAATGTCGCCCCACTCCATCACGCTGTCGCGCAAGAGTATGATTCCTGCATCGCGATAGAAATCGGAAGAACGGGATGCGCCCGCATAATGCTCATGATTTCCCCAACAGGCAATGACAGGCGCGTTCAGCCGGCGGAACTCCTCCGCCACTCCTTCCTCTTCAAGTGGTGCAGTACTCACGTCAATGATATCGCCGGCAATCAGTATGAGGTCGGGATGCTCCGCATTCACCAAATCCACCCAACGGGCAAACGCTGCTCTCCTGTTGTGGAATCCCAAATGCAGATCGCTCATCATCACCATCTTTTGCGATCTCGCCATCTTCTTTTCGGTTTTTAACTCCAACGGCTGTCTCTGCTTATGATGATAGCGCATGTTGCCATAGCAGAAAAGAACGAGCATGAGACCCAATATGCCGAGCGAACCTGCCACACTGTCTTTAAGCAACGAAGCCGGCACCCAACGCAGCCACCTGCCCACATCAAGCAGCAGAAATGCCATGAAAAGGTAGAGCAGGATGACGAGCCACGAGGTTCCTATTTCATAAACCACCGTTTGCAAGGGCATGGAAAGTCCCATGCGTGTGCCCATCACTCCGGCAAACAGCAAGAGAAAGGCACAGACCATCAGCACAACGACAAGTGTCTTTACCCAAGGCATGGCCGGCAGGAGACGCCAAATGTGCCACAGCACATAAACGTTTCCCACAACCGGCAACAGCCAAAACAACAACACCATCGGCTTCATAACGTTTCCTTACATTCCGGTTGGAAGAAATGACGATCTTACAATTTCACGGAAGATATATCTACCAAATGATTGACAATGGCATAGATGGTTAATCCTGCGGGACTGTGTATTTGCAGTTTGCGGGCAATGTTTCTTCTGTGGGTAATGACCGTATTGATGGAAATAAAAAGGTGTTCGGCAATTTCTTTGTTGCTCATTCCCTGTACAAGGCTCACGATGACCTCCTTCTCTCTGTCGCTCAACGTCTCCGTGCTGTCAGGATGGCTGATCATGCGGGATATATTGACACTCACATCGTTCTGCTTCTGCTTATGTTCGATTTCCCTTATGGCCGGTATGAAAATAGAATCCTCCACCCGGGCATGCTGATCCAGCCATTCTTCGTTTTTGTACAGTCCGTACAGGACGGAGGTGAGCAGATTGTTTCGCAGAGCGTCTGAAGGAAGATACTTGATGATGATGTTTTTCAGTTCCTTCAACTTCTGCGTGGTTTGCCCATGATGCTTGGAGAATGTTTCTATGTCATAATCGCTGACAGCCTCCTGGCTCAGAAGTCTGTTCACATAGGGAAACACATGCTGTTCTTCATATTTCATGTGTACCTTTATCTCATGGGCATAGTCGTCATACATCTTCATGATGAGGCGCGCCAGATTGTCGTTTTCGTCCAAAGAAGCCATCAACTCCTTCCGGATATTGGGCAACTGGAAACCTAAAAAATATTCGTGAGAGGCTTTCAGATAATGCAATAGTGTCCGGATGCACACTTTCTCACCGCCATAGGTGGAACCGTTGATTGTGAAATTCACGATTACCAGAAACGTATCGGTATCCACATGCTGATCCTCGCAAACCTCTCTCACGGTTTTGTCGCCAAATCCCATATTGATGCCAAATCTTCCAAGACTTTCCAGAAGACTGTAATTGTCGGCTATGAGCGTTATCATTTTGTCGTCTGCCTCGTACAGTTTACTATTTTTCATCTTCTTCTCAATAATAAAGGTTATTTTCGCATAAATGACAAATGGCGAGACAACGACAGGAGCACCTGCATCATCTACGCCATTTCAATATTTCACAACGTTACATTATTTTGCATAAGCAACACTTCTGGTTTCCCGGATAACGGTTATTTTCACCTGTCCGGGATAAGTCATCTCATTCTGTATCTTGGTGGCAATCTCGCCAGACAGAGCCTCTGTTTCCACATCATCCATCTTGTCGGCCCCGACAATTACGCGCAACTCGCGGCCCGCCTGAATGGCATATGTCTTGGTAACACCGGGATAGCTCATGGCAATTGCCTCCAAATCGTTCAGTCGCTTGATGTACGCCTCTACAATTTCTCTACGGGCACCGGGACGGGCACCACTGATGGCATCGCACACCTGCACGATAGGAGCCAAAAGGGTATTCATTTCAATTTCATCGTGGTGTGCTCCTATGGCATTGCAAATGTCGGGTTTCTCCTTGTATTTCTCGGCAATCTTGGCACCATAAAGTGCATGCGGCAGTTCACTCTCCTCATCAGGCACCTTACCAATGTCGTGCAGCAATCCGGCACGCTTTGCTTTCTTGGGATTCAGTCCCAACTCGGAAGCCATCACGGCACAGAGGTTGGCGGTTTCACGAGCATGCTGCAAAAGATTCTGCCCATAACTTGAACGGTATTTCATCTTTCCGACAATACGTATCAATTCCGGGTGCAGCCCATGGATGCCAAGGTCGATGGCCGTACGCTTTCCGGTTTCTATCACCTCATTCTCCAGTTGTTTCTTCACTTTGGAAACCACTTCCTCGATGCGGGCCGGATGAATGCGTCCATCTGCAACCAATTGGTGCAATGCCAAACGGCATACTTCACGCCGGATGGGGTCGAACGCACTGATGACAATGGCCTCAGGAGTATCGTCAACAACAATTTCCACCCCGGTGGCAGCCTCCAAGGCACGGATATTCCTACCTTCCCTACCAATGATTCTGCCTTTCACTTCATCGTTGTCGATATGGAATACACTGACAGAATTTTCTATGGCCGTTTCGGTGGCAACCCTCTGAATGGTTTGAATGACGATTTTCTTTGCCTGCGCATTGGCGTTCAGTTTGGCCTCGTCCATGATTTCATTAATGTAGCCGGCAGCATCGGTACGGGCTTCGTCTTTAAGACTTTCCACCAACCGGCTCTTTGCCTCTTCGGCACTGAGTCCGCTCAATTCCTCCAACTTGGCACGCTCCTGCAACTGCATCTTTTCAAGTTCTTCATGCTTTACAAGAAGAACTTTTTTGTCATGGTCTATTTTCTGTTGCTGCTGTTCCACTTCTTGCTTGCGCCGTCCCAGTTCTTCCTGCCGTTGGTTCAGGCCAAGTTCTCTCTGTTTCAGCTTATTTTCATTCTGTTGGATCTTTTGTGTTCTGCTCTGCACCTCTTTTTCCAGTTCAGCCTTTTTGTTCAAGAACTTTTCTTTGACCTCGAGAAGTTTTTTCTCTTTCAACACCTCTGCCTCTTTTCTGGCAGTTTCCATCATTTCGTTGAACTTTCCCGTTGCAACGTACCTAAAAAACAAGTATCCGCAAAGCCCTCCCAGAACGAGTGCGGCCACGGCAACAATTATCGTAATCATTGTTATTATAATTATGTGTTAATATTCTACTTTAATGCCTCCTCAATCTCACCCGTCAGCTTCTTAAGAATATCATCATACACGCTCGTATCTTTATTGTCCTTATCTTTCATGTATCTGAAGGAAATATCGATCATTGCCATATACAGTACCTCCTTCTCGCTTTTTCTGCCTTTGAACAAATCAGCGTAAGTGTTGATGGTACTATTGATAAGCCTTGCCGCTTCACGATAAAAATATTCATCCTCGCGCTTTACGTTCACGGGAATGTCAGTATCGTAAATGTGCAACCTTATATGTAATTTATCATTCTCTTCTGCCATAACGCATCAAACTGAGCTTCAGTTACCAGAACTAAGCAGCGTTATACATTTATTCACTTCCCGAATCAGGCGGTTCAGACGTTTCTTGGCAGACTCCATGTCACCATCTGTCAATTCAACCATCCTCGCCATCTTAAGGCTATTATAGTCGTTTCTGGCCTGCTCCAACTGACTTTCCAGCCGTTTGATTTCCTGCTCCTTGGTATCCACCATGGCATACAGTTCGTCATTTTCCTTCCTTACCTCTCGATAATGAAGAATCATCTGCCTCAAGCGGGTTGCAAACAGCGTCAAAGTCCTGTTGTCATCAGCCATCAGATTATTTTTGACTACAAAGTTATGAATTAATCATCACATGACAAAATTTCATCCATGAAAAATCGTAATTTTTCCCAATTAGGGAACTGCCTACCCTTTCCCTTCCTTCGGTTTGGGTTCTTTTTTGGCCAGCATCACGACTTGATACACGAAATCAGTGACCCACTTTTGCGAGAATCCCAACCGTTTGTTGTATTGGCGAATGGCGACAACTGTTTTCAGCACTCCCGCATCAGAATAGTCGTTTTTGCCGAAGATGTCGGCCACGGTCTTCTCTGTCATTTGGTAAATGGCCTTCCTGAAGAAAGAAGGAACACGCAGTTTGAACTTCATCAGGTTGCCCGTCAACATCATGATGTCCTGTGTAAAATTCTGGAACTGTATCAGGTAGGTCTGCACATCCTGCATCTTCCGGCAATTTTTCTTTACACTTGCATCCACTTCCTTGAAAAAGACATCGTCGGTCTTGTAAAGATCCTTCAGCATTTTCTTGCACTGGATTTTCTCTCCCACTCCCAATTTGTTGTGCAAAGTCGGTATTTTAAGAGAAGTTTTGAAGGTCCGCAGATCCGGCAGCATGGCCAGGTTGGTGATGCCGACATTTTCGGCTATGACAGATTGAAAATAGACACGGATAAGCGACATGTAATCCTCCATGCCGCCGGTTCTCATTTCTCCATGATCCTTCTTTCCCAAAAGGTTATTTATAAAATTCATACCTGCAATTATTTATTAATATAGAAAACAGATGCAAAAGTAGTTCTATTTCATCAAAAAACCAAACGAATGAAGGTTATTGTCAAAAATATTCCTTAACTTTGCATCGGTTTTGAACTTTAACTTTGTAAACTAAAAAACTACACATCTTTATGTCAGAAGAAACAAACAACACCCAGCAAGAGGTTGAGTCATCCAACGGAATCAGACATCTCATTAACTTTGAGATCATTTATCGCACAGTGATTTTAAACTGGCATTGGTTTGTCCTGTCTCTTTTAGTATGTCTTGCCATCGCGTTCATCAAATTAAGATATACCCCATCTGTGTATGAAACTTACGCAAAAATGTATGTAAAAGGGGAGAATGAGGGAAGAAGCAATTCGAACAATATAAAATCCACCTCTACTTTAGGAATACTAAACCAGAACTATGGACTGGATAACGAAATGCAAATTATCAAATCCTCAAACATCGCAGCTCAAGCGGTAAAAGACTTGAAACTTTACACAACATATAAATCCAAGGGAAGACTGGTGGATGTTCCGATATACAAAAGTCAGCCTGTCACTGTGGATATAGACCCCGTACATTTGGAAAAATTAAACATGCCTATCAATCTCAGCATTACCCGGAAGGAGAACGCTTATCACATAGAAGGCACTTACTACATTTCCACAGATGCCTTGAACAGCAAAGGCCCATACGGCATCAACCGAACGGTACCGACATTCCCTGTTACCATAAAGACGAACGCGGGCTACCTTACTTTCAACACGAACCAAGGAGTTTTAAATGAAGGAGCCACCCTTTTGGTGACAATAAGCCCTCTACAAAAAATTGCAGAACACTATTCCAACGGACTGGCAGTAATCCAATCTACCAGAGAAGGTTCCATTCTGAATTTGTCCATGAGAGACATCATACCACAAAGAGGACTGGATTACTTGCAGCAGTTGGTGGTTTGCTACAACCGCCAGGCCAATGAAGACAAGAATGAAGTGGCCGTGCGCACAGAAGAGTTTATCAACGAGAGACTCACCAAAATCAATGGAGAACTCGGAAACACGGAAGGAGCCATAGAAAACTACAAACGCCGCAACAACATCATTAACTTCAAGACCGACGCGAACGAATCGTCTGCCAGTGCCAATACGGCAGAACAGAAACTGTATGACATCAACGCCCAGATTGCCTTGATTGACAACATTTCGCAATACGTGACGAGACCTTCCAACAAATACCAATTGATGCCCATCAATGTGGGCATGGAGGACAATTCCGTATCACAGCTTATTAGCGAATACAACAAGATTGTACAACAGCGCAACCGCATTCTCCGCAGTGCTGCCGAAAACAGCCCTGCCGTGGAACCCCTCACGCAGCAACTCGACGAATTGGCTTCGAGCATCAACATGACGCTGACCCAAGCCAGGAACAATGCCGTCTTCCAAAGAAACATCGCTGCACAGCAGCATGGACAATACATGAACAAAGTGAGCAGAACTCCCGAACAAGAAAGGATATTGACGCAGATTGGCCGTCAGCAAGAAGTAAAATCGGGACTCTACTTAATGCTTTTGCAAAAACGTGAGGAAAATTCCATTTCGTTGGCCGCAACTGCCGACAAGGGGAAATTGATAGACATGCCGAAGTTTGGCGGCAAGGTCGCCCCGAACACCAAGATGATTTATTTGACGGCTTTGGCTATCGGCTTGTCCATACCGGCTCTTTTAATTCTCATTTCGCTTTTCTTCCGCTACAAGATAGAAGGTCACGAAGATGTCGTGAATTTGACGAAACTTCCCATCATAGGCGAAGTTGCCATTGCCAATGAAACGGCCAAGACAAAGGCTGACATTGTTGTCCATGAGAACAAGAACAGCCAGATGGAAGAGATTTTCCGTGCCATGAGAACCAATCTGCAATTCATGCTGAAAGAAAACGAAAAAGTAATCCTTTTCACTTCCACGACCTCTGGCGAGGGAAAGACTTTCAATGTTGCCAATTTGGCCGTAAGTTTTGCCCTTCTCAACAAGAAAGTGATCATCATCGGATTGGACATCAGAAAGCCAAGACTGGCAGAACTGTTCGAGATAAAAGACCATCACCATGGCATCACGCCACTCCTGACGATGGAAAATCCCGGCAGAGAAGACATTCACGATCAAATCTTACCTTCGGGAGTTCATTCCAATCTGGATCTTTTGATGGCCGGTCCGATTCCGCCCAACCCGACAGAGTTGATTTCTCGTCCGTCCTTGGAACGGATCATGCAAATACTGAGGGAGGAATACGACTATATCATCGTTGACACCGCTCCCGTGGGACTTGTTACAGACACCCTGCAAATTGGAAGAGTGTGCGATACGACCATCTATGTTTGCCGCGCAGACTATACGCCCAAACAGAGCTTTGAACTGGTCAACGGCCTCTATAACGACAAGAAGTTGCCCAACATGTCGATTGTCATTAACGGTATTGACATGTCCAAACGCAAATACGGTTATTATTATGGATATGGACGCTATGGAAAATATGGCAGGTACGGACATTATGGAAAATACGGAAGAACCTACGGTAATGGCAACTCCAGCACATTTGGTCACTACGGTACTTATGGCATATATGGCAGTTACAACAACAGCAGATACGGTGACCAGAATGATGATTCAGTAAAAAGATAAACAGCAATGGTAATAGCAATTGATTTTGACGGTACAATCGTTGAGCATAAATATCCGGAAATAGGAAAGGAACTCCCATTTGCGACAGACACGATAAAAATGCTGATTGCCGACAGGCATCAAGTGATTTTATGGTCTGTTCGTGAAGGTAAACTGCTTCAGGATGCCGTAGATTGGTGCAAGAACCGGGGAATTGAATTTTATGCTGTCAATAAAGATTACCCGGAAGAAGACATAGAAAACAACGACCATTTCTCCAGAAAACTGAACGCGGACCTGTTCATTGACGACAGGAATATAGGGGGGCTTCCTGACTGGGGAGTGATCTACAGAATGGTCAAGGAGAATAGAAGTTACATGGACATTTTGAAAGAAAGATTAGGAGAATCGGGGGATTCCCAAAAGAAAAAGCACTGGTGGAACAGATAACCCACCAGTGCTTTTCGCTTATGTTGACAATGTTCTGTTCTCCCTGCCGAGACATCAAGGCAGGCACAAACCGTCATGAAGATATCTTTAAACGAACAGAATAAATCATTTGTTTGGGAATGACCCAGGACAATTCCTTGGATGCCAAGGGGAAATACCTGAAACAATGTTGCAGGGTGACCATTCCTGTTTCCAAGGAATGCATCCACCCTGCCCTATTGTATTTCCTATTATATTTACCAAAGTTTCCTCTTTTCAGGACATCCTCCAATATGCTTTTCGTATATTTCCTGTGCTTGGGCTGAAATGCAAAAGGAAAATCATCTTCCGGCATTCCCAAAACATCTACAAGAACATGTCCAACGGCACAAAACGCATCATATAATCCCAAAGCATACAGATGCCCAGCCAACTCTGTCGAGCGGATATCCGATTTGCAAGAATGGAGGATAACTGCCATATCGCAAAACTGACGAAGTCCCACGCCCAACAAAACCAGATGGTAAAACATGTGGACAAAAACATAGAGAACATTCAGAGTGGGTTCGAGAACAGGCACCTGCACCTCATTGATATCCACGTATTTACATGAATGAAAACTCTGTCGATATAAATTCTCCCAGTAGTCAAATCCTTTCTTCCTGTAGATGTCCGTAAGCCTACGATGGATTTCAAAATCAACACCGTTGTGAACAACGCCCTCAGCATGTTTGCTTAATTCGTCTCGAAGAATTGAGACACTCCATTCTTTTTCAAGAATCACCAGCATTTGTTCCATATCCTCCGGATGCACATACACATCTATATCGCCCGGCATACGGCTGGTGCTATGGGGATAAAGCGCACCCACCGTCTGGCCTTTTACAATGACAAACCTTATGTTCTCATGTTCAAACAACTTGCAGAAATCCGCCAACTCTTTATTGACCAATAGATTCTGGCTTTCTATCTTTCTGTGCTTACCATACACATCCATGACATCCTTCTTGTCAAGTACAAGATTGCCGTTCATCAAACAGTCTGCAATAAGCCCTGCCACAGTCTGGCTTTCACTTATCCACATTAATTTCTTATAAGAAGAACTCTGCAGTGTTTTAAGCTTCAATCCGGATTCTGCGTTCCAAAGCCCACATCGCAACAGTTCAAAAAACAAGCCTTTCAATGTCATCAGTTATCCAGGATTTCATATTTGGAATGCCGGGATTTGTATTCCGGCACGATATTCTTCATCTTTCTTACAATCTCCATGTCGTCATTTCCCTCGGATATGGCAATCAATTCATCAATCTGCCTGCACACTTCCGAATAATCCTGCAGTCTCACTTCTGCAATCCTTATTTTCTCATGGAATGAAGGTTTCGTGTTTTCCTCATTGCTCAACACTTCTTCATACAGTTTTTCCCCATCTCTCAAGCCCGTAAACACGATTTCAACATTTTCAGCCCCACTCATTTTTATCATCTTCCGTGCCAAATCGGCAATCTTCACCTGTTTCCCCATGTCAAAGACATATATTTCTCCACCTGCTCCATGGGTTCCGGCCTCCAATACCAACTTGCACGCTTCGGGTATCAGCATAAAAAAGCGGATGATATCCGGATGCGTCACCGTAACAGGACCTCCACGCTTTATCTGTTCTTTAAACAAAGGGATCACCGATCCATTTGAGCCCAAGACATTTCCAAAACGAGTTGTGACAAATTCGGTAATGCCGTTTATTTGCCCATTCTTTATCGCCTTGTCCAAACTTTGGACATATATTTCACAGATTCTTTTGGAACACCCCATCACATTGGTTGGGTTCACCGCCTTGTCGGTGCTGATCATGACGAATTTCTTCACTCCATACTTCACACTTAAATCGGCCACCACCTTTGTACCCAAAATGTTGTTCTGAACACTCTCGCTCGGATTGTCTTCCATCATTGGGACATGTTTATAAGCAGCGGCATGGAAAACATAGTCTGGCTTAAAGTCATGGAAAATATGTTCCATTTTATTCTTATTGGATATGTTTGAAACAACCGTACGAGTCTTCAACTCTACATGTTTCATCATGCCCAGCCGTATGTCGTGCAAAGGAGTCTCCGCCAAATCAATCAACATTAACTCAGCGGGATGGTGCTCCGCTATCAGTTTCACCATTTCACTTCCGATACTTCCGGCAGCACCTGTTATTAATATTTTCTTTCCCACCAGCAAACTTCCTATCTTCTCCATATCTACATTTATCTGTTGGCGCGGCAGCAAATCTTCAATACTCACTTCGTTCAACTGCGAAGTATTAAAATGATCGTCCTTTTCCCATTCTTGGATAGAAGTGGCCATCATTATTTTCACACCGGAAGAAATCAGAATATCTTGTACAACCGTATTTTCACGAAACTCTTCATTCATCAGTGGAGACACCAGCACCGTATCAATACGCAATTTCTTGATGATCTCCGCCAATTCATCTTCAGCATAAATCTTCTCACCCATCAACCTGTGTTTCGTGGCGGCACTGTCTTTCGTGATAAATCCTTGTAAAAGAAACTTCAGCGGCCTTTGGCTTCTGATGTCTTTCGCAATGGCCACAGCCCCGTCTCTCATTCCATACACCAAAGTCCGTTTTGCTCCGCCATTTGAAAAAGAGACGTCATAAAGCATCTTGGCCAGAATCCTGACAGCCCACATCACCAGCGTTGATATAAAATACATCGTCAGCAAATGCCGGGTGCCCAAATGAACAAAATAGTAATGAGAATCGTAGAAGATGATGACATAATGCACTACCAACACCATGAAGAACGATGACAGCATGGCAAAGGCAACTCTCTGCAAATCAACAAACGAAGAAAACCTGATGATTCCCGCATAGGTATGGAATTGCCTGAAAGCAATCAGATTGAAAACCATATACAGCAGCAAGGTTCTGCTGACAACCACAATATTTCCTAAAGTCTGGGCACCCCTGAAGAACACCCAGAAGGTTAAAAGACCGCTCAAAAAACAAATCAAACAGTCTAAAACAAGAATACCCCAATAAGGCAGAGCATCCTTACTGAAATACCAACCTGATATTTTTTTCCAAAACTTCATTTCGACCCAATATAATTATTCAGTTCACTAACAATTCTTCTCACGTCTTCATCCTTCACATAAGGGCCGCTGGGCAAACACAATCCCTTTGCGAACAACCGTTCCGATGTACCATTGACATAATACGGTGCGTCTTTAAAAACAGGCTGTGTATGCATCGGCTTCCAGAGTGGCCTTGTCTCAATACCCTTTTCGTCAAAATGCCGTCTCAACTCCTCCACCCTTTCATCGGGTTCTCCATTCGGCATACTTTTTCCACCATCTTTCAACAGTATTGTATTCAGCCAATAGTTAGACTCCATGCAGTCTTCAGGTTCCACATGCACTTCTACAGTTTCATTGCCATTCAGCAGTTCCACATACAAATCTTTCACATGCCTGTGATGGGCAACATGCTCGGCAGCCACCGTCATCTGTCCTCTTCCTATTCCTGCACAGATGTTGCTCATTCTGTAATTATACCCCACTTCCCGATGAAGATAATACGACTTGTCTTCGCGGGCCTGTGTGGCATAGAACATGATTTTCCGGGCAATATCCTCATGCTCACAAATCAAGGCACCACCTCCTGATGTGGTAATCATCTTGTTGCCATTGAAACTCATAATGCCAAACTTCCCGAACGTACCACACGCCTTTCCCTTATACACAGAACCGAAAGCCTCCGCAGCATCCTCTACAACGGGGATTTCATAGCGATTGGCAATCTCCATGATCTCATCTATATAAGCGGGCATTCCATACAAATAAACCGGAATCACCGCCTTGGGCTTTTTCCCTGTCTTTCTGATTCTGTCCTTGATGGCATCCTCCAGTAAATTGGGATCCATGTTCCATGTTTGTTCCTCCGAATCCACAAAAACGGGTGTCGCTCCCAAATAGACGATTGGATTGCAAGAAGCCGCAAAAGTGAACGACTGGCAAATCACTTCATCTCCCGGCTTTATGCCCAAATACAACAAAGCCAAATGAAGGGCAGCAGTCCCCGCAGACAGTGCGACCACCCTTTTGCCTTCTCCGACGAAGGTCTCAAGATCCTTCTCAAAACCATTCACATTCGGGCCCAAAGGCACCACCCAGTTCGTATCAAACGCCTCTTGTACATATTTCATCTCGTGACCACTCATGTGGGCGAGACACAAATATATTCTATTTTTCTCCATTTCTTGATATAAAAGATTAAAGTGCGTCTTTACTCAATCAAGTCTTTTTTATTCAAAATAATAACACCGTCGTACATCATCATCAGTACATCTTCATTATATTGTCCTATAATGCTTTTATTGATTTTCCCTTCCATATTATTTTTTATCAGTTGAAAAAAATCAACTCCTGCACCAAAAGCATGGAGATACGCTCCACCAAAACGAGGATTCACTTCTGAAAGATAATACTGTCCATCCCGATACCAAAAATCCATATCCACCGGGCCACAAAATTCCAAGACCTCACAGATTTCACCAATAAAAGCAAACAACTTCTCATCCTTAAAAGAAATGGTCTTACTGGCTCCCCCTATTTTGGTTTCCAATTTATTTTTAGAGAAAATCGCAACAGGTTTATGTGAAAAACAATCAACATACACATCTGCATCACAATCTCTGCAATCCATGAATTCCTGGATGATATAATCATATTTCCCTTCTGAAAAATATGCCTCCAACTCTCTCATATCTTCCACCTTATGGATGCCCACGCTTCCACTACCTGTTCTTGGCTTGATGAATACAGGAAACCGTATATTTCCTTTATCAAGGCCTTCTTTAAAATACTCGACAGTATCATAAGTCAAAACCGTTCTTATCCCCTTTTGAACAAGATACTCAAACATTTTATATTTGTCAAAACAATAAGCAGCAGTTTCCTTAGATGGACAAAGAGGAATGATTCCATTGTCCATGAATATTTCTCTGTTATTTGCCAAAATTTCTATTTCGGGATCAATAAGAGTTGTAATTGCTTTTACCTCATTGGTTATAGCAATATCCAAGACTGTTTCAATGTATCCTTCCGAATCTATCCTGGGAACGATATAACGTTTATCTGCAGCATATAGCGCAGGTGCTGTCTTTTGATTGTCCGTAGCAATAATTTTGCAACAGTCGCCCAATGACTGCTTTAAGAATTTGAACAGCTGGACTCTTCTGCCACAGCTGCAAAACATAATATTATTCATCGAATGCTAATATTTTGATTTCTGTATAAATTCATTTTCCGACCATTCTTCCCTAATCAACTCGAATGTGCCGTCTGCATGCTTCACATATATTTTGGGAAAATAGTGAATAAACAAGGGAGTCAAAGCCAAGGTATAGGCTCCTACCCGATGGTATATGATGCGATCACCTTCTTGGAGCAGTTCTTCCCCTTTGTCCACAGTGAACAGCCTGTCGTATTCCAAACAGGTGCTGCCTGAAACGATTTGCCTGTCATGGACAATTGTCGATGGGGATAGATGTTGAATGGTTTTGAAATAATCTTCCTTATGGAAAAAGGGATCTATATCATTTCGGGTCGCATCTGTGGTCACGTAATATTGATGGTTATGATACTTCACGTCAATGACTTCAGAAATATAATCAAAAGCCGATGCCACTAAAGCATTGCCAGGCTCAACAATGATAGTCAAATTCTTGAGTTGATCGCATAGGGTTCGCTGGAAAACATCTGCATAATCTTCAAATGTAGGTTTATTAGGCATTGGCCCAAAGTATCCCCCCCCAAGATCGAGATATTCCAAGGATAACCCATATTGCTTAATGATGGATTGGGCATACTCTAAAGTGTGCCGGTAGAAATCCAAACTTCTGGTCTTAGATGTTCTATGTGTGTGAAGCCCCGCCAATGTGACATTTGGAAGTTCCTTTAAGAGAAGCAATGCCTTTTCGAAGTCTCCAGACTCTGCCGAAAAGCCAAATCTGCTGTCATCATTCTCATGGTTCTCGTCCGCTGGTGAGACGGCAGAGATATCTACATTCAAGCGGATTCCTACTTTGTAACGACCATTCAATGGCAATTTTCTCAACCATTTCAATTCTCTCCATGTCTCAATATTCACGATAGCACCGGACATGATGGCTTCAAGAAAACTTTCCTCTGACTTCAGCGGACCATTATAAATAATATGAGAGACAGGGAATCCAACTTTCAGTGCAAGCGCATATTCATGATAAGATACGACCTCTGCAAAACACCCATGATTCTTGGCCACGGTCAGGCAATAGGGCAAAGAATTAGTCTTGACAGAATAACCGACAACAACTTTGTGGAACTTATGCAACAAACTCTTCCCAAAAGATTCAATGCATGTTTTTAATTCTAATGCATCTAAAATAAAAGAAGGGGTAGGCAGACAATTTTTACTCATGTTCATATTACAAATTACGTAAGGGGTACTTTAGCATATCAAATCTATCCTAAAAGATGCCAGTGGAATAATAAGATTCTATTCCTTTACCCAACATGCCACATTATTAATTGTTTCCATTAAATTCTTCCATTGTCTCAGAAGTTTCAGAACTGATACCTTCTCTCCAAACCACAGCCTTAATGGTCAAAATAAGAATTTTTAAATCTGTGAGTAATGAGACATGATCCACATACCACACATCATATTCGAACTTCTGCCTCCAAGTGATGGCATTCCGGCCATGACACTGTGCCCAACCCGTAATTCCAGGCTTAACGTCATGTCTTCGGGCTTGTTCTTTCGAATAAAGGGGCAAATACTGCACCAACAAGGGGCGTGGTCCAACCAAAGACATATCGCCTTTCAAGACATTGATAAATTGCGGTAGTTCATCTATCGATGTTGAACGAATGAATCTTCCTACTTTTGTCAACCTCTTTCCGTCCGGCAACAAATGTCCATCTTCATCCCGCTCATCCGTCATGGTCTTGAATTTGATCACTTTGAATATCCTGCACCGATACCCCGGTCGTTCTTGAAAGAAGAACGCCCCGGCCCCCTTATTGGCAAAGTGTAATGCTATGGAAACAATCAGTAAAATGGGTGATATGAGAATAACCACAACAAGAGAAATGACAAAGTCCAACAAACGTTTGATACAGTTCTTATACATCTCAACCAAAACTTTTATATGTTTTCATCAATTCGTTCCAAATGAATTTCTGCTCAAATCTGCTTACCACCCTCTCTCTTGAGCACGATGCCATTTTTGTTCTCAAATCCCTATTTTCTTTCATCATCTGCATCTTCTCATAAAGAGTCTTCACATCACGGGGAGGCACAAGAACACCATTTTGTCCGTCCATAATGATTTCATTCGCACCATTGATGTCGGTAACGATACTTGGCAGTCCCATTGCCCCTGCTTCAAGGACTGTATTGGGAAAACCTTCTCGATAACTCGGAAAAACAAAAACGTCTGCCATGGCATAGTAGGGACGTACATCCCTTTGGCCACCCGTTGTAAGAATTCTTGGATTCGATTCAATTTCATTCATCGTTTCCTTTTTCAAAGGATCCAACTTATTTTCATACGGCCCTACCAGCAACAATTTCGTTTGAGAATCATCCATTCGCCTAAAAGCCTCCACCAACTCGTTGATACCTTTATCTCCAACAAGCCTACCCACAAAGAGGAAAACCAAATCATCTGCCCTGAGACCCAATTTTTCTCGTGTGATTTTCCCGTCTCCCCGAATGGAACCATACAAATCTGGATTCCAATAATCCAAGTCTATTCCTTTCACATTTCCATTTCCTATGAGATGCAAAGGTTTCTTCGTAATCTTGTATGCCTTTAAATCACCGGCCACACCTTTTCCTTCCGGATTGATATAATTGGCACAAAAACACAACAACCGATCCATCCATATCAAAATTCTCTGAGTATATCCTGTAGCTGTTGGAAATACCAATCCCGTGTAAGTGTGCATTCTTATCGGCACCCGGCAAACCCACGCTGCCAACATAGAAAGCAAACCGGCTTTCGGGGTCATAGAATGGACTATATCAGGTTTTTCTTTCATAAAAAGCAAAACCAGCCTGCACAACGACACGACATCTTTGAAAAAAGAGATATGGCGTTCCATGGGTATAGCCACCGTTCTCACTCCTTCTCTTTCCCTCACAATCTCCAATTGTGGCAAGGGAGAAGAAACGGCAACAACCTCAAACGTTCCTGAAAGCCATTTCAGTTGTCCTTTGCAAAAAGTCTCCAACGACTCTGGAACAGTTGATATCCTGACGAGTTTTTTCACAATCAATATTCAACGTTAGACAATATCTGATTTAGGAGAAGACACCATGGTCTTATACACATTATTATACGCCTCCACCATCCTGTTGATGTCAAACTGCTTGGCCCGTTCGTAGCAAGCATCGGCCACCTGCCTGTAATACTCTCTATCATCATGCAATTGCCGGATAACTTTTGCCAGAGCCTCAGCATCTTGATGAGGCACCAAAATACCATATCCTTGGGTCACTTCTCTCAACCCGTCCACATCCGTTGCCACGAAAGGTTTTCCGACCGACATGCCTTCCAAACTTGACAATGACAAACCTTCGTAATGAGACGACATACAAACAACGTCTGCACTATGGAGTATATTGGGAATGTCATTCCTATTACCCCAAAAACAGACTTGTTGCTTTATCCCATTTTGTTTGACATAACTTTCCATATCCAACCTCAGGTCACCATCACCCACCAACCACAATTCATAGTCATCATCAGACAACAAGCTCATTGCATCTATCAAAGTCCGCTGGTCTTTTTGCCTTCTGAATGCAGAAACCATCACGATGACAAACCGATTGGACTTTAAATTGTCCATTTCTTTTGCAGAATGGAATCTCTCCACATCTATTCCATTATAAATGATTGACATCGAAGTCGCACATCTTCCCAAATATCCTCTCAGATTTTCTTCAGCCTTGTCTGATATGCAGATAATATGGTCATACTGAGCATACATCCATCTGTCCATTGGTTTCCACAGCATATGGTTTCTCCTCCTGTTTGATGTATTATGCTCAGTGGTTACGATAGGTTTCCCTACAAAGAGATTTGCGATAGCTGTAAAAAGTTGTGATGAAGTGTTGTGAGTATGGATGATGTCATACTCTGACAATATATTTTTTAGTTTCAATATATAAAAAGGATTATATACGGAACCCTTTTCCGAAAACTTAATAACACGACAGCCAGTCTTATTCAAGTCATCAAGAAATGGCGTTCGTTCCCCATTAAATACCACAACATCAACATCATGACCGTAATTCTTAAGCCTTGCAGAAATATCTACTATCAATTTTTCTGCTCCACCGGTCAATAGAGAAGTGATTACTTGAAGAATTCTCATTGTATATCAATTCGATTTCACATCCTTAAGATGCATCATCCAGCCTATTGGCATAAAAATATTCCAGTACCAATTGATGGTAGGAATGGTAATTCCGGATTTGTCTTTTTGCTGACAGCACCATCTGAAACGCCAATAATTGATGGCAGCTTTCATCTTTGGCAACAAGGGAATGTCACAGACGGTCAACTCTTGATAAGTCATCATCGTTGCAATGGGACTATTCATCCTTATCTTCACAATTTTATCCGTCAGACCGCCATCCAAATAATCCCTATGATACACCACTTCATTGAAACAGTACAATTTATACTTAGTGGCGATTCTATTCCAAACAAGTGCTTCCGGGCAGAATTTCTCGCTTGCAATCTCCGGGAATGGACACTCACGCAGTACCGTAGTCTTGAACACCTCCAACAAATCACCCGTCACATGCAATCTGTATCTCAAGTCTAAAGAATTTTCATACAGATGTTCCTGTGCAAACCCTTTTCCTATGAGCGAACCATCGTGGTGCGCCATCAAACCGCAAACTCCTCCACAATCTTTTCTTTCTTTGCATAACGAGTAGTAGTGCTGGATTTTTTCTATAGAATCTTTTGGCAACGTATCATCGCTGTCAAGTATCAGAACCAATTCTCCATTCGCTTCCTTTACACCCAAATTCACCGCAGTATGCTTTCCTCCATTTTCTTTTTTTATGTACCTTGCAGGAAATGACTTGATGCATGTTTCTCTAAAAAAGGCCTCCGGCTCATCCATACTTCCATCATCCACAACAATCCACTCGAAGTCTTTACACGTTTGAGAATCAAGACTTTCATATAATCCAAGCAGAAATTTTTTCCTATTGTAAATCGGCGTGATAATAGAAATGAATGGTACCATCGAATTTCGAATTGCTTGTTTAGTTATAGGATGCTCTGTCATCTATTGGTCCAAATACCGGACGATACAACTTGTCGTTTGAATAATTCCGATCATATTCATACATTTCCTCTATGACATCTCCTTCACGGATTCCATTTGTCAGAAAGGTCTTATAAGGCGACAATTGAATGCCCCATAAAGTCAATACCCTTAGATAAAGCACAGCCATGAAGGAAAGAGTGACAATTCTAAGATAACTTCCCCGTGCCTCTTTTGCCAGAATTTCAGCAATCGTACAAACGACCCCTATCAAATAGAACCAACTCATGCGCCCACCATCTTGGAAACGAACAAAAAAGCACAATACAAATATAAATCCCAATGCGATGTTCAACATACACAACGACAGTTTGTCTTTCCCTATTCTCTCATATCTTCTTAAGATAATATACAAGAAAAACATCGCCTCTATAATATACTCAATACGCGCACCTCCTGTCCCAGAACTTGACAACTGGGTTTTTTCCTCATTCACCGTCCCTCCTAAAGTATTAAAAAGGAATGACGAAACAGGGGTCAATCCCAAAACCAAAGCCCCAGTCACAATCATCCAAACCTGCTTTTTTGAAAAGCGGTAACCTGCAATAAAATAGAAGCCTCCTGCCAACAATGCACTGTTATGGAACGTTGCAGCCAACGCAATGATGGCAAAGAAGGGGATTGGTTTTCGCCGGATGGCGTATGGAACGGAAAACCATGCCACACAAAGGGCCATAATTTGGCGCAGATAGGTGAAAGTAAAGAAATAATAACTGCAAAATAAAAGGGAAAAGGCAAGAAGCGGAGATTTGCTGTAACGTATAATATGCCTGTAAAGCGCAGCATACACCAACAGTGTAGTAATCAAGATAAAGATGTATCGATTGGATGTGATGTAGGTAAGCAGATAATTATACAAAGCATACCCCTTTTCTTTCTCCGCATAATTGAATGCAGAGGTCAGAAAAATGTGAACTCCACTGGCACGCTCATCCACAGTTGTATCAAAGACTTCACCGTATATATATCTGTCATATCCTCCCAGCATGTCTCCCAACCCGCACACCAAAGCCACGAATAACACGATGACAGCCAATACTGCCTTTTGCTGTTGCAATTTGGCAGATGTGAAATACAAAGCACATACAAAAACAAGAATCAGTTCAAATATATAGACAAACATTTTATACCAATTGTCAGAATTAATCAAAAAAATTACTTTT
>JALFBL010000067.1 GCA_022773395.1 Prevotella sp.
TACAACCGGTTCAGCCACTTGTGTGCCAACGACACCAAGGCGATGCTTCTTCAGGGTATGTGCCTGGTTGCACTCAACCGTTTGCAAGAAGCGGTAATCCACTTCAGGAAAGCAGAACAATTGGCAGTGAACGAGCCAGAAAGATTTCTGGAAGTCTATCAGGAAATGGCGTTTGCGCTTAGTCGTCTCGGCCATATTGAAGAGGCGTTGGGCTACGTTGAAAAGACCAACCAACTGGATTGTGACCACGAAGAGATGATGGTGCTGAAAGGACACTTGCTGTTGGAAAACGACAAAGTGGAAGAAGCTCAGCAATGTTTCGCCCAAGCAATAAAGCAAAGCGACAACCCTTCGGCTATTTACATGCACATAGCCCTTTCGGTTTACGACAATGGGTATTATGAAATGGCATACAACATCTTCAAGATGCTGTTGGAAAATATTGATACCAGTACGCACGAAGGTTTTTCTTACCTTGCCGATTGTGCGAGGGAAATGGGCTTGAGGGAAGATTTTCTCCTCTATCTCAACATTGCAACCACACTGAATCCTCAAGAAGCGAGAACCGTTTTCAAGGACATTTTCCCAGAGGACATAGACCCGAAAGATTATTACAAATATGCACAGAAAAATTTCTGAATGCCCGCTACGTGCCGGTCACACCAATGTTTATCGGCAAGATGGTGTGCAAAAAGACAAAAGAGTTAATAAACAACAGGTTATCAATCTCACAACAAAAACATTTTCATGAATTGGATTTCATCCCTTTTGGGCAACCTCAACTACTTTACAGTATTCTTCTTGATGACACTCGAAAGCACTGTCATTCCCGTGCCTTCAGAACTGGTCGTTTCACCGGCAGCCTATCATGCCGCCAATGGGAATTTGAATGTGTGGCTGGTCATATTGTTTGCCACCTTGGGAGCCGACCTCGGTGCCACCATCAACTATGCTGTGGCATACTATGTGGGACGTCCGGTCATCTATCGTTTTGCCAACAGCCGTCTGGGTGCTTTGTGTCTGCTCAACCAGCAAAAAGTGGAGAAAAGTGAAAAATATTTCTACGATCACGGCATGATGGCAACCATTACCGGCAGATTGCTGCCCGGCATCCGCCATTTGATTTCCCTTCCCGCCGGCCTTGCCAAAATGAACTATTGGAAATTCTTGCTCTACACCACCATTGGTGCAGGTATATGGAACTGCATTCTTGCTGCTTTAGGGTGGTATTTGCATGCCATTGTTCCAGAAAGTCAACTGAACGACAAACTGCACGAATATGGTGACTACATCAAATACGCATTGCTGGCATTGGTTCTCGTTGCCATTGTCTTTTTCGTTGTCAAGCATTATCTGAAGAAAAACAACAGTGCCAGATAGCCCGGTGTCTGCCTATCGAATGCCCATCAACGTCTGCATGAACTCATGCAGACGCAACAATCCGTAGCCTCCTTTTTTGCAACTCATTTCATCGAATGTCTGCACGCTGTCCGCTTTTATTTTCTTGTGCCATATCAGAAAAGGAACAGGTTCGTCTGCGTGCATGCCTGTCTCCACAGGCGTTGGATGGTCGGGCAGCACAGCAATGCAGACAGGCTCTTCCCACTTCTCTATTTCACGGAAAATCGGCTTTACAATCCGTTTGTCAAAATCTTCTATTGTCTTCAACTTCAAGTCTATGTCGCCCGAATGCCCAGCCTCGTCGATGGCCTCTACGTGCAAAAACACAAAATCTTGCCACTTCAACGCCTCTATGGCAGCCTGTGCCTTTCCTTCATAGTTCGTGTCGGGAAGTGCTGTCGCCCCTTTCACTTTGATGATGTCCAGACCAGCATAATGGGCCAGTCCTTGCACCAAATCCACAGCTGCCACAACACTTCCCGATGTCACCTGTGGATAAAGGTGCGACATTTTTTCCATCAGCGGACGGTAGCCCCCACTCCATGGCCAAATACAGTTGGCTTGCAGTTCACCTCGTGACAGGCGCACCTGGTTGTAGGGATGTTTTGCCAGCAACACCTGCGACTGCTCCATCAAATTGTTCAACAGCCGGGCCGTCTGCAGTCCTGTCATTCGTTTCTGCACGGTGCCCGTCTCGTCCTTGTAGGTTTCCCGCCTGTTTTCCCATCCATCCTCACTTCTCACCATCAAATCGTGCCACTCTTCTCCGTGGTGGTCGTGTGGAAGGGCACAGACAATGTGCTTGCTCCCCCCCCTTACAATCAGCAAATGCCGATATTGGATGCCGGCCATGAACCTGACATTTTCGTTGCCCAGATGCTCATTCAGGTAGCCAATCAACAAGGCGGCATCGGCAGTTGTGACACCGCCTCCCTTATAACTTGTCAGTCTTGCGTTTTCCAAAGAAACCAAATTGCACCTGATGGCCAAATCACCGTTCTTCATTTCATAGCCCATACTGGCTGCTTCCAAAGGTCCGCGTCCTTCAAACACCCTGTTCAGACGGTAGCCCATGATAGACGTAATCGCCACTTCACTGCCCGGATGGAAACCTTTGGGAATGGTTTGCAGTTTTCCCGTTCTGCCATTGCGTGCCAGCATATTCATCCATGGCTTGTAGGCACACTGCATCAACGTCTTTCCTCCAAGGCGTTCTATGGGGTGGTCGGCCATTCCGTCTGCAAGTAGAATCAGGTGTTTCATCTTTCGTTTTTCAGCGTTTCATTTTATGTTTCCCAACGTTTCATCACAGCCATTCCGGCCATTCGGCAGAAAAACAATCGGCTACGCCCATTGCGGCATGGAATAAGTGGTGCAAAAATAACAAGTTTTATCGGTACATGCTGCATCATCAAGAGATTATTTACTAATTTTGCAGCACAATACAACATTTCAAGAGGCAATAGATATTATATTGCCGGTCTAACTTTTATAAAATCAGGAGAATGACGAACGAATATCAGATAAGAATATTGCCACACGTGGCAGTCAACGAATCCACACTCAAAGAATATTTCGCGCACGAGTTCGGACTGAAGATGGATGACATTTCGCACGTAAGAGTGCTGAAACGGAGCATCGATGCACGCCAACGGACCATCTACGTCAACTTGAAGGTGAGAGTTTACATGGACGAACAGCCCTCAGAAGACACTTTCACAACCGTGGAATATCCTGATGTTTCAACAGCCCCACAAGTGGTGGTGGTGGGCGAAGGGCCTGCCGGGCTTTTCGCTTCGCTGCGATTGATAGAACTGGGTGTCAAGCCCGTTGTCTTGGAACGTGGGAAGAACGTTCATGAACGCAAGAAAGACTTGGCGCAGATTGCGAAGACACAGCAAGTGAACAGCGAGAGCAACTATTGTTTCGGTGAGGGAGGAGCCGGTGCCTACAGCGATGGAAAACTCTACACAAGGAGCAAGAAGCGTGGAAGCATAGAAAAAATTCTCAATGTGTTTTGCCAACATGGAGCAAGCACCGACATTCTGGCCGATGCCCACCCGCACATCGGAACAGACAAATTGCCGAGGGTGATAGAGAACATGCGCAACACGATTCTTCAATGCGGAGGCGAGGTGCACTTCCAAACCAAGATGACGTCGCTGGTCATCAGCCGCGACACGGTGGTAGGTGCCAATACTGTTAATCTGGTCACCGGCGAGGAAAAGACATTCCGGGGAGCCGTCATACTGGCTACGGGACATTCCGCCCGCGACATCTACCAGTATCTCAACGATGCCCAAATAGAGATTGAACCCAAGGCACTGGCCATGGGCGTGCGCCTGGAACATCCGGCACACCTCATCGACCAGATACAGTACCACAATCGGCAAGGCAGGGGCACGTATCTTCCGGCAGCCGAATATAACTTTGTCACACAGGTAGATGGCAGGGGGGTCTATTCGTTCTGCATGTGCCCGGGAGGCTTCGTCATTCCTGCAGCCACCGGTCCTGAACAGATTGTGGTCAACGGCATGAGTCCGTCCAACCGCGGAACGCAATGGAGCAACAGCGGAATGGTGGTGGAAATCCATCCCGAAGACCTGCCCCTGCCCCACCAAGACAGCATGCTGGGCACCGATTCCCATCATCCGCTCGCCATGATGCACTTTCAGGAAAAATTGGAAAAACTGTGCTGGCAACAGGGCAACAGGCAACAAACCGCACCAGCACAGCGCATGACCGATTTTGTGAACGGCAAACTCAGTGCCGACCTTCCATCCGGCAGCTATGCACCGGGACTGACAGCCAGTCCGCTACATTTCTGGCTGCCGCCCCTCATTGCCCAGCGGCTACAACAGGCATTCAGGAAGTTTGGGGCAATGAGCCGCGGTTTTCTCACCAGCGAAGCGG
>JALFBL010000077.1 GCA_022773395.1 Prevotella sp.
GCAATGACCACAATCCAGGTGTTGGAGAAGATACACAGCATTCTGGACTGGTCGTCTTCTACAGCAGTGAAGCAGGGTGAACAGATTATATCAAGCAAGGCTGTAGCCCTGTCGGACAATCTGCGCGTAAAACCGGGTCAGCCGTTTGTCGTGGCCGTGTTTGGTATAGACAAAAACGGATTGATAACCACAGAGATTCAGAGTCTCTCCCTCCAGGCTGTCGCTGAATAAGGCAAAGGTATCAAGAAGTATAGTTGGCCGGAAGTTCTTGCTGTGGGCTGAAATGCATGGCAGGACTTCATGGCTGGCTTGTGTCATAAACAAGAAAGATTAACTCGTCTCATCAATCCCACAATATTTATAGTTATGCGAAAAACTTTATTAGGAGTCAGCCTGTGTTGGTTTGTCTCGTTGTTATTCTTCGTATCATGTTCTGATAACGATGAAGTGGCGCAAGGTGCCAAATTCACGTTTCAGCAAGAAGTGAGCAAGCTGGAATTTACGGCTGAGAAAGGCTCAAGGCATGTTCTCGCTTTCCATTGCGACAAAGAATGGAGCGTCGAGACCGATGTCGATTGGATAACTGTTGCTCCCAGAACCGGGAAGGCGGGAAATTCCACAATCACTGTTCTGACGAAAGAAGTAAATGCCACAGGCGAACAGAGGGCAGGGCACATCCTGTTCCATGCAGATGGCACAACCTGTTCCATAGAGATAGAGCAGGCATGGAAAGACATCATAAAATTGGAACAGACGGAATATGAGTTTACAAATGAAGGCGGCGAACTTACATTTAATTTCAGTACCAACGTCAAGGGGCATTTCCTGTTGTCAGGTTCTGTCAGTGGTATGGCATGGATAAAACCCAAGAAAGATGCCAATCCTAAGACAAGGGCCATGGGTAAATATGACTATGTACTTACCGTAATGCCAAATGCCACACACGAAGACCGTATGGCCACGTTCAATATACTGATAGTAGATGAAAACAATTACGACAAAGTCTTGCTCCGCTCCGAGACCATCACCGTGAGACAGAAGGGACTTCCTGTAGATGTTACCTCCGATTATTCTGCTGACAAGACTGTTGTCCGTCTTCAAAAACACAGTAAGGGTAACGGCGTGCCCATCGTGCTGATGGGAGACGGTTTTGCAGACAAGGACATTGCGGGCGGCTACTACCGAAAGGTAATGGAAAAAAGCATGGAAAATCTCTTCACCGAAGAGCCGGTACGCTCCCTGCGTGAGTATTTCGATGTATGGGCAGTGACGGCTGTTTCTCAAAACAATGCCTTTGGTACACAATATTCCACTTGTTTCAATTGTATAATTGATCCCAAGACAAATGGTATAACGGGTGATGAAAACAAGGTGGTAAAGTATGTGTATGCCGTACCGGAATTGGCCTCAGAGGAGATGTTGGCCAAAACCATTGCTGTAGTGATCATCAATACCAATGCCTATGCCGGCGTTACAGGCATGGCCTACGATTTTGGAAAGGGGGTCACAGATTTTGCCATTGTATTTTGCCCTATTGTCGATGGACTCGAAACTCCTCGTTTCCGAGAAGTGCTTACTCATGAAACCATTGGTCATGGTCTGGGCAAACTCTATGACGAGTATGCTTATGAAGGTTCCGGTACAATCACTCAAAGTGCCATGGCACAGTGCCAGAAGATGCAGAAATTCGGTTGGGCACAAAATGTTTCACTTACAGGCGAACCGCAACAGGTGCCATGGCATGACCTCTTGGCAGATACGCGTTATCATGCTGTCGATGCTTACGGAGAGCGTCTTGACATTTATGAAGGTGCATGCTCGTACATGCACGGTGCGTGGCGACCCACAGACGAGAGTATGATGCACAGCAACATGCACGGCTTTAATGTCCCGTCGCGCCGGGAGATATACAAGCGTACCATGGCTATAGCATTGGGTGACAGCTGGAAATATGATTATGAAGAGTTTGTGGCCTTCGACCAAAAGCATCTTCCTGTGCCTCAGAAGGTGAGAAGTCGTGCAAATGCATCAGGATATGTGCAGATGTATGACAAAAAGTTGCCTCATCCGCGCATGACATTCAAGCGACTGCAGTTGCCTGAATAGTTGGTGGGTCATTGATAGGTGGGCTTATTGTATCGGGTTTATGCGCATGAGGCGTTATGGTCTGCTCATTGTGTTTGGAATGATGGTGCAGGCTATTTCCTCATGGCCAGTGCCCTGTTCTCGGCAGCTTCCATGGTTTCCCGTTCGCCGGGACCTTTGTCGTTGATGCCGCACAGGTGCAGTATGCCGTGTATAATGACGCGGTGGAGTTCTTCTTCATAGGGCTTTCCGAATTTCTCAGCATTGGTTCTCACCGTGTCGAGACTGATAACAAGGTCGCCGTTCACCATGTTGTCCTCATCGTAGTCGAACGTGATGATGTCGGTGTAATAGTCGTGACCGAGATATTCGTTGTTCACTTCCAGTATCTTTTCATCGTTCACGAACAGATAGCCCACTTCGCCCACCTTGCGCCCGTATTCGGCGGCCACGGAGCGGATCCACGCCGTGGTCGCTCGCTTCTTGATATTCGGCATCTTCACGCCTTCCGCATTGTATGTTATCATAATCGCTATGGTTTGATGGTTTGTTTTATGGCAAGAACTCGCTGGCATCTTTTCCGAAATGCACCAGTTCGCGCACCGCACCCGAACTCACACTTGCATGTTGAGGCTCTGCATAGAGAAGCAGTGTCTCCACGCCGCCAATCTGCCGGTTGATGTCAGCCTGTTCGCGCTCATATTCAAAATCCTTGACACTGCGCACACCCTTGATGATGAAGCAGGCTTGTTCGCGCCGGGCGAAATCCACGGTAAGATCGCTGTAAGTCTTTACCACGATGCGCGGTTCGTCTTTGTACAGGTCTTCAATCTTTTGTTTGCGCTCTTCTGTGCTCTGCATATATTGCTTGCGCTCGTTCACCCCAATTCCAATGATGATGCGGTCGAATAGCGGTAAGGCTCTTCTCACGATGGAGTCGTGCCCGATGGTGAAGGGGTCGAAACTGCCCACGAATATTCCTATCCTCATTTGTATATTTCTTTTTTCTGTCATTTTCTCCCCGATGCCTATTCGTCAAAGAGTCCCGGTTCCATGATGTTTCCCACATAAGGATTTCGCCCAAAATGCCTGTAGGCGAGTTCGGTGGCCATACGTCCTCTGGGCGTTCGCTTGATGAAACCCTCCATGATGAGGAACGGTTCATAGACTTCCTCCACCGTTCCGCCGTCTTCGCCGATGGCAGTGGCAATGGTAGAGATGCCTACCGGTCCGCCTTTGAACTTGTCGATGATGGTGAGCAGAATCTTGTTGTCTATCTCGTCAAGGCCAAACTGGTCGATGTTCAGTGCCTCTAAGGCAATGTGCGTAATGTCGATGTCGATGCGCCCATTGCCTTTCACCTGGGCAAAATCCCTCACGCGGCGCAGCAGGGCGTTGGCAATACGGGGCGTACCGCGGCTGCGGCGGGCAATTTCCACGGCTGCATTGTCATCGGTGGGCATGTTCAGAATACTGGCACTTCGCTTCAGAATCTTGGTGAGTGTTTCCGGTTCGTAGTATTCCAAATGCAGATTGATGCCGAACCGGGCGCGCAGCGGGGCGGTGAGCAGACCGCTACGGGTGGTGGCACCCACCAAGGTGAATGGGTTCAAGTCTATCTGGATGCTCCGCGCCGAAGGCCCCTTGTCTATCATGATGTCGATGCGATAGTCCTCCATGGCAGAGTAAAGATATTCCTCCACCACGGGCGACAGGCGGTGAATCTCATCAATGAACAGCACGTCCGAGGGTTCCAATGAGGTAAGAATGCCGGCAAGGTCGCCCGGCTTGTCCAGCACGGGACCGCTTGTTATCTTGAATCCCACGCCCAGTTCATTGGCGATGATATTGCTCAGTGTGGTCTTTCCCAGTCCCGGAGGACCGTGCAGCAGCGTATGGTCGAGCGGTTCGCCGCGATATTTGGCAGCCTCCACAAACACCTCCAGGTTCTCCACCACCTTCTTCTGCCCGCTGAAGTCATTGAACCTCAGCGGTCGCAGCGCATTCTCGAAATCCTTCTCCGCCGATGTCAGCGTCTCACGTCTTATATCGAAATTATCACCCATTGTTTTGTTCTATATCATTAAGCAGCCTTACCAACGACCTTCCGATGGCGTATGCCAAGTTTACGGGTACTGCATTGCCAATCTGCCTGTATTGCGATGTCAAGTTGCCGACAAACTTCCAGTCGTCAGGAAAAGTCTGTATTCTTGCATATTCCCTGACTGTAAGCGGTCGGGTCTCCAAAGGATGGCATCGTTCCGTTTGTTTTTGGGCAGGGGCGCAAGTGAGCGTTAGACTCGGCTCTTCGAGCGACAGTCTCCGCGCCATTCCCGTCTTGCCTCCTTCCAACAAATAACTGCCTCCCATATATTCTTTCTGCACGTGCACAGGCAAGTCTCGCCAGTATCCACCCATAGGAACAAGCTCCATCACCTTGCGTTTCTTTTCCGGATATTTCTGCCCTTCTGAAAGGGGAACATCCGTTTCGTACAATTCTCCTTTATAAAAGGCATCCCTCAAAGTCATGATGCGATGGTAAGGAGACGGCCACCGATAAGTGGCTTTCTTGACCAAATCATTTCTGACGGCTATCATTATCAGTCGTTCGCGTTTTTGTGGGACACGGTATTTGATGGCGTGCAACACACGCGGCTCGATGAGCGTATAGCCTATTTCGGCAATGGTATTTCTTATGGTGGCAAGCGTGCGCCCCCCGTCATGAGAGGCAAGTCCCTTTACATTCTCGCAAACAAAGATTTTAGGAGAGACCTCTTTTACGGCACGTGCAAGTTCAAAAAACAATGTTCCGCGAGTGTCCTCAAAACCTCCCTTATTACCCGCATAGCTGAAAGCCTGACACGGGAAACCTCCAGTGAGCAAATCAATCTGTCCTTCGTACCGAGAGAAATTCAGTTGATGGATGTCGCTTTCAGCCACATGCCAATGGGGGCGGTTGAGAAGAAGTGTTTGACAGGCATCGTGATTGATTTCATTCAGCATCACATGATGGAATCCTGCCATGCTCATACCCAATGCCAATCCGCCCGCACCCGCAAACAGTTCGATGCTTGTATATTCCCGATAGGGCTTCACTGTCATTTCATCTTCCCAAGGAGATTCAACCATTTCTTTTACTTGTGGAACTTTCATCAAATCTTTCAAATAAAAGAACTGGTTTCCATTCTCGTCTTGATGGAAAGCGTACTTTCCACTTTCTTTCCACATCTCAAGCGTTCTCTTGGACACGCCCATGATGTCGGCAAAGTTCTTGTCTGATATTCTGCTCAGTTCCATCAATTAGAAATTTTCAAATCCCTCGTATGTTTTGAACGCAAGCAAATACAGACTCTTGTAGAAGTCTGTTTTATCAAGCTCGTCATATACCGTATTGGAAAGGCGGCTGGCACAATCGTCACTTATCACATCATCCAGAATATCGGGCAAAGCCTTGCACAGTTTAAAGAATGCATCCTTTTGTCCGAAAACAATCTCATAGAACCTGTCCATCGAAACCTTGCGTATTCTTTCATGGGAATATCTCTCCTTAATTCCGTTTTTCGTCACGGTAAGCTCCCATGTGCTGTTTTGAGAATGTTTTGCAATGGTCTCTACCAACATACACGTTGCCTTGTCATCACGCAATATTTTGCTCTGCATCTTCACGTATGTGTCTGATGCACTTGAACTGTTCATCGTGTTATGCTTATTCTTCATCTCCACATAAATGTGCTGCCGATCATTCAAAACATCAAAACCGCCTTGTTCGCCATTAGGAGGAACCACCCAGCCATTGCCAGCAAAGCGGAACAGATACTGATGAAAGTACCCAATGCAATTGTTGTTCGACTTGTCAATCTGCCTTATACATTCCGACTTGATGGTTTCTTCTATCGTCTGCCCATAAATCTTAGCATCAAACGTCAGTTTTATCGGGTCGATGATATTGCTGTTGAACTCTTTCAAGTTGATACTCTTGCGGTATTTTCTTACCGTATCCTTTACGTGTTCGTAAATATCTTTGTCCGAAATGAACCCTAAATGATATTGCTGCATTTGTTAGCGTCTTTCCAAATTTCTATTCGGCAAAGTTACAAAAAATCATGGCAACGGGCGAAAGAAATGAAAAGAATCGTTGGGAGAAAGTGTTTGGGCTGAAGGAAAGTCTTTGGGAGAGAGCGATTTTTGGAGGCGTGCAATCAGCGCAGCCGTCTCTGCAAGAAGAATTTGCGGGTGGCAAGGAAGAAAAGGGCCACGCCCATGGCATTGTCGATGGCCACCATCCAGAAGGCGGCAGTATAGCCGTAGTTCTCCGACACGATGCCGCCCATAAGGATGCCGATGCCGAAGCCCACGTCCCACGCCGTGAGAATGGAGGAATTGGCGGTGCCACGTTCGCTGTTTTTCGCCATGTTGATAAACATATTGAGGAAAGCGGGGTACATGTGTCCGTTGCCCAGGCCGATGAGAAGGGCAGAACCGTAATATCCGGGGTCGTTTGGGCATGCCACGAACAGCGTGTAGCCCACCAGTGATATGAGCATGCCGCTGCCGGCATTGTGGGTCAGTCGCCCTTCCCGCAGTTGCTTCGCTCCCTGCAGTCGTGAGACAAACAGTCCGATGGAAAGCAGCATGAAGTAAGTGCCCGTTCCGCCCGTGATGCCCAGCACCTGTTTGCTGTAAATGGCGAGATAGTTGCTCAACACGCCGAAACAGAAGCCGAAGAACGCCATGTTAATCGCCATGAGCCATGCACGGGTGAGGAAAAAGCGGTCAAGACTGAGTTTGGACTTGTTCCGCACGATGTCTTTCAACGGCAACTTCACCCTTGCATCCACCCACAGCCCCAATCCTGCCACGATGAGTGCAATCCAGAACAGCAGTTCAAAATGGCCGTACACCTTATATAAATAAATGCCCACCATGGGTGCAATCGCCATGGAGAGGTTGTTGCTCAGTCCGTAATAGCCAATGCCCTCGTTCCTCCTGCTCGACGGCAGCACATCGATGGCTATGGTGCTGTTTGCCACGGTCAGCGCGCCGAAAGGGCCTCCGTGCAGCGTGCGCACGATGGCAAACATCAGCAGCGTGCTGGCGGCCAGATAACCTGCAAAGAACACGAAGAAGAAAAAGAAACAAATCATCACCACTTTCTTGCGGTTGAAACTGTCCACCACATACCCGCTGAAGGGGCGGATGATGAGGGCGGCAATGGTATAGCCCGAAAGCACTATGCCAATGGTGTCCTTCGTAGCACCGAACGTCTCGCTGAGATAAAGCGGGAGCAGCGGCGTGAGGATATAGAAAGCGAAGAACAGCGCAAAATTGCCTGCCATCACTCGCAGGAAATTGACATTCCAAAGACGTTCTTTCATTCCTTCCATTTGTTTCGTTTCCAAGAAATCCCCCCTTCACACTTAACAAAAAACAAAGGTAACACTTTACATCCGAATAAAAAAACAATATGGCGCAATTGTGTTTAAAAATGGCAGACAATCTTCAAACCTGCATTCTCGAAAAGGCCAAAACTCCTCAACGCTTGTTCCCTTGTAAACTGTCAATAGTGCAGAAGCAAAGGAATTTCACACGCGCTCCATAATAATATTTAACTTAAAAATGAGAAACGCACCCCGCTGCATGGGTTTATTATTCGTATATTTGCAGTACAGTTTTCCATTGTAAACATCAAAATCACAGGGTAATGAAAGACCAAAACTCGACAACGTTTCATCAGAAAACCATTCTCCTGTCTTTCCTTTTTATGGTAATTGCCATGCCATCGTGGGCACAAATAGAAATATCGGGCAAGATAACCAACAGCGAAGGCAAAGGCATTGGTTTCGTTTCTGTGGGAGTAATAAACGATACCATTGGCGTTATTTCCGACAAAAATGGATATTACAAACTCTTTGTCCCGGACAAACACCATGACTTGACTTTCTCGCACGTGTCGTACAACAATTTCGTTCTGCCCTATTCGGTGTACTCGAAAAACAAGGTGAACAACGTGTCAATGAAAGAAAAGACTGTAGAACTTTCAACAGTGAACGTGGTTTACGGGAAGAAGACAAAAACAATTTCGGGCATGGGACTGAAGCTGCCCGGCGCACTTGTCGCTTCCGGGAAGAAATCCTCTTATGAAACAGGTGCTATAATAACCGTGGGGAAGAACTATGTGGCGGAGCGTATCAGGATTCCCGTATTGGGCAACACTTACGAACAATGCACCGTAAGCGTGAAAATCTACAACATCGACAACAAAAACGTGTTCAAATGTATTCAAAACCGACCGCTGTATATCCCTATGAAGAAATGCGGGAAGACAACGCTTGACATCACTCTTGAAGAGAAAATAATCCTCGAAAAGGGCCATCGCTATTGCATAGGCATTGCCATCATCAATCCTACCACAAACGGCCAATTTGTTTTGCCCGCCTATCTGAAATCGGGATATGTGAGAAATTATGTAATGGGCAGGAGAAAGAAGATTCCCGCATCGGCAGGAATCAAGGTGGAAGGAAGAGAAATCTGTGACAAGCCCGCTTCCCCTTGAAGCGGGCTTGTCACAGACGAATTGTCATGATGATTCTTTTCTTTTGCGGATTCTTTGTTTCCGCTCACTTGGTATCCTTCTTCTTTCATCTATGAAATATTTACAAGTTGGTATTTGCAAAAAAAACTCTAAAGCAACGTTTTTTATACAAGGAATACAAACGTTTTCTTTGGGCAGGTAAGGATTTTTCTTTATCTTTGCCATCACTTATGGTATTGAACTATATTTGGATTGCGTTTTTTCTCATCGCATTCATTATCGCATTGGTCAAGTTGGTGTTCCTTGGGGACACGTCAGTATTCCCGGCGATGATGGATTCCGCTTTCTCATCCTCCAAAACGGCATTCGAGATTTCATTGGGCTTGACTGGCGTTTTGTCGCTGTGGCTCGGCATTATGAAAATAGGAGAGAAGGGCGGAGTGGTTCAGGCATTGGCCAAAGTGCTGAGTCCTGTTTTCACCAAATTGTTTCCCGACATTCCCAAGGGACATCCCGTAACGGGCGGCATTTTTATGAACATCGCTGCCAATATGCTGGGATTGGACAATGCCGCCACGCCGTTGGGACTGAAAGCCATGGAGCAGTTGCAGGAACTGAACGCAAAAAAGGAAACGGCCTCCAACCCCATGATCATGTTCTTGGTGCTCAACACGTCGGGACTGACACTTGTTCCCGTGAGCATCATGGTGTATCGCGCCCAGTTGGGAGCGGCACAACCCATCGACATCTTCGTTCCCATTCTTTTGGCGACCTTCTTCTCCACCCTGGCAGGCATCCTTGTCACGAGTCTGTACCAGCGCATCAATCTCATCAACCGCACCATGCTTCTCACGTTGGGAGGTATGTGTGCCGTGGTGGCTGCCATCATTTGGGGATTCAGCCAGATGGACAAGGCGCAGATGAACATCGTGAGTACAAGCGTGGCAAACATTCTGCTGATGAGTATCATCGTGGGATTCATCATTGCCGGAATGCGCACGAAGACCAATGTCTATGACGCTTTCATCGAAGGGGCGAAAGACGGTTTCTCCACTGCCGTGCGCATCATCCCCTATTTAGTGGCCATACTGGTGGGTATCGGTGTTTTCCGCGCTTCGGGTGCCATGGACATGGCGATCGGCGGCATTCAATGGGCGGTGGCCACCTGTGGAGGAAACGCCGACTTTGTGGGCGCATTGCCCACCGCACTGATGAAACCTCTTTCGGGCAGCGGCGCGCGGGGCATGATGGTAGATGCCATGACCCAATACGGTGCCGACTCGTTCGTGGGTCGCCTCAGTTGCATTTTCCAAGGCAGCACCGACACCACTTTCTATATTCTCGCGGTCTATTTCGGCAGTGTTGGCATTCGCCATACCCGCCACGCCGTGGCTTGCGGGCTGCTGGCTGATTTGGCAGGAATTATTGCCGCCATCACCATCGCCTACCTGTTTTTTGCATAGAGAATGCCAGAAAAGTATGAAGATCGCCTAAAACAGATAAAAAAGGGAAAGACCAAAGTCCAAGTTCCTCCGTCTTTTCTCATAAGCATCATCATATAAAGAAAGCGCAGGAAGGTTTGTACGTTTCAGAAAACGACAGTCTGCCTTGAAGCCAATCTTGCCTTTCTTCTTGATGGCATGGGCATATATCAATGAAGATGATAAAATCTGGGCATCCTCACCCCGTATGAGAAAAGGGATGTAGGCTTGTGGCAGTTGGGAGAAAGTTGCCTGTTTGCTCACATCGTATTTATTGCCTATTCCCTTTTTCACACACAATGAGATATGCCAGTCCACATTATCCTTTGGAAAATCCATCTTATAACCGAAGCCAAGCTGAGGCAGAATGCTCTGATTCTCTATTTCCTGCTTGGGCATGATGTATATTTCCTCATATCCTTTCATGGCAATTCCGCCCGATAAACTGAATGAATGTCGTGGAAATGCAAGCCAACTTATTTTCATCAATAGGGATTCCATGAAACACGTCCTCTCGTACAAGTTGTTTTTTCCGACCAATACATAATCGTAAAGGTATTGCTGCTCGTCCACTTTCCGGTTCTCGTATATGCTTTCCTCACCTTTTCTTATATTCCCCTCTCCCGATAACAAAATGTGAAGAAACAGTTCAGGACAGAGCGCTTTGGACACGAGAACAAGGTGCGAGAATCGGTGTGTGTCCGAGGCATACAAATTCTTGAAAGAAGTCTCTTCCGTCTGCATTCGCCTGTAATTGTATGAGAAACCGAATGCCCATTCCCATCCCAAAGGCTTTTGGGGCAGCAGTCTCATCAACAGATCAGTCCCTCCCCCCATAATCTTTGCCTGCCGTTTGTAGGCGTACCCGCTCCCGCTCTCTTTCATGTTCCATTGTCCTAAACCATAGAAATGGAAAAATTTGCAGGCACTCAATGTGCTTGAAACCGATATGTCCTGACGGTTGATTTCGGGATAGGCTTTAGCGGCAAATAGCCATTTGTCCGTTACTTTCGCCACACTCAACGCAAGGCGGAACCAATAGGAAAAGACAGACTTCCGTGGCATTGCCTCCCTTGCAGAGGCAATGCCTTCATACTCTCCGCCTATACCATATCTCATACAGCCTCTTTTCACTCCCAGTCCGCCTTCTATAATATATCTTTCATCCTTGACAGAACCGCTTCCAAGAGTATCTGAGACCAGATAAGGTATGTAGTCTTCCGGCCTCACATTGTAGTTCAGATACACATTTCCCGTTTTTCGTTTGCCATATTCCATCTTTCCGTATAAAGTCCCAACCCCCTTTATGTTCATCTGTCCTCCGGACAGGGCATTGGTATCCAACGTTTTGTTTCCTTGATAATGCAAATGCTCTCCATCTATCCTCTCGCTTAGAAATGAAAATCTCAAAAGATTGTGCCCGCCATGCGAAACAGAGTCGTTGCGGAGAAGGTTGCCTGCCATTGCCGGAAACCGTACACCGGCATACCTTATGGCATTTTCAATATCAACAAACAATATGGTTCCGTTGTCGCATATCCTCCTTGTGTCATATTTTGCGAGATGATAACGTAAGTCCGTTTGCGCACGACAAACCGTCGTCATTGTCAGAACCAGTGCAATGAAGAGATAACGCATGTTCAGAAAAGATTAAGTGTGAGCTCTGCGCCAAAGAAAGGACTGTACCAATTTCTCCGCGTATGCTTATAGTTGTCTTGATACTTGGGGCTTGCCTGTATCAGATTATCGGCAAAGAAAGAAAGTTTCACCCTTTCTCCAAACTCTTTCGTCATTTTCAGATTCATCCGCAAAGAGACGGGTGTTGCCAGTTCATTGTACCGTGAAGAGAGAAAATCGCGCTTCAGTGCCTTGAATTCAGGATTTCCCTCAATCATTTCTGTCAGAAACTCGTGTATTTGTCCATCGTTGTCCATATATTTCTGAGGATATTCGGAAACGTCTTTCCCTCTTCTTGTCTTCTCAAACCATATTACCTGTATAAAATGGGTGAATATCAGCCTCATATTGGGCAATCGTGTATTGATCCACACGTTTGTGTTGAAGTTTTCCGCATAGGTTTTCTCAAATCCGTCATAAATGCCCACATAGGGGTAGGGAAGGCTGTTCTGCACAATTGACGGATAATACATCACGGGGACACCGCTTGTGTAGAGGGTATTGTAATATGCGCCATTGATTTCGATGTCTGATTTCAGCAAGTTGATATTTGGAACGTGTAGCCTGTATTCTATTCCTCTCTTGATAATTTTTGCACTGTTCACAGGCATTCGGAGTTGTGCAAAGTCTTTGCGCCAATACGAATTAAAATCCTCTTTCTCCGGTTTTGTGTCAACGGGATGCTTCAGTTCATAATAATAGGTATAGGCTACAGGCGAATAGGTGGTGAGATATTCCATGCCACCATCCATCCTTTCGGCAAATGCCGTAAGCGACAGCATACAGTCTCTATATTTCAAGTCCCACCCGATTTCCGCCTTTCTGTTCTTGTTCTCCTTGACCTGTCCATTGGCAGGATTCTGGATTTTGGTGTATGTGATGAGCCGGCGTTTGTCGGGGTTGCTGAAATAAGCGTTGAGAGACACGAAATCCGTGTACACTTTGTCAGGATAAAGAAAATCGGCAGACGGCAACTTGTTTTCCACTCCATATCCCAGACGCAACGTATTGGTCACATTCCCTGTGGTCAGCGTGTAGGCAAGTTGCAGTCTTGGCTCCCATAGCATACGACCCCGCATATAGTAGCGGCGGGGAAGATTCAGCAGCATTGTCTCACGGAATCCCAACCGTGACTCTGTCTCGCCCTTTCCCCTCCTGTACCTTAGCTTTGCCTCCACATATCCGGCTTGGTTCATTATGGCGGGAATCTCGCTGTTGGGACGCGGACGGATAAAGTCGTTGGATGGGAACGGGGGACGCAGCGGATCTACAATCGTTCCCACTCCATGATTTTTGGCGGAACTGACGGATGCCCCCATCAATAGGGAATAATCCGCAGACTTGCCTATATTGCCAAACTTATAAGCCGTGAGTTGGGCGAAAACACTTAAAGGTCTGTTGTCAATCTTATAGAAAGTGCGATACGACTGTGGCAAAAACTCTCCTTCGCTCTCTCCCTCTGTCGTTGACTTCTGTATGGGCATGACCGATTTGTTCACCACCTGCTTGTAATGCTCAAGAACGTCTTGCGACCAGTCGGCAGAGGCAATGAGCTCAATGTCGTTCGCCAATAGGCTGTTTAGGCCGGCCTTTATCTTCGCCGTAAGTGTCATGCGACTATACCGTGTTTTATAACTCTCCTTAAAAGTTTCTATCGCATCGTCGCTTTTGTTGTTGTTGAACGATGTGGTGTAACCGCAGCTGATACTGATGTCCGTTTTCTTACGAAAGAGATTGGTTTGGTTGTTCCAGTTCGTCTGCGCGGTTATGCGGTTGTATGCGCCTCTTGTGTCGTCAATACTGCTCGTCGAGCGCACAATATCGCCACCGATATATAATGTGCCGGATCGCTCGGACAGCAGAACGCCTTTGCCCACATAGGCAAGTTTGTTCAATGGGTCGAACTTGACTCGAGCGCGCAACGGACTCTTTCCTTGTTTCGGCTTGATATAAATCGTTCCGCTGCTCACGTTTCCTTCTTTCGCCGATGCTATTCCCCGCTCCACCGTCACGGTCTCTATATGGTCGGTGGATATGGTGCGGAGGTCAACTCCCGTATTCACGTCCACATTTCCCTCTTTGTCAGCAGGTCCGCTACCCGTAAATCCTGTCAGTTGTATACGCATTCCGTCATTCCGTATGGGCACTCCGTTTACATTGATGCCCATCCCGAAAGATGTCGTTTGGTCGCAACCCGCCTGTCGTGACGATATGAGTTGACGGTTTTGCATATTGTTGGCACCGATTTTACCACCGGGCAACAATTGGAACAGATCCTGTATCGAGACCGGTTGTATGTACTCCAATGCCTCTTGACTGATAACAGCATTGCTTCCCATCCTGTCCGTGTATTTCGCAGTTACCGTAAAACCCTCAAGTGCCACACTCTGCAGTTCCAGCGCAATGTCCACATGCACATCTCCATCTTTCACCGAAATTTCTTTTGTCGCATATCCCAATGCCGTCACTTTCAATCGCAGTTCCGCTCTCTGTCGTGTCCGTATTTCAAACAGCCCGTTCACGTCTGCCACCGTTCCCTGTTCTGTCTCCGGCAGATAAATACTGACAAATGGAATTCCGCCACCCGTTGTCTTGTCATAAATACGTCCGTCTATTTTGCGTAAATTTTGTGCTCTTGAAGGGGAGGCTTTATGCGGATGCTTGCCGCTCTCCTGTTGTGCCATGACCGTGGCATACGGCAATAAAAAGAATATTGTCAAGACGAGTGGCAACATTCTTTTCCGGAGGTTGACAAAGAAGAAAGCGCTGTCTGCCACGATAGGCAGGTGGTGTCTCTTTTGTGGAATAAACATAAAAGCGGTTATTTCTTCGGATAACTCTTCTGTCCGTGTACTATAATCTCAAAGTCATCCGCACTGCTGTTCGTGTCTGCCACAGTCATTTTACCACCATTGCCGGAGACTTGCTTACGGCGGATAAACTGTCCGTCAAATCCCCATGCCGTGTTCACTTGTATGGAACTGCGGTCTATCCTGTCGGGCAATACCTTATGGAAGAAATTGTCCTTTGCGCCAGTCTCCACACCATCAATAATCTTGGAGACGGGCAAAAGGAGATAGTTCAATTTCATTGTGCCCATTGACTTGGGCATAACCATATTCTCCTTATTTTTTACAAGGCCGGCACGCTCATCGGCAGTGAGACGCACAAGCATAATGGGCGTTCCGCCATCATAACCCCAGTTGAATGCTTCGTTGGCCGCAAAATCTATCATCATGTTCGGTACCTCAGGGTTGTCTGGCGTCATTGCGCCTTCCACATAAAATTCAAAGTTCGCTCCGCTGAGATCTATGCTGTTCACCTTGGTCTCATCTACCGTCTTTCCGTCGTCGCCCAATTTGTGGTTGATGGCAGAATGGGCGAGAACCAGCGACTCACCCGGCTCAACCTTGTAAGCGCGCCCGTTTCCCGGAATGGTAAACAGTTGGCTGATTACCACCGTATCCTTTTTCAGGTACGCGGCCATTGCGTTGTCCTCTTCCTCCGATGAATTATAGTTGCCGCATATCGCTATGGACAAGCCGTCGGCATACAACGGACGGCTGCTCACATTGCGGATGGTGATATAGCTTTCATAAAACACCTGATTCCATTCGCCGTTCTTATCCCCGTTGAAATAAAGTTCATCCAAGACAAACGACTTTTCCAAGGCATTGACCATAGGAACCACTTTTACATTCACCTGCGAGGCGTCATCTCCCACAACAAAGTTCTCCGCATGGCCATACATTGTGCAGACACCGTCCATTGCATCCTCTGCCGCAATGTTATACGCCCCTTTTGCCAATTCAAACAAGACCTTGCCTTTCCTGTCTGCTTTTTCTTTGAGCGTTATACCCGATTTCAGATCCGTAACCGTCACTTGGAATACGCTCAAATCCTCTAAAGGGGCATCCGAAGTGATTTGGACAGTGAGTTTGCTTAGTTTCTTTGTTTTATCATCGTCATTAGAACACGACATGAAGAAAACAAAGACAGACAACAATAACATTGAATAAAGATTTCTTCTCATGATAGGTTCGCAAAATTAATGATTTATTTTGCATGCAAAATTATCCGATCGGCATATTTTCCACAATACCCAACAATAGGTATTTTGCGAGAGAATTTGCGAGAAGAGATTTGTTTTGTCTCTATTCTGTAGCCTATCTGTCGTCAACATGATTATAGTTGACAATCATTTTCTTCATCGCCCCGGCAATGGACAGGATTTCATCCGGCGTACTCAGATACACATTTTGCCCATTCTCGGGAACTTCTCTTATGAGTTTTTCGTTGTCAAAATAATAACGCAGTTCACTGATACTGCTGTTGGGCAACGGTACGCATTGGTAGCAGAATGTGAGTTCGCCCGTGGTCTTGTCGAAGAGCATTTCACGATAAACAACAATGTTACCGCCAAGAGTCTCTCTTGTAAGCCACGGTCTGAAAGTGTTGTGGTCGTCGGGAATTTCGCTGTTGCTTCCTGTCCGTGTGAGCAGTATCTCCGTGTCATGCTCCACAATGCCTCCGCCTGCATAGTTTATCCTCGACTTTAATGTGAGTGTGTGGCAGTCGTTTTCCATCCACTCGTCAGAGTGCATAAACTTTGCAACAGATTGTGCAGCACTGTATTGCTTGCGTATGTCACTGATGGTTTTCTCTGTCGGCTGTGCCAAAGCCGACAGCGGGATGAGGAATGTGGTTGCAATGACAAATGTTTTTTTCATAAATTCCTGGATATTTAGGTTTGGTGTGATTGATGCATTGGAAACTCCTTCTGCAAATTTACGTAAAAATTCCCGACAATCGCCTCTCTGGAAAACAAAATGCAGCCGGCTCCCGATTTTTTCACCGACCCGGCATGTCATTTGAAAACGGCATGAACTGCCTGTATGATGGAAAATATTCCCTCGGAAAGAGTGGGGATGTCAAATTTTATTCGTATTTTTGTCCGGTCTATTCTAATGTTCATTGCTTTTTATGGCAGCACTTGGGGCAAGTGAATTTTACGACATGACAAAACACACGGTGGGGCAGGTAGCCCAAACGCTTATCAAATGGTTCAATCAAGGTGTTGCGGAATGAAGATATGAAAGAAAAACCTATGCGATTGATGATTCTCGCAGGAATACTGTTGGCCAATATGTGCGCTGTTCCTGCATTGGCCCAAGCAACTTACGAACTCTATCTGGGCGGAACGCAAGTCACCTCAGATAACGCATCGAACGTAACAGGGGCGTGGAAAAAAGCAGGAACCATCTCTTTTGATGCAGACAGCAGAACGCTGACACTGAAGGACGCGGTCATTGAAGCGGAGGGTGATGATAATTGCATAAGAAATGGTCTCGGGAAAATGACTGTCCAGTTCATCGGAAACAACCATCTTGCATCTGTGTATGGCTCGGGCATCTACAATGACATGAATGGAAACATGACCATCACGGGCGATTCCGTCAAGATAGAAACGTCACAACAAAGTTCCATTTTTACAAGTTATGACAGCAACCTTAAAATTGTTGGTTGCAGAATAGACGCGAAGGGACTTTGGGGCATAACAGGCGTGACGGGAAAAAAGAATGAGAATCTGACCATAGAGAATGCCACGGTATATGCCAATGGCAAGTATGGTTCCATCAGTTCTTTGGCTCTGTTCACGCTGAAAAACTCTTATATAGCTTCACCTGCCGATGCGGTATGGAATGCCGACTGTTGCGCGCTATGCCAAAACACCGGTATCATAACAGGAAAATATGTCGTCATAAAGCCTGGTGCCAATACGGGTGTGTCTTCGGCTGCCAATGTAAACGCGATTACCGTTCGTCAAATATACAATTCAACGGGCAGGCCGTCCCGTCAACTCCGGAAGGGAGTCAACATCCTGAAGTTGAGTGATGGAACGGCAAGGAAAGTGATTCTATAGCCCGGCAGGCATTCGGGAGGCGAACGTTGCGGTCAAGGCTTTACGTGTTGGTAGGCAGACTGCACGTCTTCTGTCTTCAGCACAGAAAGTTGCGATTTGGAGGGCGTCTTGATTTTTGCCACGCGATTGGCATGATTGGATACTGTTTGCTCAAAGAGGTTTCTGGCATAGCGGGCATTGCCGAAGTTCCTGTTTTTCTCCGCCACGGTCTTCTCTAGCTTTTCTTTCAGAAATGCTTCCGCCTCGCTGTCAAGTCTGTAATTGAATTTTTCTGCCCGCATCACGAATATCCTGTACAGGTCGTCGGCAGAATAGTCGGGAAAGTGGATGTAGCGGGTAAAACGCGATTTCAGCCCGGGGTTGGTGTCAATAAACCTTTCCATCTCTTTGTCATATCCGGCCACAATCACCACAAGACGGTCTCGGTCATCCTCCATTCGTTTCAGCAATGTGGCAATGGCTTCGGCTCCATAGCCTCCGTTGTCTCTTTCTACCAGCGCATAGGCCTCGTCGATGAAAAGCACGCCGTTCAGCGCAGAATCCACCACGGCATTGGTCTTCATGGCAGTCTGTCCCTCGTATTTTGCAATGAGTCCCGACCTGTCGGTCTCCACAAACTGTCCCCTCTTTACTACACCCAGGTCTTTGTATATGCGGGCAATGATTCGAGCCACCGTTGTCTTGCCGGTCCCGGGATTTCCGGTAAATACGCAGTGGTACGTAAGTTTTGCGTTCTTCAGTCCCTGTTTCTCCCGCTCTTTCTGCACCTTTACAGTGTTGGCCAGCGACAGCACTTCCGCCTTGACCGATTCCAAGCCGATGAGCGAGTTGAGTTCTTCGTAGGGGTCGCCCTCCAAAGGATCCGCCACTGCCACCGTGCCATTCTCGCGTTTTTTTTCGTCTGTCTGTCTTTCCCGCGACTCATTCATTTCCGTTTTCTCTTTTCCCTCCTCATCCGTGGGAATGAAGATGGTGAGCAGGGCACTTGCGATGAAGATGCCGATGATGACCGAGGCCATCACGATGTTTTTCCGGTTGTTGGTGTCTAAGTTCATATTGTTTTGGGGTTTTATGGATGATAAATGTATAGGCAGTCAGAGGCAGGAGGTAGCAGGGCAAATCGAGTACATCGAAAGTACCCGGAATGATTTTCACCAACTGCAGCCCTTCCGAGAATGCGCCAACCACCGGAATGGCAGCTGCCCAAATCCATCTTGCCTGCCGGCTGCTTTGGCAGAACACGGTGTCCATGATAAGGATATAGGCTGTGGCCCACAGGGCATCGGGCAGGCAAAAACGGACAAAATACGGTACGCGGACATGTGCCATGCCGCGCCGGAGTGGGTCAACAACAACGTTCAGCCCCAGTCCGTCGGCCACACCGAATCCCAACAGTTGCCTGCTTCCGAACAGCATATAGATGGACATTCCGGTCAATAGGCATAGTGTTCCTGCGATTGGCTTTATCTTCATTTGCTGCAAAGATAGTGTTTTTCTTCTTATTTTTCATAGAAAGCAGGGAAATAATCGGGCAACTCCATTTCTTCCTTCGGACAGCAGTCTGCTACAACATCATATTGAACATATAACCCGAAAGAATGATGAACAGAGTGACCGTACCAAAGAATATTCCGATAAGTTTCCATGTCATCACTTTCTTAAGCAATGTTGCCTCTGGTAAAGACAAGCCAACGACGGCCATCATAAAGGCAATGGCGGTGCCAAGGGGCACGCCTTTGGCTACAAACACTTCAATGACAGGAATTATTCCGGCCGCATTGGCATACATGGGTACTGCCAGCACAACTGCCAACGGAATGGCGAACAGATTGTCTGCCGACATGAAATCCTCGAAAAATCCCTCGGGAATGTACCCGTGCATGCCTGCTCCAATGGCAATGCCGATGAGCACATAGACAATCACGCCCCGAACGATATTCCAAGTGTCGTGGACAATGTCGGACAGACGTTTCAGAAATCGGACATGTGCTGTTTCCCACCGCTCTGTTTGTGCATCCGATTGTTTCTGCAATTGTATTACCCAGTGGGAAAGCAATCCCTCTAACCTCATTTTGCCAAGAACAAATCCCCCCAAGGTGCCAAGCAAAATGCCGCTGGCCACATAGATGATGGTGATTTTCAGGCCAAATGTGCCCAAGAACATGGCCACAGCTACTTCGTTTACCAATGGTGAGGTGATGAGGAAGGAGAAAGTCACACCCAGCGGAATGCCGCCCTTGACAAAGCCGATGAACAGCGGAATGCTGGAACACGAGCAAAAAGGAGTGACGGCACCAAAGAGCGATGCCAGCAGATACTGGAGTCCGTAAAGGCGATGGCCGGCAAGGTAGTTGCGCAGTCGCTCCACCGGGAAATAGGCATTGACGATGCCCATGACAAAACTGATAACGAACAGCAGAATGAGAATCTTGATGCTGTCGTAAAAGAAAAAATCGAGTGCCGAGGCAAGACGCGACGAGGTGTCAAGTCCCATCAGGCTGTATACCAGCCAGTCGGCAAATCCTTGTATCATGAATCAGTCCTTTCTTTCATACCTAATTCAAATATTGCAACCCATAGTAGATGCCGACTGCAATGAACAGTACGGCAACAATGATGTTGAGCCATTTCTGAAATACCTGCATTCTGCCATACACTTTTCCGATGTTCGACATGCTGAATGCAAGAAACCACGCCACAAGTACCACAGGCAGACCTGTAGTAATGGCGTAGGCCACGGGAAGAAGCCAGCCTCCGCTCTCGGACGCCGACATCGGGATGAGCATGCCGAAGTAGAGCAATCCGCTTGTTGGGCAAAAGGCCAGCGAAAAGAGCGCGCCTATGATGAAACTGCCCCAGACACCGCTTCGCTTCTCGGTTTTGGATGCAAGCGGGATGCCCGGGCTTGGCCATGAAATCCTGTCGCCCAGAAGCAGCAGAACACCAATAATGACCAGTGCGGCAGGAAGCAAAGCCTCTCCCCACCGGCTGACGGCTTGCTGGATAAAGTACATGTCCCTGCCGCTTCTGATCAGCAGTATCAGAATGATGCCAAGCACAGAATATGTCATCATGCGTCCCAGGGTGTATGCAATGCCACAGAAAAACACCTTGCGACGGTTCTCGATCCGGCGACTGATATATCCTATGGCAGTGATGTTGGTTGCCATGGGACAGGGACTGAGTGCCGTGAGCAATCCGAGGAGGAATGCTGTAAAAAGCGGGACACTGCTGTTGTCCAGCAGAGTTTGCAGCCACTCCATCATTTCTTGATCTTGGCAATTTCTGCCTTGAGCTGTCTCTTGAACTCATCGGGCCGGTTCTTGGCATAGCGGAATCCCATCTGGGTGAGATCCACTCTCTTGTTTCCGCGTTCAAGGAATAGCGATGACCACGAAACCTTGAACTTTTGGGCAAGGGTCTCATTCTTGGGGTCGGAAATGTCTATTACTTGCATCGCCACGTCTTTTTGATTCAATTCATGAAGGGCTTCCTTTGTCAATTTCTCGATAGCCCGGCATGTGATGCACCTCTGTTTCCCATGAAAATAGAGAATGTTCATCTTTGGTTTTGCAGCAACGGTTTCTTTCTTTTGTTTCTGCTGCGGGCTGTGGCCGCCGGCAAAGCATGACGTTGTGGCAAGAAGCAACATCGCCATGAAAATCAGTTGTTTCATGTCTTGTAGGTTATTGACTGTTGTCACGCTGTTTTTTTACTGAATGCCCAGTGCCGCCTTCACCTCGGCTTCTGATGGTACGTTGCCTTTGATTTTAACCTGTCCGTCCACTACCACTGCCGGCATCGTCATCACATCATACTCCATGATTTTCATCATGTCGGTTACATATTCCACATGGGCGGCCACATTGTTTTCTGCTATCACCCTGTTCACAATGCCAAGTGTCTTGTGGCAGCGGCTGCAGCCCGTGCCCAGCACCTTGACCGTCATTTCTTTTTTTAATTCCATATTTCCTTTCTGTTTGTCAATGATCGTAAATGTGCAATAGACCGTCGGGGCGGAACGCCCGCAATTTGGCCAGAATAGGCTATTTACAGCTGCACGGGAATTTCTTGATGTCCGTATCAAAGAATCCTCCAACCAGTTCACGGGCATATGCCCAGTTTTTCAAATCTATACAATACTTCACCTTGGGTGCCTCAATGGTACCCTTGATGAGCCCTGCGTTTTTCAGTTCTCGCAAGTGCTGGCTCACTGTAGCCTGCGCTATCGGAAGTTCCTCATGAATATCGCCGAAGTAGCACTGGTCTTGCTGTGCCAGAAACTTCATGATGGCGATACGCGCGGGATGGCTCAGTGCCTTGCAGAAACGGGCTGTCTGCTCGTCTTTAATGCTATATTTCTTTTCTTCCATGGTTGTTTCCTGAGCAAATGGTGAATCGTTTGCTTTTCTGATGCAAAAATAGGAATAATATTGAAAGGAAAGAAATGTTCATCGTTATTTAACGATAAATTAAAATCGGTTAACTGTTGATGGGCTTTCCGCAGTCTGTAATTTTTCATTTCCACAACATGATGATGCTGCCGGCCGTAATCAACAAGGCTCCTGCGACAACCTTTATGTTGACGGGTTCTTTCAGCAGGAAAAAGGCGAGCAGAATGGTGATGACCACGCTCAACTTATCTATAGGGGCGATGCGCGATACATCACCGGTCTGCAATGCCTTGAAATAAAACAGCCACGACAGACCTGTGGACAGACCTGACAGGAGCAGGAAACACCATGTGTGGCGGCTTATTGCCCTTATGTCATTCAGTCGATCACCGAACAGAACGATCCCCCATGTCAGCAATAGGATGAATGTCGTGCGAATGGTTGCATTTCGTATTGCTCAATCAGACTTTCATTGCCACTTTGGATAATGAGGTCTGTCAGGAAACTGCTCAATGTGCATTTTTGCGAGGGGTATGGATTGGCAAAAGAGTTAATTTCCACCAAAAGTTGACCAGCCTTTATTGCTCCTACCTGTTCGGTTGCCTCATAAGATATTCCAGTTTTTCTTGTTAGGTAATGCCTGCTCAGAGATGGGCAGCTTATAATTAGTAGTGCCATTAAGACTATTCTTCAGAGATTCTGTATCAAGGTCGTTCTGTTCCATGATAGCCCCCAGAAGCGCTCTGACGTATGACGTGTAGTTCTCCGCCAGTTCCACCAACCTTTTTTGTTCCGCTTTGGAAAGAGCACAGATAATATTGCCCAGTTGGACCACTATACTATCAGGACTACTTGCTGGTATTTCCTTGATAAACTTCAAAGCATCAAGAATCCTCAGAAGAGGAATGTTTTCTTCTGTGATAGGGTTGCGCTGCTGCAAGAAAGAGATGACATAATCCCCTCTGGTCAGAGGATTGCGATAGCGATTCGTACCTATCAAAACCGAAGAAGTGATTTGCGTAGTCAGTCCCATTGATGCGAACGCACTGTTTCCTGTGATATAACCGACTAACTTTCCATTCTTTTCCAAGAAATCCTTCGAGATTTCTTCTGGAACTGGCTTCAAAGTTCCAAAGATGGTCTTTCGTGGCTTATAGTACTTCCCCTTGGATAGTCTTTGCAGAGTACCTTGTTCGGTCAGTCTGTTTAGCGCCTTGACCAATGCCCCTTGATATTGCATGGGCACGTTGAAGTCGCCAATGGTGAGAACAACACCATCGGGAGTGTCGGCTATCTTCTTCTTTACTTCATTACTAATTACCATGTGTATAGCTTTCGATGGTGCAAAGTTACAAAAAAAAAAGTATTGTTATTAGCGCAAAAAACATGACTAAAATTGACACTATTAACGAAAAATTACCACTTGAAACGCCTTTTTAACGCATTTTTGTCCCCAAATTGCAATAGTCTTGGGACAAGGGCCGTAGTCAATGTGCTTCATAATGTAACCGTAACCCCACTCATAATCAGTGATTACAAGTTTGGGGGTAAGTTCAAAATCTACACCCAATTTTACACCCAAAAATGGCGATAGCGCATGAAATTTAGTGATATTGTGATTTTGGGGTCAATCTCTACAAGTGGTTGATATATAGTTATTTGTATAGTTTGTGATATTCTAAGAAACCATAAGTTTGAGAGCCTCTCTCTCTTTAACGGATTTTTACAAACCATATGTTAAAAGAGGCCGGTATTTTCCGCAGGATTTACTCGCAAAATAGAAAGGTAAGGGATGATCCGTTGGAAAATCGGGAAAAACGGCGGAGCCATTTTTCGGGGCCGTTCCGGTAATTTATGCCTACTTACATCGCAATTTGGCATATTTTACCGGGTAAGTAAGGCTTACTTACCCGGTAATTTGGCATAAATTACAAGGTAAGTAGGCATAAATTACCGGGCGAGATTTGTCAATATTTTTCAACCCGCTGTATGCCAGTCGTTTGGAAAACGCCCGTAGAATCGCGTATTTGGGCGCGCGGGGAACTTTTTCCAGAAAACGGCCGTTTTTCGTGTTAAAGGATTTCGGGCATCTGTTAATATTTGTAATCAGGGAATGTGACTGTAGCAAAAACTTTCAGATGCTTCTCATACTATATGATTCAAAAAATAGAAGATCCTGTTCCTTGGCCGAACTTGGTTACCGCATATGGCATTGTTTAATCTCACTCCCTGTTTTTTATAGAATCTCTGAAAACAGGCTTGTCGTTGCACAGGATAAGATTCGAAGGCAGTAGGTAAATGGTCGTTCCCACAGTCAACAGCAGACTCCTTCTTTGGTCCTATGTCTGTATGTTTTGCCGCAGCCCCGATTATATCCATGAGTTCTGACGTTTCTTGACGGCAAACGACTCGCTCAACAGTCGAACAAACTCTTTCATGGACTGTTTGTGATAGGTGTCTTTGAGAATGTGGACGCATCCCACCATTTCATTGGCAGGCACATCGATGGGAACCGCTTTGACATCGCGCACGTTGTAGATGGAATACTCGGCAAGTACGGTTGCGAGACACGTCTGACGGATAAGTTTCAGCAGGATGTTCACTTCGTTCAACTCAATGCGGATATCAAATTCGCTGTAGTCTGTCACAAGACTGTCAAAGGCGTTTCGTGCCTGTAGTCCTTTCGACGGCAATGCCAGTTCGTAGTTGGCAAGTTCTGCAAGCGTGACTTTCTCCTTCGATGCAAGTGGATGGGTGTTGCTGACCACAGCCGAAAGACTGTTCTGGAACAGAATATGCGACTCAACGTCGGCAACCGGCTTGGTGGGCTTGAAAGCAAGCACGAAATCCAGATCACGTTTGGCAAGCAGGTTCATGAGTTCGTTCATCGGCTTGTAGATGATGTTGAGCTTGATGCGTGGGTACATATTCATAAATGATATGACCGTTTCGGTCAGTATCGGGCTGAAAGAATGGGTAACGCCAATGTTCAACGTCCCTGTCAGTAGTTTTTGAAAATCGTGTATTCGATCCGCACAAGTTTCAGCATTGTGGAGAGTCCGCAAGGCAAAAGGCAGCATCACTTCCCCGGCTTCGGTAAGCCGTATGGAATGGCTGTTGCGCAGAAAAAGCTGCACATTCAGTTCATCCTCCAATTGTTTAATCTGCTGTGAAAGCGAACTTTGAGCAATGTTCAGTGCCTTTGCCGCATCAGAAAAGTTCAATGTCTCGGCGGCTTTGGCAAAATATCTTAACTGTCTTAATTCCATAATCATGCAAAGTTAGTAATAGTACGGCTATCTTGTAGCGGCAAATGAAAGTTTTTTGAAGAGGAACACCGGTATGGTTGCTCCGATAACCATCCCTAATATGATGAACACACAAGTAAATCCGTTATAGGTCAGCAAATAAAAATAATGTACGAAGGCTTTTTCCTGCGTGTGATACAGGCACGATAGCAAGGCTTCTGCCGTGCGGTAAGCATACATGCCCGGTATCATGGGCAACAAAGCCGGGAAGAAACATACTTCTGCAGGACATTTGATACGCGATGCCAACAGCACGGCCAGTACACCGATGGCAAACGAAGCTGCCGTACTGGCGGGAATGATGTGCATCGCCCCGAATTCGGGCAAAGTAAGAACGAAGCGTATCGAATGACCGATGGCGGCAATCAAACCGCAGGTGAGGTATGCCCGACGCGGCGTGTTGCCGATGCCGGAAAAACCGATGGCAGCAATCGCCGCAAACAATCCGTCTTCAAGAATTTTTATCAATATATCATTCCACATAAGCTATCAAAACCATTTTATTCCCAAGATGAACATCCCGGCACATAGTCCGGCCGACAAACAGGCGGTAAGTACTGCCGCATCCATCAAACGACTGAATGCGCAAAGGTAATGCCTGTATATCATGTCACTGACCGCATTGATATAGGATACACCCGGAATGAGATACAGTACGCTTGTTCCGAGTGCAGTTTCGGGAGTGGTTCCGATAGCGAAGATATGTCCTCCCGCACTGATGGCAGCAGAGAAGAAGGAGGCACATAGAAAGGTGAGGCGCACATCGCGTTTGTCTTCAAGCATCATCTGTTTGAGCCGGTAGCCGGCAAGAGTCGAGACAAACACCATCAACATGGCTACCAGATCACCGCCGAAAAGCCTGCAAAATGAGGCGTTGGCAAGGCTTGTAAGCAACAGAACCTCCCATTTCCCTGTCGGCCCGGTTTCGCTTATTCGGTCAAAACGTTCGACAGAGGTGGCCAAATCAAGATGATTGTCGGCGATTTCCCAGCTCAGACGGCTTAGGAGGGCGTTGAGGTTAAAATTGATTCCGCAATCGGCCGTTTTCCGAAAAGCCACATCGCTGTCGGCTGAATCTTTGTTCCACACCGATACATATATATGCGACGGCATGATGGAGATGTCGAATGCCACACCGAAGGCATCGGCCATCCTGCGGATATTTTTCTCTATGCGTATGCAGGTTGCTCCGCATCCTGACAACAACGAGGCATAATCAGCAAGAAAAGCGGCGGTTTCATGCAACACGGCCTTGTACTTCCCGTCAGGTGATTTGTTAATCATTGCATCAGTCATCGTCGTCAAGGTCGCCCGGAACATAAAACATTTCTTTTTCCTTGCCCATCTCAAGCAGATGTCTCGGCTTACGGTCTTCGGGATGACACCCGACATGATACCGTTCGATGGCTCTGAATACAAATGCGAACAACAACACTCCCATTATTACGCACCA
>JALFBL010000014.1 GCA_022773395.1 Prevotella sp.
CGGACAATACAACCTCGTGGTAAACGATCGCTACATGAGTTATGTGCGTATCGGCAAGCAAACGTCGCCCGACGAGCTGTCGAACTCCATCCGCAAGATGATAACCGACAACTATCCCGTCAAGGAACTCAAGACTGCCGGTGTGGAAGTGAACTACCGGCTCACCCCCATCGCAGAGAAGTTTGCCGATCGCCCTGACGTGAAGAAGATGTTTTGGATTCTCTCCCTGCTGGCATTCGTGTTGCTGGCCACCTCGCTGCTCAACTATGTGCTGATCGTGGTGGGCAATCTCATCAGCCGTTCGCGCGAGATGGCCGTCCGAAAGAGTTTCGGTGCCGACCGCTCCAAGCTCTACACCATCGCTTTCAGCGAGGCCTTCGTCCATCTGCTGCTGGCCGTTGCCTTGGGCACCGCGCTCATCATGGCTTGCAGGGGACCTATCGAACAGATTCTGTCGGCTCCCCTTTCAGTACTCATCTTCAACCGCGGATCGTGGATTTTGGCGGTGATGGCTCTGGTGGTGCTTGTCGTAGGCGGCATCGTGCCGGGTTTCCTCTACAACCGCCTGCCCGTTTCGTCGGTCTTCAGGGGATATCACACAGCCCGTCACCGGTGGAAAGTATGGCTCTTGGGCTTTGAGTTTGCCATGGTGTCGTTCCTGCTGGGACTGTTGGCGGTCGTGAGCCTTCAGTATCGCCACATCGTGGGCTTCGACCTGGGCTACCGTTGCAACGACATCGCGGTGGTCGACGTGACCGCACTGTCGGCCAACGACCGGCTCGTGGCTGCCGAAGAGGTGAAGAAACTGCCGGGTGTCAGGCAGGTGTCGGCCTGCAATACCCTGCCGTTCCACGGTGCGAGCGGTAACAACGTGTACCTGCCCAACGAGAAAGAAGAACTGTTCAACATCGCCGACCTCTACACCGTGGGCGACAACTATTTCGACATGATGCACATCCGCATCCTCGAGGGACGCAAGTTCACCCACGCCGGCGACAGTCTGCCCGAAGTCATGGTGAGCCGTGCGTTCGGGCAGGCGATGAAGAAAGCCCGCGGATGGGATGACGTGGTGGGCAAAAAGGTCAACATCACCGAACACAGCGAATCCGAAAACAACCTCCCGTTCACCGTCATCGGCATGTACGAGGACATCCATATCGGCAATGCACGTAGCAATGAAGAAAGACGTCCGTCGGTCATGTTCTACGGCAGTTACACGTCGCCTTTCCAAACGCATCTGCTCATCAGGCTTTCCGAAGCCTCCGAGGAACAACTCGGTATGGTGCAACAGCACCTGCAACGCTTCTTCCCCTCGCTGACCATCATCGCGGAAAGCATGGAGAACCTCAAAAACATGGAGTACACCCCCCAGAAGAATTTCCGCAACGGTGTGATGACGGCAGGACTGACCGTACTCATCATTGCCTTGATAGGGCTGATAGGCTATGTCAATGACGAGGTGAACCACCGTCACAAGGAGATAGCCATCCGCAAGGTCAACGGTGCCGGCTCGCGCGACATCTTCACCATCTTCCTCAAAGCCATCATGACCACCGCCCTGCCGGCGAGCATCGTCGGAAGCGTGGCCGCCTGGCTTGTGGCCCGGCAGTGGCTGATGCTCTTTGACAACCGCATCGACATCCCGCCGCTCTTGTTCGTACTCGTGGTGATGGCCGTTTTGCTCATTGTCACCGCCGTGACCCTCTTCAACTGTCGTCGTGCAGCCGACAGCAATCCCGTCGAATTCCTCAAGCAGGAATAAACATCCGTCCGTCGCCGCCTGCCGAAAGGGCGTGTCGGCGATACCCGAACATGATTAACGTAAAACAATTTAAAACATATCCTTATGATTCAAGTAGAAAATCTCAGCAAGTCTTTCCGCACGGAAGAAGTGGAAACCATCGCACTCAACAATGTATCGTTCAGCGTCAACGACGGCGAATTCGTGGCCATCATGGGGCCGTCGGGCTGTGGTAAGTCAACCCTGCTCAATATTTTGGGGTTGCTCGACAATCCTTCGGGCGGCAGATACCTGCTCGGCGACAAGGAAGTGTCGTCGCTCAAGGAAAAACAACGCACCGATGTGCGCAAAGGCGAGATAGGTTTTGTGTTCCAGAGCTTCAACCTCATTGACGAACTCAATGTCGAAGAGAACATCGAACTGCCGCTCACCTATCTCAACGTATCGAAGGCCGAACGCAAAGAGAAAGTGAAGGAAATCATGAAACGCATGGGCATCAGTCACCGTGCCAAGCATTTCCCCCATCAGCTCAGCGGTGGTCAGCAACAACGCGTGGCGATTGCAAGAGCGGTTGTCTTCGGTCCGAAGCTCATTCTTGCCGACGAACCGACGGGTAACCTCGACTCAAGGAACGGTGCCGAAGTGATGGGACTGCTCACCGAGCTGAATCGCGAGGGTACGACCATCGTCATGGTGACCCACAACGAGCACGATGCTTCGATAGCCCACCGTATCATCCGTTTGTTCGATGGGCAAGTGGTGGAATAAAACGGACAATTTTTAGTTATAATTTGTTGGAGATATCTTCCAGTCCGCCCCGAACGTTCTTGTGTTTCGGGGCGGATTTTTAAGGTATGCTCCAAATGGGCATGCCATTTCCACAAACAATCTTTTATTTAATAACCTTATTACTATTCACAATGTAAATGCCCTTGGGCAATCCTTCCAATGAAGTGGTACCGCTGCGCAGCAAACGCCCGTCAAGAGAATATACATGGTTGGGTCTGGGCTTCTGGTCAACAATGGGACGGTCGATGCCTGTCACGGTAGGTGTGATGTCATTCACCGTATATTTTCCATTCACCATCTCTGCTATTTCGTAGTAAACGTCCTTGTCAATCGGCCCGATGTCAACGGTTTGCGATTTTCCGCTGCCTTGGTTGAAGATGATGTTGAACGAATATCCGGGAGAGGGAATGTCAAACGTGCGGTAATAATATTCCGTTCCGTCTATTGTCTTCTTTTCCACGATTTCCGTTCCAGGCCAGTTGCCCAATAGTTTGGTGTTCTTGCCATCGTTCGCCCATGAATAAAAACAAACAGGCGTTGTCCATTTCGGATTCTTCAGCCACACGGTGGCAGTATGTACTTCAAATGGTTGGATGGTATAGTGGCGGGTTACGGTGCCGCTTACTTTTCCGTTGACGAGCAGGGCTGCTTTCAATGTGCAGGTGCCGTCAATAACAATGGTTGAGCCATGAACCGCTTTCTCACTGTTGGCCGTTGGCTCCGATCCGTCAAGCGTATAGACGATTCGCGTTCCGGAAATCGCTGATACAGCACAGAGTCTCACGTCAATGGCATTGGAATATGTACCTGAAGCCTTGTCTGCCCATGCCGTTTCAGTAGAGGCCGACAGGTAATAGGTAAAGTTCTGTCCGGAAAGTATTTTAACCCATTGTGCCCCGTCCGGTACATAATCGGCAGTTCTGCCCACCACTACCATGAGATTGCCTTTTGTGCCATGTACAGTATTGGCATAAACCGTTGTGGAAGACGTGTTAGAGGCTTCTTCATACGTGCTCTGATTGGTGATGCCGGCCAGTTCGCGTGCGTCAATCATTGCCTTGATGTCTTGCTTGTAAACTTTCCAATGAGGCAGAAACACGCAAGGAGTTCCCGGCATGGCCAGCAGGAAAGCGTTGGCCGCGAGCGTATCGCGTCTGATGGGGTCGGGCGTGTAGCCGCTGGTCGTGCCACGGTCTTGCATGTCGTGGTTTTCAACAAATGTCACGGCATAGCGGGCATATCCGTCAGAACCTATTAAGGTAGCGTTTGTCACATTGCGGAGAGTTCGCCAGTTGCCCGTATTCGCGGCATCACGCACTTTATAGCGAAACTGGAAATCAAAAGCACCGCTCTGCTTCTGCGTGCCGTTGATCCATGCCTTTATCTTGTCATTGCTGTCCCAATATTCTCCCACCGAGAATTGGGGCTGTGCAGCGGTGTTGTAGTCACCGATAAACGATGCGCTGAATCCTTTTACCATATCGTAGCGGAAGCCCGTATATCCCAAGTCCTTGAGCAGGAATTCAAGATATGCCTTGATGTCCTTCTGCACGTTGGCGCTTTTGTGGTCAAGATCGCGGCATCCGTTCCACCCTTCACCCGTATCATTGTTTTGGCTGATGGACATTCCGTTTTTCTTGGCCCAATTGTAGGTGGCACCATCATCGTCGTTGGCGCAAATGTCGGTAGGCAGCATCTGGTAGACCGTTCCGTTATAGGTTTCGGCAGGATAATCCACCCACGAACCGTTTACTCCCAAGTTGTTGCGGTGGTTAATCACTACATCGGCAATGATGCCGGTGCCTTTTTCTTTGAAAGTCTTGATCATCGTGCGCAATTGGTTTTCTGTGCCAAACGAACTGTTATGGTCAAAATAAAATACTGGTGTATAGCCCATTTGGTTGTACGATGAGTTGCAGTTGCCGCTCTGTGGTATCCAAATCAAATTGAAATATTCGGAAAGCTCATCTGCCTGTGAAGTAAGATTTGTCCATTGCGTATCTACAAACGAATCCCAAGAGAATCCCTGTAGCATCACTCCGCCATAGTTCTCTTGCCACCCTTGTGCAGACATGGTTTGGCCACTTAGTGCCAAAATCGTTGCAGCGAAAAAAGACTTGAATGTTCTGATCATTGATTATGTAATTATGATTTTTTGCAAAAATACATATAAATGAAATAGGCTGGTTGCCCAAAAATTACTTTTAACGCATTGATTTAGTGCAAACGTTTGCCTTTTCGGTTTCTGTAGCGGATCAGGCACAATTGGTGCAAGAGCACCAGCGTCTTGTCGAAACCATTCCATAAATTCTATTATTTCCTGCAAAGAAAATGGAATAAAGGAACCATGAATCCTGTTTTTTCAGATTTTTTTTCTATTTTTGCATCCATTCTATTGTAAATGCAAGTATGCCGACGAATGCCATCAAAGATGGTTTGTAGGTGGCAAACGATATAATCAAAGATGATGAACAAGACTATCAATGTGCATGGACGACTGGTCGATCTTTCAGAACCGCAGGTGATGGGGATTCTGAACATCACTCCAGATTCTTTCTATGCAGGTTCTCGAAAGCAGACCGAAAAGGAAATTGCCGAGAGAGCCGTCCAAATTGTGGAAGAAGGCGGGTCGATCATTGATGTGGGGGCGTTTTCTACCCGTCCGGGAGCGGCACAAGTATCGCAAGAGGAAGAAATGAAACGAATGCGCCATGCCCTGGAAATCGTGCGAAGGGAACAGGCCGATGCGGTGGTTTCCATCGACACCTTTCGCCCCGAAGTGGCAAAAATGGCCGTAGAAGAGTTCGGAGCTGGTATCATCAACGATGTGTCTGAAGGCAATGTGGAAGGAGAGTTTGGAGGAACCGCGGCGATTGAGCGTGGAGACGATGCCGACTGTTGTCCCGAAATGTTCCGCATGGTGGCGCATCTGGGCGTGCCCTACATCCTGATGTCCGTTCGGGGAACGATGCATGACATGCTGATGGCGTTTGCCCGAGAAGTGCAGCAACTGAGGGATCTGGGACAGAAAGACATCATCCTCGATCCGGGATTCGGCTTTGGAAAGACGATGGAGCAGAACTATGCCGTTATGAGCCATCTGGAACAACTGCAGGCACTGGATTTGCCTTTGCTCGTAGGTGTAAGTCGGAAGTCCATGATATGGCGGTTGCTGGGCATTACTGCTGAAGAAGCGCTCAACGGAACCACCGTCCTGAACACCATCGCTCTGCAAAAAGGAGCGTCTATCCTGCGTGTCCATGATGTGAAAGCATGTGTGGAAACTGTAAAAATATTACACATTATATAATATAAAGAAAAAGACGTGTTTGATTTTGGCATAAAAGACATTGTCGACATTCTGTTTGTCGCCTTGATATTGTATTATATCTATCGGCTGATGAAAGAAAGCCGTTCGCTGAATGTGTTTATTGGTATCATGGTTTTCACCCTGACATGGCTTTTCGTGAGCCGTATTCTTGAAATGCGACTGTTGGGAAGCATCATGGACAAGTTAGTGAGCGTGGGTGTAATAGCCTTGATCATCCTTTTTCAGGAGGAAATCCGCAAATTTTTCTACAATCTGGGAGCGCATCAACGGATGCAGACACTTGTCAAATTCTTCAAGTCGTCAGAAAAGAAAAACTCCGGAGTGGACAGGGAAGCCATCATGCCCATTGTTCTTTCGTGCATGAATATGGGCAGGCACAAGGTGGGGGCGCTCATCGTGATAGAGCGTTCACAGCCGCTCAACCACATTGTGGAAACAGGTGATGTGCTCGATGCCAATATCAACCAGCGGCTGATAGAAAATATTTTCTTCAAGAACTCACCGCTGCACGATGGGGCTATGGTGATTTCAGACATGCGGATTCGTGCTGCCGGCTGCATTTTGCCCGTATCCCATACGGTGGACATTCCTAAAGAACTGGGACTGCGCCATCGCGCGGCACTGGGTATTTCGCAAGAAAGCGATGCCATTGCTGTGGTGGTTTCGGAAGAAACGGGCCGCATCAGCGTGGCCATGAACGGAGAGTTTAGTTTGCGGCTCTCTGCCGAACAGCTGGAAAGCATTCTTACCCACGAAATGCATTCCTGATTTATAAAGACAAGGAGTGGCCACGGCTGTTTTCACCGCTGCCACTCCTTGGATTTTTGGGATGGAATCTTTAACGGGCTGTTTTTTCCCCTTCCCCTCCAGACTTGTTATTTGAACAGTTTATCGAGATAAGTATAGAAAGCAGGGTCTTCGCCTACAACTACTTTTGCTATCACACCCTTCGGGTCAACAACAATTTTTGTGGGATAGCCTTGAATGGCATACTTGCCCGTGATGTCACCGTTGCCACGGGGATTATAGACGTGCAGCCAGGGCAGCGCGTGCTTCTTCACAGCCTCTTTCCATTTCGTTTCAGTGTCACCGCAGTCTATTCCGAGAATTTCCAACTTTCCTTTGTACTTGTTGTAGTAGTTTTTCATTTCGGGGAATCCCTTGATACACCATCCGCACCATGAGCCCCAGAAGTCGAGCACCACGTATTTTCCGCGGAGAGAACTCAATCTGAGTGGTTTGCCGTTGATGTCTTTCAAGGTGAAGTCGGGTGCCGCTTTTCCTTCACTCACCAGTTTTGCCTTTTCTTTCATTTCTTTTTCTTTGGCAGCCTGTTCAAGTGCCAGTTTCAGAATGCTCTTCATGCGGCCATTGCGCACGCTGGCATCCAGCAGCTTGTAGGCGGCATCTGTCTTCTCTGTCCCCAACTGACTGACGAGGTATGCGCTGATTTCGCTTTTCGGGTTGGCTTTGACATAATCCATTTGGGCCTTTTCCATACGGGCGTCTATTCCTTCTGCCTTGCTCTGGAAATAACTGATTACCGAGTCGCGGTTCATGCCTTTCTCCAGCATTTCCCTGCATTCCTTGTCCAAAGCGTTCTTTTCGTTCTGGAAAACCTCCAGCGAGCGGTCCATTGCGTCATACTGCTTGTAAAACTCGCTGCCGTTCAAATAGTAACTGCTGTTCCAGTCGCCGGTAATTTCGCATTTTTCGCCCGGTACGGCAACGAAGAACACTTGGCTGTTGATTTTCCCGTTTTTCATGTTCAGCAGATATGTGTAACTGGGTTCTTTCACGCGGAGCGTTGTGCTGAAACTGGTCTTGTTGACAGCCAATGTGTCTTTACTGCCTGCTTCTCGGGTATTCATGTCCATGCAGATCACTACTACGGTGTCGTTCGTGTTTTGCAGATTCACCGACAGAGGCATCTCGTTTTGTGCCATTGCCTGATTTGCCTGTGTCATGGCTGCTACAGCCAGAACAAACAGTGGTTTCTTCATAAAATTGATTTTCATTTTTCCTATGATTCTTGTTGATTGATGATTTTTGTATCTATATGCCTACGGCTGCATTGTTTCAGCTGTGTGCCTTTTTGCCTGTGCTTGTGTTCCGACGTTCGTTCAGTTCAGCATCAGCCACATTTCTGCTTTCACACCGTCGAACAAAAATTGTGCCAATTCGGCAATGGTGAATATCCGTGCCCCGGCATCGGGTTCATCGGTCTGTTTCACAGCCCCGTGGTCTATAATGTAATATGCATTGTTGTCGGGTATGTCGTCGTCGCTTTTCACGCGGATCCTTTCCATCTTTTCTGGATGAAGTCGAGCGTAAATGTCTAAAGCCGCTTCTGCATTGATGACGCGCAGCATGGCCGGGATGGGCTGTCTTGCTGGTTCATTCCTGTCTTCTGTCAGTCGCAAGTCTTCTTGAATCACCGTGTAGCGGTCAACGTCCTGCAACAGAATGCACTCCTTTTCACGCTGCAGCGCATCGAAAACCTCATAGTCCATCTTGCGGATTCTTGCGGGAGGTGGCGTGCAGGTCATTACTTTCGCATATCCTTGTTTGGCATACCAGCCGTAAAGCCATTCTTCCGCTGGAATCAGCGTGGCGAACACGGCCTTGCGCTGATGGAATGCGGCGAAGTGGGCCTGGCGCATCAAATTGCTGCCGATGTCCTGTTTGCGGTATTCTTCATCCACGCTCACACCGCTTATATACACGGTGTTGATTTCCTGTTCCTTCCAGAGCATGGTGTAGGGGAGTGTCTGCAAGGCTGCCACCACACGGTTCTCCAACTGGATGATGACGTTGTATTCGTCGCGGTAAACCCTTGAGAAATACAGTTGCACGAAAGATTCCGGGTCTTTGAACACCTTGCGCCACAGTTGCATGGTTTCCTCTTTCACACGGCTGGGGTTGGTGAACAAGGCCAAAGGGTGCTTCTCTTTCACTACGTTTTTTTCAAGCAGTATGTCGGGTCTGTACGACAGTTTGGCTCTTCTCAACCCCTCGTCTCCCATGTCTTCCTCTCGGTTGATATAGTAATAGTGTTCCGGCAGGTGCTTCACAAATTCCTGGTTAATGATGGTGAACGAGCCCTCATAGTTCACATCGGCCTTTTCCACGCACACGTCGAATGTGTTGTGGTTGATCGGGCATCCGAAAGTGAACGCCACCAGTTTGCCATCCACCCAGATGGTTCCTCCCCGCAAGTCAAGTTCCTCCCAGCGATTGAAGGCGCGTGTCATGGAGCGAAGTTCTTCCGACAGCCCCTCGTCCAAATCTTCCGTGTCGGCATCGTCCTTCGAAATTTTCCTCCACTGTCTTTCCAATTCTATGCACTGGGGAATGAACTCCTTTGTCAGCTCCTTGTATTCGTAGCCTGGGTAAAGACTTTTGAACTTGTTGATGTGGTTGCGCTTGCTTTGCAGTTTTTTCCCCGAAAGATGGATAAGTTTCTCTCTCTCGTAGATATAGTCGCTTCGGTCTCGGTCTGGCTCGAAGACAAATCTGTCGGGAAACTTCCCTTCAATGATATCTACCATATAGTTGCACACGCCCATCATCAGGAATGGATGCCCCATCGAGAGGGAGTCATCGCGCATGGCATCAATCACCTTCAGCGAGCATTCATCGCACGGTTCAACCTTAAAACTTCCGTCTTCCTGCTGTTTGGGCTTGGGTATCGGCATCATGTAGGCCAAATGATGCCCGGCGTAAAACCTGAACACCAAGTAGTCGTCAACAATGGCAAATTGTGTGTTGTATAGGAAACGCCAGCTAATCAAGTTGGCAAACGACAGGTCGCAGTTCTGTCTTTCGTTCCAAATGGTGAAACGCTGTATCAAATCCTTGTCTGCTGTCCTTATATCTTTGAATCTAATCATAAACTTTCTTGTAAGGTTGGGCAAAGATACGATATTATTTTTCAAATCGATGAAAATCAAAGAATGTTGTTGCCCTTATCACCAGCTTATTTATATTCCTTTCATGTTACTTAACATAAATATGTTGCAAATTGTGGATTATAACAAATTTTATCCTTGCCATCATGCCCTGTTTGGATATTTTTTTCTAATTTTGCAAAGTCGATATTGCAAAATGGATATTTTATCAATTAGAAAATGGAATTAATACAACAAATTATTGAGCGCGCGAAGAGCAACAAACAGCGCATTGTGCTTCCGGAGGCTACGGAAGAACGCACTCTTCGTGCTGCCGACCGTGTATTGGCCGACGAATTGGCAAATCTTGTTTTGATCGGAAACCCGATCGAAATCAAAGAACTTGCAAAAAGATGGGGATTGACCAACATTGACAAAGCCACCATTGTAGATCCCGCAAACAATCCCAAGAGCGAAGAGTATGCCGCATTGCTTACCGAGTTGCGTAAGAACAAAGGGATGACCATAGAGAAAGCACGCGAATTGATGATGAACCCTCTCTACCTTGGCTGTATGATTATCAAGACCGAAGAGGCTGATGGGCAGATTTCCGGAGCTTTGAGTACAACGGGCGATACGCTTCGTCCTGCCCTGCAAATCATCAAGTGTTCCCCGGGCATTACTTGTGTCAGCGGGGCAATGCTTGTTTTCAGCAAGAAGAAAGAATATGGCGAGAACGGTGTGTTTCTGATGGGCGACGTGGCAGTTACACCTGTTCCCGATGCCGACCAGTTGAGCCAAATTGCCGTTTGTACGGCAGAAACGGCCAAGAGCGTGGCAGGTTTCAAGGAACCTCGCGTGGCCATGTTGAGCTTCTCCACCAAGGGAAGTGCCAGTCATGAAGTGGTGGACAAGGTGGTGGAAGCCACCCGTTTGGCAAAAGAACGCAATCCGCAACTGAAGATTGACGGAGAACTTCAGGCCGATGCAGCGTTGATTCCCGAAGTGGGGGCTATCAAGGCACCGGATTCCGACATAGCCGGCAAGGCCAATGTGCTGATTGTTCCCAACCTCGAGGTGGGCAACATCTCCTATAAAATAGCGCAACGTCTTGGCGATGCCATTGCCGTAGGACCTATTCTTCAGGGTATTGCACGCCCCGTCAACGACTTGAGCCGCGGCTGTTCCATTGATGACATTTATTACTTAGTGGCCATCACGGCGTGTCAGGCCATGGACTCCAAAAAATAAAAACAACAGAGAATCATGAAAATATTGGTATTAAATTGTGGATCGTCCTCTATCAAGTACGCTTTGTACAATATGGACGACAAATCCGTTCTGACATCGGGCGGTGCGGAGCGCGTGGGATTGGACGGCGCATTCGTCAAAGTGAAATTGGCCAGTGGCGAGAAAAGACAGATCATGCACGACATTCCCGAGCACACCGAGGGCGTGAAGTTCATTTTCTCCTTGTTGACCGATCCTGAAATTGGTGTCATCAAAGACTTGAAAGAAATTGATGCCGTGGGCCATCGCATGGTGCACGGAGGAGAGAAATTCAACAAGAGCGTGGTGCTCAACGACGAGGTGCTGAAAACTTTCGAGTCGTGCAGCGATCTGGCCCCGTTGCATAATCCTGCCAACCTGAAAGGAGTGAAGGCTGTTTCCGAACTGATGCCGGGCCTGCCGCAGGTGGGCGTGTTCGACACGGCTTTCCATCAAACCATGCCTCAGCGCGCCTATATGTATGCCCTGCCTTACGACCTTTACACCCAGTATGGTGTTCGCCGCTATGGCTTCCACGGCACCAGCCACCGCTATGTGTCGGCCCGTGCCTGCGAGTTTCTGGGTCTGAAGCCTGAGGAAACAAAGGTGATTACCTGCCATGTGGGCAACGGAGGCTCCGTAGCGGCTGTGCTCAACGGCCAGTGCATAGACACCTCCATGGGGCTTACTCCGCTGGAAGGATTGATGATGGGCACCCGTTCGGGCGATGTTGACGGTGGCGCCATTACCTATGTCCAGAAGAAATTGAACCTGGATGCCGACGGTATGTCCGACCTGCTCAACAAGAAGAGCGGTGTGCTGGGCATCACCGGCATTTCCAGCGACATGCGCGAAATCGAGGCTGCTTCGGCTGCCGGAAACGAACGCGCCATCCTGGCTCTCGACATGTACACCTACCGCATCAAGAAATACATAGGCGCATACGTGGCTGCCATGGGTGGCTGCGATGTCATTGTGTTCACGGCAGGTGTTGGCGAAAACCAAACCAGTCTGCGTAGTGACGTTTGCGGCGACATGGAGTGGCTTGGTGTGAAAATCAATCTCGAACTGAATGCTACGCTTCGTGGCAAGGAAGCTGTGATTTCCACCCCTGATTCAAAGGTGAAAGTGGTTGTCATTCCCACCGATGAGGAGTTGATGATTGCAACAGACACCATGAATTTGCTGTAAGTTTGAGAGAAAACAACGGCTTTCCGAAGAAGTAACCCGAAGGTTGTTGTTAAAACGAAGAGCGCAACCCTGCCAGAATGTGGCGGTTGCGCTCTTTTCGTATGCTTGCTTCTCAATGAGTCGTGCCTTCATGTTCCTGAAAGTGTTTCGTTTTCTTAATTTTTTTAGAAAATAAATGTTGAATGTTGATTTTTCAAGTGCCAAAATGCCGTTTTTTGTCCGTATTTGAAAAATTTTCTTCGTGCGCCCAAATACGCGATTCTATGGGAGTTTGTTAAATGTCTGATTATCAAATACTTGATTTTTTTAAGCGAAAAACTGCTCAACGATTTATGCCAAACGACCCAACGATTTGACATAAATCGTCAGGTGATTAGACTGAAACGACACCACTGTTTGATATAAATCGCAGTGTCGTTTGGCATAAATCGTTGAAAAGTCGGGGAAAGCAGTGTTGTGAAAATTACAAAAATACCATTTGTTAACGGATTTGACACGTAGTTTCTCCAAAAATCTAATGTTAATTCCAAAACTTAAATCCTTAAAATTTGTTACGAACGGGTGGCTCTATGTGTAGAGGGGAATATAGCACTTGGAATATTCACATCAGGTAGGATTAGGGAGCAAGAAGCAGCCTGTGGGTGGAGGGAGCGTGCCAAGAACTTTCATTTCTCGCCGTTCCCGGCACTTTTCATGTTCTTTCTTTAATAAACAGGGAAGATGATACTACTTTAATATTCAGCCCTTTTTATAGAGAAAATTCTGCCGAAATTTTCAACTCGCGGGGGCGCAGTTCGTACTCGTTGGTATAAACGCCCACACCGCTGTAGGTGGTCAGCGCATAGGTGCGCTTGCCAAGCAGGTTGGAAAGGGTGGCCGTGAGGCGCACTGGTTTCAGTCGCCACACCACCTTGGCATCGGCCAGAAACGTGTTGACCGATGGCGAAGCCTGCAACTCGTTGTGATACAATATGCCCGAAAGCGACACATCAACCTTGTGGATGGTGGAAGTGAGGGTGAGGCTTTGTCGCCAGTTGAACAGTGTGGTCATTTTCACGTTGCCGGTGCGCGACTGTCCCAGACTGAAATTCCCCTCATAGTCCAGTTGCATCCAGTCGGGCGAGAAGGTGACGGTGGGGCTGAAAGCCGCCTGCCGATAATTGTAGGACGTGACATGGCCTTTGGAATATTGCTCGCCGCTGCTGTACGTGCCGCTGACGGTGAGTGCTGTTTTCAGATGGATGTCGTAAAAGCCTTTCGACACGGTAAACGAACCGTTCATGCTGTTGTTCTGCGTGTCGTGCTTGGTATAGGTGTAGAGATAGTTGCCGTTTTCAATGCGCATGTCCATCACCGAATTGCTCCATGTGCGCGAAGCGTTCAGCTGCATGTTGATGAAAAATTCGCGCGTCACTCGCTTGTACCCGTGGTCGATATGCAGAAAGAGCATGTTGGTGCGGGGCAGAAAATCGGGCGCAATGTGCATGGTTCGGTAGTCGAGGCGTTGCCGATCGAGCGCGAAGGTCTGCAGCCCGCTGGCAGACTGGCTGTAACTGAGCGATGCCGAGGTTTCCGTCTTGCTGCTTTTCTTGAAGTTGGCGTAGAGGCTTGGCGACAAGAGGAACGCCCACTCATTGAGACGCGTATAGTGTTTCAGCTGCAGTCCTTGCGCATAGGTGATCCGCCATTTCCCTTTTTCGTAAGTCCACGATGGCGAACCGTTGAGTGCCACCACGGCATCGTTGTGTTTCACGTTCAGGTGCTCGGCCGAGAGCCTTGCTGTGTAGCTCTGCGTGAGATAGCGCGACCGTGTGCGCCATGCCGCTTCGTGCTGTGTGTGCCACAGGTTGTTGTTGAGCGACTCCTTGTTGTTTCCGATGTAAAGGTCGTTGCGCGAGTGGTGGTAGTCGAGTATGGAACTCCAGCTGAAGGTGCCTTTTTGGCGTGTGCGGGTGTTTGTGATGTGGCCCGACAGGTTGATTTCCGGGTTGCGTACCTGCTGGCCTGTCTCGCCGTGACCTGTGCTGTTGAGCAGCGACAGCGCATCGCTCTGCGCCGCGTCTATCGACAGTTCCAGGTCGCCGAAACTGTTTTCATTGTTCAATTTCTTGTTGATAGAGAAGTCGAAGCGGTCTTGTTTCAGTGTGAGGTCGCTTTGTTCTTCGGTGTTTACGGGCGTTCCTTCCAGATGATACTGCGATCGGTTCACCTTGTGCTGCCGTACCACCTCGCGCACATATTCGGCATTCAATCTGATTTCCGCATCGTCCTTGGTTTTCGTCACCCGGTTCACGCTATAGTCTTGCGATGTGTTGAACCTCATGCGTGTGTCGCTGATGGGCGCGTCGAGCGAGACCACTGCATGCCAATTGGGCAGTTTGGCCGTTTGCGGTGCCATGAAGTTGTAGTAGAATCGCGTGCCCGACTGGGCGATGTCCTTTCCGCTGCGGTCGTATTCCGCCTCATACATTACCTGTTTGCGCTTGCCTATCTGCATGGCGTTGCCCGATCCGGCCGCATGCGTGGGCTTGCCCGCCAGCAAGTAGGGGCGCAGCGTGACGGACAGTTGGTCGCGTGCCGAATCCTTCAGCACCACGTTCATGGCGATATTGTCGGAGAACACCTTGTTGCGCAATGCCTTGATGGGCTGGTCGTGCTCAATGACCTCTGCCTTTTTCACATCCTTGGCCTTGATGTTGTCGGTCAACTTGTTGTATTTCCCGTTGCTGAGATCAAGCCCCTCCACGGTCAGTCGGCTGATGTTTTTCCCGTTCACGCTGATTTGTCCGTTGCCGGCAATTTTCACGCCCGGCAATTTTTTCAGCACGTCTTTCAGCGAGTTGTCTCGTTCCGTGGCGTAGCGTGTTAGGTCGTAAGTTACCGTGTCTTTGCGTGCCGTTACCGGTCCTGCTCTCACAACGACCTCCTGCATTTCAAACGCTTTCTGCACCAGTCTGATGTGGTTGGCCTGGTCTGTGCGCTGCCGTTTTTTCTCATAGCCCATCGACGTGGCCTGCAGTTCTACGGATGCCGTCGACATGGACGGTGGCAGTGCGATTGTGAAGTTTCCCTTGTCGTCGGTGCGGACAAAACGCACGGTTTTCCCGTTGCTGAGCAGCATCACATTGGCCTTTGCCAAAGGTTGTCCGGTCAGCGAGTCGGTGACAGTTCCTTTGATTTGAGTTTGTGCCACGAGCGGAAGGGTCGTGCCAACGAAGCAGAGAAACAAGAGCAAATATCTTTTCATAGCGTTTTTACGGTTGTTGACATTCTGTGGTTTCTGCTCCGTTCCTTAACGCTCAATGGGGTTGTAGGGTGTTCGTTCGTTCAAGAGTTTTTTCATGGAAGTCTCCTTCCCGTTTACATCCACCATGTCGTTGTCGAATTTTATTTTGATGCCTTGGGCCTCCAGCGAACCCAATGGGGTGGATTTCCGTCTGATTTCCACGAACTCTTTCATGTCCGTCTTCTCGTATTTGTCGTAGTCCACATTGTAAGTGATGCCAACATTCTTGCCGTTCATCGGCTGCATTCCCGTGCCGTTGAAGATGAATTGCCGTTCGGCATCGTGGGCGCGGAGAATCAGACCGGGCAGTCCGCACAGTTTCCAGGGGCCGTTGTCCAGCGGAATGTCTTCCGTGTACCATGCCGTCCATGTCCTTCCCTTGAACGTGGTGCGTGCCATTTGGCAAGGATAGCCCAAGATGGTGGCAGTGCTGTCCGGCACAATGTCCCACGTAGGTTGCTCGCTGTTTTCTTCTATGCGGAAATTGTCACCGAAAATGTCATCGAAAACAACGGTCTTTCCCTCCGGGTAGTTTTTGTAGAGCACCCACTTCAGATTGCCTGATTTGCCGATGCCTTTGGCTGAAAAGTCGCCTCTCTTGAAGTTTTCTTTCATCAGCGAGTCTCTGCGGAAGTTGGTATAGCTGTAGAACTTGCTCACTTTGTCGCCTACGTCAAGCCTCATTTCATCCTTCCCGTACAGATAAGCTCCCGTAGAATCCACGTTTTCGGTATTGTTTACGCTTTGGGTCTGATAGGTGATGCGGTACAGTACTTTGTCAATGGCAATTTGTTTTTCTTCAATGTTGTCGCCACTGATTATTCTCTGTGCGCCGGCGTTGAATGCGATACACGCGCATACAGATGCCAAAAGAAATTTTTTCATAGTTGTTAAAGTGTAATCTGTTTGTTCTATTAAAATATAATCTGCCTGTTGAAGGATTTTCCGGTGAAAGGAGCCTTTCCGGTTTTTGCCGTTGTGCGGGCATGGATCAAGGCTGGCTTTCGCCCTCCACGTATTCTTCCAGGAAAATGTGCTCGCCGTCGAACACCACGTAAGTGAACTGCCAGATCCAGTCTCCGATGATCATCATGCGGCTCTTGCGGCTCAGCATCAGGTCGAGTTCTATGTGGCGGTGTCCGTAGATGAAGTAGTCAATGTTGTTGTGGGTCTTGATGTATTCTTTGGTGTATTTCACCAGAAACTCCTTGTTCTCGCCCATATAGGGCAGTTCCTTTCCTTCGGCACGCTTCATGCGGCTGTGCTTGGCCCATGTCAGTCCGAACCACATGGCCCACCGCGGATGCAGTGTGCTGAAGAGCCGCTGGCACACAGGGTTGTGGAACATTCGGCGGATGAACTTGAATTTGAGGTCGGGATCGCCCAGTCCGTCGCCGTGGGCCAGATAAAACACCTTGCCGTAGATGTCGGTGGTGAGCGGTTTCTTGTGCATGATTACGCCGCACTCCTTTTCTAAATAGCCGTACATCCAGATGTCGTGATTGCCGGCAAAATAGTGAACCTCCACGCCCATGTCGGTGAGTTCCGATATTTTGCCGAGAAAGCGCGTGTAGCCTTTGGGTACGGCATATTTCCATTCGTACCAGAAGTCGAACATGTCGCCCAGCAGATAGATGGCAGCCGCCTTGTGTTTGATGCTGTCCAGAAAGCGCACCAGTCGCCGCTCCTGGGTCCGTGCGTGGTCGATGGCCCACGAGCCGAGGTGTGCGTCTGAGAGGATGTATATGTTCTTCATGTCAGTCGAAACCTAATTCCACTCTTGCTTCTTCCGACATCATGCTCTGGTCCCATATCGGTTCAAACACGATGTTCACGATGGAGTTTTCCACGCCCTCCACGCTGTCTATCTTTGTCCGCACGTCTTCCAGGATGAAATCGGCAGCCGGGCACGAGGGCGAGGTGAACGTCATATCCACATCCACCGTTCTGTCGTCTTTCACGTCTATCTTGTAAATCATTCCCAGGTCGTAGATGTTCACGGGAATTTCCGGGTCATAGACGGTCTTCAGCACGTCCACGATTCTTTCTTCTATTTGGGTTCTTTCTTCTTGTGACATTTTCTATTCTTGTTTGTTGGACGCAAATATACATAATAAATCTGAAAACGCGGTGCTGTCGGTGCAATAAATCCATTTCTTTGGCAAGTTTTTGTCCGGGGGGGGAGAAATGTTAAAAGACCATGGAGCAGGTTCTTTGTTTTACATCGGGTTTTCTGCCTGAGCAGGAGGAAAACAGGATAGGCTGCCCCTGTTTTGCCTTTGGCATGCGAAAAACGGGGGCAGCACCTCCCGTGCACCAAGCATTTTCTTTCAGGCAGAAAGGCGGCGGCATGCGGTGAAAACGTGTTCCTTGACAATTGGAACATCCGCTGCCCGGCAACGGATGATGGATGGGAGACTGAGGGATGAAGGTTTGTTTTTCAAAGCATCATCCGTTGCATTCCGGTGGATGATGCTTTGCCCGGCAAGGGAATATCCGGCGAAGAAGGAAAAAGCGCGGCCGGTTTTTCGGGCAATGGTGAAAAAGGGACCCGTGGATGGAAAAGTTCTGGAATTTTACCTTGAAAGAAGGGACAACGGATGATTCAATGCAATGCTTTTGCCCGAAAATGCTGAAGAAAAAGATTCTTGGACAATGGGACGTGATCCGTACTGGAAATGCAACGTGTTGTTTGATAGCGGGTTACGTTCGGTCTGACGAAAAATGTCTTTCGCTGCAGAAAGACCGTTTTTCCGGTCTGTCTCTTCGTTGGGTGGTTTCCGCACGGCTTCACACCCACTTTGAAATGTAAAGTTTTCTTAAAGCAAGGATGCTTCGGAAGTCTCATTCCTGTCTCCATACGGCTCCCAGCAGGGCTGCTCCGCCGAAATGCAAGGCTGCCAGAAGGGGCAGTCTGCGGATGGTGACACCGCCCAGTGCCACCACTTTGTCGTCGATGATGCCTTCGGCTGCCGCCTCCCCCAGTTGCGTTTCGGTAAAGGCGGCGGTGTATCCGCTTTTGGAAATGCTGTCGAAGACAGGACTGAGAAAAACGTAGTCCATGGCCACTTTGCGTGTTTTGACCTCTTCCAGCGAGTGGCACGAACAGCTGATGCTGCCGTTGAAGCCGGCAGGAATGGAGGGATGGCGGCGGTTGAGGTGGATGCCGTGCAGAGCGTAGCGGTGGTACAGAGAAAAATGCTCGTGCGTAACGATGCGTGCACGATAGGACAGGGGAATGGCATCCAGCAGCCGGGCGCAGTCTTCATACGAGGCACCGGGCTTGCGCAGGTGCACACAGTCGAAACCGCCGTCCAGCAGGCGGCAGATTTTCAAAGCCTCTCCCGACAGGAAATCGGGAGAGGTAATGGCTATCAGTTTCATCCTTGTTTTCCGCGTTCGATGATCAGGTCGGCCACTTTCTTGCCCGACAGGAGCATGCCGCCGAAAATGGGTCCCATGCGTGGCGTGCCCGAAACGGCAGACGAGGCCATGCCGCAGACATACAGTCCGGGGTAAATCTCCTTGGTGCCTTCCACCACCATGCGCTCGCCTTCGGCAACGTCTAGTGAGCGTTCGCCAATCACGCCGCCGTTGGAGGTGTTGAGCGCGATGCCGTTTTTGCGGGCCACCACTTTGCACATCTCGCTGTCGTGACCGGTGCCGTCGATTACATATTTCGCCATGATGTTGAGCGGGTCAACGTGCATGCCCTCGCGCAGAACAGGCGTCCAGTTCACCACTACGCCGCTCACCACGTTGTCCTTGAATACCACGTCTTCCACCGAATAGCAGTTGAACACGGTGGCACCGGCATGCACAGCCTTGTAGAGCAGGGCCGAGGTGCTTTCCACCGAATCCATGGTGTATAGCCCGTCCTCGAATTTCTCCACGTTGATGTCGAAGTCGCGCACGATGTCCATGGCCTCTTCCTGCACCACAATCTGGTTGAACATCATGGCACCGCCCCACATGCCGCCGCCGGGCGACAGCTTGCGGTCGAACTGGGCCACCTTGAAGCCGGCTTTTGCCAAGTAATAGGCGGCCACGATGCCCGACGGGCCTCCGCCAACAATGGCAACGTCGAGTTCGACATTGCGCTGGAGTTTCTCGAAATAGGTATTGATGATACCTCTTGATACTTGTGTTTCTGTCATTTTGTTGTTTGTTTATGAGATGATGATTTTTCCTTTTGAGGGTTGGCACCGGCTATTGGTCGCACGTTTCCATGGAGTGGCTGATGCGCATGGCGCAGAAATGGGGGCCGCACATCGTGCAGTATTTCCCGCCCACATCATTGGACGATTTGTAGTATTCCAGTGCCCGTTCGGGGTCGAGTGCCAAATTGAACTGGTCTTTCCAGCGGAATTCGTAGCGTGCTTTCGACAGTGCGTTGTCTCTCACAGCCGCTCCGGGATGCCCTTTGGCAAGGTCGGCAGCATGGGCGGCAATCTTGTAGGTGACAACGCCTGTGCGCACATCGTCCTTGTTGGGCAGTGCAAGGTGCTCTTTGGGCGTGACATAGCAGAGCATGGCCGTGCCGTACCATCCGATGGTGGCTGCCCCAATGGCACTGGTGATGTGGTCGTAGCCCGGGGCAATGTCGGTGACGAGCGGGCCGAGCGTGTAGAACGGTGCACCGTGGCACTTCTCTGTCTGACGGTCCATGTTCTCGCGGATTTTGTGCATGGGAACGTGTCCCGGCCCTTCGATGAACACCTGCACGTTCCTGGCCCATGCGCGCTCCACCAGTTCGCCCATCGTGTCGAGTTCGGCAAACTGTGCGGCATCGTTGGCATCGAACGTGCTGCCGGGGCGCAGACCGTCGCCCAGAGAGAGGGCGGCGTCATATCGGGCGCAAATGTCGCAGATGTCGTCGAAATGGCTGTACAGGAAACTTTCCTCGTTGTGCATCCGGCACCACTTGGAAATGATGCTCCCGCCACGGCTTACGATGCCCGTGAGGCGCGGGCCTGCCAATGAAATATTTTTCAGGCGAATGCCGCAGTGGATGGTGAAGTAGTCCACTCCCTGTTCGCACTGTTCTATCAGCGTGTCGCGGAACACTTCCCACGAAAGGTCTTCTGCCTTTCCGTTCACTTTTTCGAACGCTTGGTACATGGGTACGGTACCCACCGGAACGGGGCAGTTGCGCAGAATCCATTCGCGGGTTTCGTGGATATTGTCGCCGGTAGAGAGATCCATCAGCGTGTCGCCGCCCCACTTGCAGCTCCAGACGGCTTTTTCCACTTCCTCGCTTATGCCGGACGACAGGGAGGAATTGCCGATGTTGGTGTTGATTTTCACCAAGAAATTGGTGCCGATAATCATGGGTTCCGATTCGGGATGGTGGGTGTTGGCTGGGATGACGGCACGCCCCGCGGCCACTTCCTGACGGACAAATTCGGGCGTGATGTGTGTCTTTATGCCCAGTTCCCGACAATTCATGTTCTCGCGGATGGCCACATATTCCATTTCGTGGGTAATGATGCCCTGCTTGGCGAAATACATCTGTGTGCCTTTTCGCCCGTCAATCCAGGGCTGGCGCAACTTGGGCAGTCCTTTGTTCAGGTCGATTTCCACCGAAGGGTCGCTGTACGCGCCGCTGGTATCATAAACCAGGATGGGAGCGTTTTCGTGCACTTCCTGCTTCCCGTTCTTCACCTTGACTGTGGGCGTGAGCATGACTTTGCGCATTCCCACCCGCAGTTCCGGATGGAGAGTGCCTTTCATGTAAACCTTTTCTGATGAGGGATAGGTAATTTTGATGTTGTCGTTCATAATCATATTTGGTTAAGATTGCATACGGTTGATGAATTGCCGCATTTCTTCTGCCGGATTGTCGGCGTTGAGAATGGCACCGCTCACGGCGATGCCGTCCACCCCAAGGGCAAGAAGGGGGGCGATGTCTTCTTTCGTGATTCCTCCGATGGCCACGAAGGGCAGATGGATGCCTTCGCGCTTCATGGCCTGGAGCAGGCAGCGGTAGCCCTCAATGCCCAATGTGGGGGCCGGTTTTTCCTTGGTTCGGGTGAAACGGAACGGGCCGCAGCCTATATAATCGGCTCCTGCCCGGTGCAGCCGCCGTATGTCGTCGATAGTGTTGGCTGTTCCGCCAATGATAAAATCGCTGCCCAGCAACTGGCGCGCCTTGTCTGCAGGCATGTCGTTCTTTCCCAGATGCACGCCGTCTGCCCCTAATGCGAGTGCCGTTTCCACCCTGTCGTCGATGATGAGCCGTGCGCCATGCTGCTTGCACAAGGGTTGTATGCGATGGGCCATGCACATGAATTCCTCATCGGTTGCGGTTTTCATGCGCAGCTGAATCCATCGGCAACCGCCCTCCAAAGCCATTCGTGCGCCGTCCTCGTAGCCGAAACGGATGTTGGTGTGGGTAATGAATTGAAGATTGTTCATAGTTTGATGAGTTTTTCGGGGTTGAAAAAGTGATTGACGGGGCCGATGCCCTGGCCAATCTTCACGTTGCTTCCGGCTGTCAGCGCACGGGTGACGTATTGCTTGGCAGCCTCTACCGCCTGTAGCAAATTCATTCCGCGTGCCAAATAGGCGGTGATGGCCGAGGATAGCGTGCAGCCCGTGCCGTGCGTGTTTTTCGTAGGGACACTCTGCGATTGGAAAAGAACCGGCTTTTCTTTTGCGATGTACAGCCGGTCGGTTTTCTTCGGGCCGTTGCTGTGTCCGCCTTTGATGAGCACAGCTTTGCAGCCGTAGCGCATCATTTTTTCTGCTGCTTGGTCGATGTCTTCTGGCCGTGTGATGCACATGTCTGCCAAGATTTCTGCTTCGGGAAGATTGGGCGTGAGTAGCGTGGCAAGAGGGATGAGGCGTTGGCAAAAGGTGCCGAGAGCGTTGTCTTTCATCAGTTGGGAGCCGGAACTCGATACCATCACCGGGTCAACTACCAACAGGTTGGGACGGTATTCTTCCAAGGCATCGGCAATGGCGTGGATGATGGCGCAGTTGTTCACCATCCCCACCTTTACCGATTGGGGATGAATGTCGCCCATCACGGCACGGATTTGTCCGCCCACAATGTCGGGACGGATGTCCTGGATGTCCGTCACGCCGCAGGTGTTCTGCACGGTGACAGATGTAATGACTGCTGTCGCATAGCATCCTAAGGCCGACATCGTCTTGATGTCGGCTTCCATGCCTGCTCCACCGCTACAGTCGGAGCCGGCGATTGTTAAGGTTGGAATATAAAACATGCCCCACTTCATTTATAATGTTGTGAAGAGGGGCACGCTTCTGCGGTTGATAAACACGATGATGTTCGCAAATTCCTACGGCAGCATTATCTGCATCAGGTTATACGGGTATAATCTCAGCCAGAACCTTTCAACGGTTCAGCACCCCTCTTTTCGGATGGATCCGAAGTTTATCAGCGGCAAAGGTATATAAAATAATTCACAAAGAATGGTTCATGATGCTTAATTATGATTGTCGTTAAGTTAATTTATGTGATAAATGCGTTTCTACCGCACCGTCAGTTTTTCAAACTTCGCTTTTTTCTCGTCGTTGATGACCCGTACGGCTTTCAGCATGACGAAGCGGACGAGGGTAGGGGTGAAATACACGTCTTGACGGATGGGATTGTTGCGAATGTTGGAAAATTCGCCGGAGGTGATGGGCTTCATGTGGTTCAAATCATTGCCTGCCCATATCTCATAATGGCTCACGATGCCCTCAGCGGAAGGCTGGTAGTGGAGCGAACGCACGGTTTGGGTCTTGCCCAAATCCAGGGTGAAGGCATTGGGGGTGTGGGAGGGGACAAGTTGATAATGCAAACCGCTCAGATCCGACTCTTTGATTTCATGGCTTTCTTGGGCATTGGGGGCATAGTAGGCACCCAGCTCGTTGATGCAAAGGCAGGCGCGGGCATCGAGAAAGCGGATGCGAAAGGCTTTGGTTTCGATGGTTTGGAAACGCAACAGGCGTTTGTAGCCAATGGTGGTGGTCTCCTCGTTCATTTTCACGGGCTGCCACTGCTTGCCCGAAAGGTATTCCACACAGAATGATTTGACGCGCTGTCCCAGCGGAATGTATTCCTGCAAGCACAGGCGGTTGATTTTCAAGGGTCTCTTGAAAGTTATGCTTAGATCGGCGGCATGAACGCTGTCGGGCGTGGCCCAATAGGTGTCGTAGTTGCCATCGGTGAGTTTTTTTTCGGAAAAAGCCTTGCCACGCACGTGGGATGCCTGGATATTGGCTTTGCGAAAGAGGTTGTTACCCAGTTCGGCGGTGATGCGTTTGTGCATGTCCACGATGTTGGCGGAATCTGTGGGATGCACCAGTCCCTCTTTGTTGACAGGGAAATTGATGAGGAACGTGGCGTTGTGCCCCACGCTGCGGTAGTATAAATCGGTGAGGTAATCGACGGATTTCACCAATGAATCTTCGCGTTCATGATAAAACCAACCTGGACGAATGGACACATCGCACTCGGCAGGTACCCATTGGTCTCCATCGGCATGACCTTGCTGCAGTTCGTAATGCTTTTCATAACCCGGAAAAACCTCTCCTCTGCGCAGGAGCGACCAATTGGTGGCGCTGGCGTAGCCTTTCTCGTTCCCCACCCAACGGCAGCCCGGTCCGCCGTCGGAAAATACAATGGCTTGAGGCTGCAATTCGCCCAGCATTTTGTAGGCTCTGGGGTAGTTGTAATAGTTCCGGCGGTCGATGGTTCGTGTGTCTTTTGCCCCACCATACCATCCGTCGCCTCCGTTCGCTCCGTCGAACCATATCTCGAACACGTCGCCATAGTGGGTGAACAACTCCCGCAACTGGTGGTAGAAGAAATCTACATAGAACGGTGTGCCGTAGAATGCCTGGTGGCGGTCCCATGGTGAAAGATATACACCGAATTTCAGTCCGTATTTCTTGCATGCCGCTGAAAGCTCACCCACAATGTCGCCTTTCCCGTCCTTGTAGGGCGTGTTGCGAAGGCAGTAGTCTGTGTATTGCGTGGGCCACAGGCAGAAACCGTCGTGGTGCTTGCAGGTGAGGATTACCCCGTTAAGACCTGCATTGACAAACGTTCTGGCCCATTGCTCGCAATCAAGTTTCGTGGGGTTGAATGTTTCCATCGGGGCATCGCCATATCCCCATTCGCGGTCGTTGAATGTGTTCAGGCCGAAATGTACGAAGGCATAGGTCTCCATTTTCTGCCAGTTCACCTGATGCTCGGTGGGGATAGGGTAGCAGGGGGAGGGAGTGGATGCCGAGTCCTGGGCATAGATGGTCAGGGATACGAGTGTGGCGATGGCGGTTGCGGACAGTTGGTTTCTCATTGTTTTTTGTTTTTAAAAGAATGTGATGGATGTTTTGCTGGCGATGATGATGGCCGTTTGGTAGCCGGGCCTCCTGCAATCGTTTCGTGCAGGTTTGCTGGCTTCCGTCGAAGGTTTTGGAGTCGTAAAACCGTTCTCGCCTCCTATCTGTCTATGCGTACCCTGCTGGTGTGTTCCAAAAGAATTTGGTCTTTGTTCCAATGGAAAGGGGCATAGTCGTTGGTCTTTTCAATTTTGTTTCCCTTGAACAGCAATCCATCTACAGACTTGGCATATAAGACGGGCTGGTCAAACGTGCGGAATGTGTTGTTGAGAATGCGGATGGCATTCTCTTTCCCGCCGTGATAGTATCTTGTCTGGTGTTCAATGTCGGGAATTTCCGGATAGATGGAGATGACCGCATTGGTGAACTGGAACATGTTGGTGAGCGCGTTGACGAACGTGTTGTTCTGAATGAGGATGTCCCTGCAGGGACCAGATTCGTACCAACCGTTGCAGTCGCCGCAGAGCAGGATGGCAGAACCCGACGTGTGGTCGAAGAGGTTGTCCTCCACTACCGTCTTGCGCATGGAACTGAACAACGCCCCACGGGCTCGGTTGTTCCTCACCGTATTGTGGGCAAAATACACTTCGGGTGTCCAGTTCAGGTCTTCCATGCCGATGGGTGTCTTCGACAAGTCCAGTGTAGAGAGCGATTTCAGCAGACTGTTGGCTGGCATATCGGCCGATTGGTCCAGCGGCTGCTTGAAGGTGATGGTAAACTCCTTCATGCCCGTTCCCTGCATGCCATCTACGGGTTGGATACTTTCAATCACGTTGCTGCCGGCGGCCTCCATTGTCTTTGAAGCGATGAATTGCACGCTGTCGCCTGCCTCTCCCCAGGAAAATCCCCAAGCCTGATCGTGCATGAAACGTGCCCGTACAGTTTGTCGGTCAACGATTTTCACAATGTTGAGGTAAACGCCATGAACGTTGATGGCATCGTCCATCATTCCTTCATATAGTCCATTTACCGATTTGATGAGTCCTTTGCATTGTGAAAAGTGAGTGGCATCTGCCTGGGTAGTGAAATTGCGGGGATCGTTGTTGCCTTTCAGGCAAACTCGGAAACCGTCAAGCGAGATGTTCTCGCAGCGTTGCGCTATCAAGCCCATGCCCTCAGCATAATGGACGGTGACGTTCTCCACCGAGGTGTTCGTGTTTTCTGCCAAGAAGATGCCCGGCTCGGGTCGCACCCACGCCCGGAGGGCCACCACCGTTCCAGGCACCAGTGCCTTGTTCCTGAAGTTTGGGGCATGCACCAGTCCTTTCTCCTTTTCGACGGCACCTTCCGAATGGAAGGCCACGTCGCTCGTATTATAGACGATGTGGCGAGTCTTTTCTTCAAAGGCAATGCCCGTAACGGTGCGCAGACTCCATCCCTCCCCGTAGGTTTCAAAATAAGAATCCTTGATGCGGTATTTCACCCAAGGCTCCACTCTGAAGGTTATGCCCTTGTCGCCCTCGTTCTTTACAACCTGCACCTGGGCAATTTGCGGATCGGCAAAGTCAATGCTCAAGTTGCTCAGCGTGCAGTTGCGCGACCGAACCAGCGCAAGAGGCAACATTCTTCCATGGAACACAAAACGTGCTCCGTTTCCCTCCAGTCGCATGTGTGACATACCTTCCAGAGCCAGCCCTATGTTCTTGGGGTTGGGCTGGTCGTGGTTTGAAACATAGTAAGTTTTCTTCGTTGCCTTTTTCGAGTGGAAGTGATACTCGCCTGGTCGAAAGTTGAGTACAATGCTGTCCCCGTCTTTCGTGTTTTTCCGTATGACTGCCAGTGCTTTCTGTATTTTAACGGACATGTCTGCCTTTGTGTCAGGTCGTACACCATAGGCAGACATGTCAATAAAACGTTGTGCGTGCAATGGGACGAATCCTACAGCACACACACACATTGATACCCAAAATCTATACATGATATATGATTTGTATTTTCATGAAAAACTCACGTGAGAAGGGAGTTAGGCGAGTTTTTCTATCAGGTTGTCCAGAACGGGGATCAACGATGCGAGATTATCCACGTCCAGATCGCACTTGACAAAGTCGTTGCCCATGCAGCTTGGAATGTCTGCTGCCTCCGCTTCCATAACCTTTCCTTTCTCGGTCAGCGAAACAATGGTCTGTCTTCCGTCTTTCGCATTTTTCGCCTTGGTCACAATGCCTTCGCGTTCCATTCTTTGGATGAGCGGTGTGGCTGTGTTCGTTTCCAAGTGAAGCCGCTGTGCAATGTCATTCACGGGCTGGCTGTCCTTTTCCCAAAGCACCATCAATACCAAATATTGCGGATAGGTGATGCCCAGTCGGTCAAGATAGGGACGGTATGCCTGTGTAATCAGTCTGCTGGCTGTATAAAAACGGAAGCACAGCTGGTTTTCGAGTTTCAGTTGTTCGTGAGCCATGAACTTTATCGACAGGTTAGACGGCGTTCGCCTGGAAGTACCTCTCGGCCTCGATTGCTGCCATGGCACCTGTAGCAGCTGCTATGACGCCTTGGCGGTAAACGGGGTCGGCTACGTCTCCGGCCGCAAACACTCCGGGCAAATTGGTGCGCGGAGTTCCTGGAACCACCTTGATGAATCCCTGTTCATCGGTGTCAATCCACTGAGAGAACAACTCTGTGTTAGGTTTGTGCCCGATGCCAAGGAAGAATCCGTCGATGGGCAAATCGTATTTTTCTTCGTCAGGTTCTCCCTTCCGTTTTACCAAATGCACTCCTTCTACACCGTTTTCCCCATAGAGTCCCAGTGTGTTGTGCTCGTAGAGGATGGTAATGTTTTCTTTCTCTTCTACACGCTTGCGCATGATTTCCGTGGCACGCAAATAAGGTTTGCGCACAATCATGTACACCTGTTGGGCCAGTGATGCCAGATAGAGAGCCTCTTCGCAGGCTGTATCGCCTCCGCCCACAACAGCCACTGTCTTTTTGCGGTAGAAAAAGCCATCGCAGGTAGCACATGCGCTCACGCCCTGTCCGCTGTATTTTTTCTCATCGGACAGACCCAAATACTTGGCTGTGGCACCCGTGGCAATGATTACCGTGTGCGCTTCCATTTCGTTGCCTCTGTCGTCGCTGAAACGATAAGGACAATTGCCCAAGTCGGCATTGACGATAACACCGTCGCGCACGTCCGTGCCAAAACGAAGTGCCTGCTCGCGCATGTCCGCCATCATTTGGTTTCCGTCTATTCCCTGAGGATAGCCTGGGTAGTTTTCTACGGTGGTGGTGGTGGTCAGTTGTCCTCCCGGCTGCAGGCCTGTGTACAATACAGGTTTCAGTCCTGCTCTGCTTGCATAGATGGCAGCGGAAAAACCAGCCGGACCGCTACCGATAATCAATGTCTTTATCGTTTCCATTTGTCTGTATAAATTATAAAAGTGAGTTAATTTTCTCCTCGATGTCTTTCAGGTTGTGCATCGGCTCGAAGCGTTCTACCACCTTGCCTTCGCGGTCGATCAAGAATTTGGTGAAGTTCCATTTGATGTCCGACTTTTTGGCGTAGTCGGGGTCAGCCTTTGAAAGCAGGTCGTTCAGAATTTCGGACATTTTGTCGCCTTCCACAAAGCCTTTGAATCCCTTCTCTGCCTTCAGCCAAGTGTATAGCGGAAGTTCGTTGGAGCCGTTCACGTCGGCCTTCTTGAACTGAGGGAAGTCTGTGCCGAACTTTACGCGACAGAATTCTGAAATTTCCTCATCTGTGCCAGGTGCCTGTTGCCCAAACTGGTTGCAGGGTATGTCAAGAATCTCTGCCCCTTTGTCATGGATGCGGCCGTACATGGCCTCCAACTCCTCATACTGTGGTGTAAATCCGCAAGCGGTGGCTGTATTGATGATGAGCAAA
>JALFBL010000028.1 GCA_022773395.1 Prevotella sp.
CGATTCGCAATTCAGCATCTTTTGGTTTCTCATCTTGTTTCAGATTGTTAAGCGTTGATTTGGTCAAAGGTTTTTTGGAGAGGATGTTTTTGCCCTCAAGTGGTTCGGTATTCTTTTCCAAACGCTGGGCAAACCTCTCTATATCTGAAATAACGACGTTTTCCGTGTTTTGTTGCATTAATCTGGCACCATTTGCCACATCTTCCAATATTCCTTCGTCTGAAGCATGGATAAATATTCTTCGTAAGGACACTTGGGAGAGTTGCAGAACAGAAACTTCCTTCGTGCTTTGAAAAGATTGTGCATATTGAATGGCCCAGGCCTGTCGTTCTTTGGTCATGAGCGAAACATGCAGCATTCTGCTCTCTGCCATTTTGTCTTCATCGTTCATCAGCCAGAAACTATTGCTGTCTATCACTTTTCTGTAGAATGCCAACATTTGCGATGCCATTTCTTGAGCAGTGATGAGATGGCTGGTCACGGCATTACGTATCATGGAAACACGCGGATTCCATTTCAATTGTTGCATACGGTGCAACTCCATTTCTCCCAATGCAAGAATACCATCTGCAAACGAGATGGCCCTTCGTTGAAACAGCAGGAGCATAGAAAGTTTCCTATACCAATAATGGCGGTGGAAATGCCATGGTTGCATTTGGCCATGAAGCGAAAGCACTACGGGCACATGCGCTTTGTTGGCCATCGTTTGTGCACGATAACCGGAAACGTTCCAACACGCATGGATGTGAATGATGTCGGGGAGAAAATCCTTAAGTTTTTGTTTGAATTGAGAAAGACTGCTCGCCCTTTCAACCTCTGCAAATACAGCCAATGTCTCTGTCAGTACCGACACGTATTCGGACGTATAATCGGCACCAGAAAAACGGGGGGGAATGTATTGCAGTATTTTCATTTTGTCGGGGCAGACTTTTATATCTTGTGGCTGATAAAGTCGTACTTGTCTGCAAATCTGTATTTCAACTTGTACCCAATGTTTTTCCACACTAAAACCCACTCAAACAGAATGGATTTCCACATAGGAATTTCCGCATGAAAACGACGAATCGTTTTTTGAGCAAACACCAATCGCAAAACAAGGGTCAGGATCAGAGACATGAAAGCGGATGCAGCAACAATCCAAGCGTGAATTGTTTCCAGATGGATGGCAGACAGGATGGGTGCATACACAAAGGCTGCCACAATGAGCAGATAATTAAAGTGCAGTAGTGTCATATCTGTATGGAAAAGCACTCTATGCCCGAAACTCCGCTTCAAGTGCTTTCGGGTTTCCATATAATACAAATGTTGGTTGTTCCATTCTCTTTTGCCCAACGCCTCTATCTTTATCCATGCATCGGGATGAACCTCTATGGCTGTGTTGTGGCGTTGCGCGTATTTGTTGACAATGAAATCGTATTCGCCCCTCACAAATTTCAGATTGCCCTCAAAACCTCTTCCTTCCATAAACATTTTCTTGCGAAACATCAGGTTGCCCTGCTTGCATCCATACGCTGTTCCTCGTTGTGCGTGGCGCAGCATATATAATGAAGAATGGAGATGCTCAAAGCGATGATAATCGGAAGAATCCCCACTGTAGTTGGCATAGCCCATTACCATATCCGTATGTTCATCGCAATTGCGAGCCATGGTTTTTAACCATTGGTCACTAATAGGGTAGCATTCTGCCTCTGTGAGCAATATCCAGTTGTTTTTGGCGGCTTTAACACCCAAGGTAATGGCAAGTTTATGGCGGCTCATGTATCTCGAAGAATCGGGAATGAACGTAACGTAAAGGTTGGGATATCGGGAGGAAAACTGTTTGAGCACATCGTCTGTGTCATCTTCACATTTATCCACCACAACAATCACTTCATAGGCCGAAGGGTAGTCTTGCGACAAAAATATGGGCAAATGGCTTTCCAACTGACGTGCGTTGTCGTGTATCGTAAGAAGAACAGATACAGAAGGGTAGGGAAAACCTTTCTCTTCCGATATTCTTTCATTTCCATTTTCTTTAGCAGCTTTCACGCTTCTAAAGAAGATATTAACCATCGCCGTGACGATGGCCGTCACCAATAGGGTGATGCTTATGACGATCGTTATCGTATCAACTGTAAACATTTGTCAATCTCTGGTTGTACGTCTTTGAGACATTTGTTCTGCGTCACTGTCAGATGTTTTTTCACGCTTGTTCCGCTCGTTGTCACGTATGTGCCAAAACAGCGTGTCGCTTAGGTTTTTCAGTGCTTTCTTTTTATCTTCTCCTCGAATAAGAAAGGATATGTTGTAATTGGAGCCACCATAGGCAATCATCCTCACAGGAATATCTCTCATGGCATTGGTTGCCAATGTCTCGAAACCGATATTGTTCCATTCCAAATCGCCAACGATGCAAATGGTACACATGTCCGTATCAACCGTCACTGTTCCATATTTCTTCAGTTCATCCACAATCTCATTCAGATGCGCGGCATTGTCCACACTCATGGACACGCCCACTTCAGAAGTTGTCACCATGTCAATAGGTGTCTGGTAGCTTTCGAATATTTCAAAAACCTTGCGTAAAAAACCTGCTGCAAGCAACATCCTTGAACTTTTCACTTTGACGGCCGTGATATTGTCTTTTGCCGCTATTGCTTTGATTTTTCCCTTCACCCTTTCATTGTTAATAATAGTTCCTGGAGAATCTGGCTCCATCGTATATTTCAACCTTACGGGGATATTGGCAAATTTAGCAGGCCGAATACAAGTGGGATGCAATATCTTTGCACCGAAATAGGCAAGTTCGGCTGCCTCGTCGAAATGCAGTTGCCGCACAGGTTCTGTGTGCTCCACCACACGGGGGTCGTTGTTGTGCATCCCGTCGATGTCGGTCCAAATCTGAATTTCTTCGGCATTGATGGCAGCCCCAATGATCGATGCCGTATAGTCGGATCCACCACGCAACAGATTGTCCACCTCACCATAAGTGTTTCTACAAATAAATCCCTGCGTGATGTATATTTGGTATCCTTCGTTCTTGGACATGACTTCGGAAAGATGATTCCTGATGGCATTTATGTCGGGTTCCGAGTTTTTATCCGTCCGCATGAAATCGAGTGCAGGCAGCAAAGTGGCATTCATTCCATTTTCCTGCATATAGTTCACCACCAAGTTTGTACTGAGAATTTCGCCTTGCGCCACGATGTTCTTCTCTTCAAAACTTGTGAAAAGATCGTGTGTGAACGATCGCAGAAATCGAAACGCCTCTTTTAGAAACAGGCGGGTTTTCTCTTTATACTCGTCTGTAGAATAAAGTTCTTCCACATGATGGTCATAGGTTTGTTCCAACCGATTGATGATATCAGCAGCGCCTTCAGGATTTTTTTTATAAAGATAATTGCATATTTCAACCAAAGAGTTGGTTGTTCCAGACATGGCCGAGAGCACGACAAAAACGGGTTCACCGCTGCTCGCTATCAATTGAGACACGCTCTTCATACGCTCAGGAGAGCCTACCGATGTGCCACCGAATTTCATTATTTTCATGCCTTTGCTATTTTGTTGATTCCTCTTCGTCTGTATAAAGATAAACATTGTTGAAATCGCCTGTAACTTCTTTCACTTCTCCGTTCTCGCAACGGTACACAATGCCCGGAAACTTGTCGAGCATAGGTATGTTGTGCGTTGACATGACGATAGCCGTGCCCGTCTGGCTTATTTGTTTCAACAGGCTTACAATGCGTGTGGCTGTTTCCGGATCAAGATTTCCCGTAGGCTCATCGGCTATGATGATTTTGGGCTTGTTCAAAATAGCACGGGCAATGGCTATACGCTGTTGCTCTCCTCCAGACAATTCGTGAGGCATCTTCTTTTTCTTCTTTATCATGCCCACAGCTTCCAATACTTCATCAATGCGTTGGCCTATTTCTTTTTTGTTCTTCCATCCTGTGGATTGAAGAACGAACTGGAGGTTTTTCTCAACGGTTCGGTCGTGCAACAGTTGGAAATCCTGGAAGATGATGCCCATTTCCTTTCTCAACGCCGGCACTTCCTTTCGTTTTAATCCTGCAAGACTCCTTCCCAACACTTCTGCTTTTTCGCATTCTTCTACATCCAACTCGCAATAAGCGGTCTTCAACAGAGAACTCTTTCCAGACCCCACCTTTCCTATGATGTAGATGAATTCACCTTCATCAACGTGAAAATCTACATCTTTCAAGATGCAGATTTCTTCTTGACAGATTTTTACTTTTTTATAATCAATCAGCATGTCTTAATTCTTAAACAGATGAAAATTTATCACCTTGACGGCCACAAAGATACAAAATATAATTTGATTTGTGCTTATACGCACACTTATTATTCAGGAATGTTGTTTCCCCGCTTCACTTTCATCCATCCCAACCGGTGGACAGTGCCTTTTTTGCCGAGCGATTTGACGATGTAAATTCCATTGGCCAGATTACTGATGTCGGCATATTTTCCACGATAGGGCTTGGTGCAAATGCCATTCCCGAAAATACTTTCTATCAAAATGAAATCAGCATCCAATACCTTTCCTTTTTCCGGAAAGGACATGCGGAAGCCATCGTTGCGAATCCATTTACCGAGATGAGCCGAAATGCTGTCGGATGGCTGCTTGCTGCTTTCCGACAACGGATTTGAAGCAACGGGTATGCTGAATAGACTTTTGTAGGTCTGCCAGCCGTCTGCGAAATTGAAAATGCGTAAGTAATCATAAATACCCTGCACGTTGTCCAAAAGAAATTTGGTACGGAAGAAACATTGTCCCAAACCGTAAGCCCTACTCACGTTCAACTGTCTTTTCACTTCTTC
>JALFBL010000069.1 GCA_022773395.1 Prevotella sp.
ATGCCAGTCACGAGGTAGTGGTTGCCATCGAAGGCGGTGTTGAGGCCCTTGCCGAGTTCCGTCAGCACGCCTATGGTCTCGAGACAGGCCACGGCCATGAGTATGCCGAGGAAGAAGAGTATGGTGCTCATGTCTATGCGCGAGAGCATGTTGGTGACGCGCTTCTGCACGCTGCCGCTCTCTGGGCGGCGGCGCAGCTTGCGGTAGAACACCTCAGTGACCGTCCACAGCACGCCGAGCACCAGCAGTATGCCTACAAACGGGGGCAGATGGGTGATGGACTTGAACACGGGCACGAACATGAGTCCGCCCACGCCTATCGCGAACACGGCCTTGCGCTGTGCCGATGTGAAGTCGCTCTGTGCCGTGGCGGCCGTCTCTTGTCCTGTCATAGACAACTCGCCATTGAGCGAGGTTGACATGATGAGTGCGGGGATGACCATGGATATGAGCGAGGGTATGAATATCTCCTTTATCACTCCGGCGGCCGTTATCACGCCTTTGTTCCACAGCATGATGGTGGTGACATCGCCGATGGGCGAGAAGGCTCCTCCCGAATTGGCGGCAATGATGACGAGCGAGGCATAGATGATGCGGTCGTTGCGGTCGGCCACCAGTTTGCGGAGTATCATGATCATCACGATAGAAGTGGTGAGATTGTCGAGGATGGCCGACAGGAAGAATGTCATGAAAGCGATGCGCCACAGCAGCGACCGTTTGCTTTTGGTTTTCATCGTGTCGCGCACAAAATTGAAGCCCCCGTTCTGGTCCACCACTTCTACAATGGTCATGGCGCCCATCAGGAAAAACAGCGTGGTGGCGGCGCTTCCCAAATGATGCTCAATGGTTTGGCTCACCGCGGCAGAGGCATTTTCACCCACGGCTTCGGGTAGATAATTGCTTGGATCTATCATGAAGATGGTCCAGCAGGCAACAAACATCAGCAGGGCAATGGCCGCCTTGTTGATTTTAGTAACGCTTTCGATGGTAATGAAAAAGTAGCCCAGAGCGAAAGCCGCCACAATGAATAAAGTCTGTGTGGTCATAACTTTTTGCAATTTTTTGTTTTAGAGTTGCAAAGGTAAATATTTTTTCCTCCTTCTGTTGCTTTTTGTCAAAACATTTCATAATTTGTTGGCCTGAAAATGCAATTTTCGGCAGGAAAAGGCGAGGGCACTGGAAATATGAAAAAAATGAGAGGCTTTTCAAACGTTTGGCTGTCAGTAGTTTGTGTGTTTTTTGTCGTGCTCCCCGTTTCGTCTCATCCCGAAAAACTGTGCGGCGGATGATTCCTTGCGCCTGTTTCGGCAGCAGAAAGTCTGCCTTTTTCTCCCCCAAACGGTTGCCTTTTGTTCCGTTTGCGTTTCTGAGAACTTCACCTTTTGTTTTCCGCTCCATTTTGTTGAGGGGTGCAAGGGATGGTCCGTTGCAAGACAACGGATGATGTTTTGGAGTCCGGATGATGATCCGTTGGAAGGCAAAGAGTCGTCCGTTTGGGCGCAACGGACGGTTGCATGGTGGAAAAATGGCCGTTTTGCCCAAGATTTCCGGAAAAATGCGCATGCGACAACTCCCGATTTTCGCCAGAGGTTCTGCCCGTTCTTGAAAACAAGACTGTTTTCTTTCTCTTTTTTGAAAAGACGTTTTTCGGCATTTGTCAAAATAATTCGCAAAAAATCAACTCAAAAACATCTGCCCGTGAAGACGTGTGCCCCCAATATGCAGGACTGTAGGGGATATTTCGTTTCTTTGCTTGGCAAAAGGGAATATTTCTCTGCCTAATCTGCCGTAGAGTCCAAAAAAATATATAAATTTGCACAAGGATAAACCGCGGCGCTACGGACGTCACTTGCCCATGGCGCATGCTTTTCATTGTCCGGACAAACAGATGAAAGAACAACTGAACCAAGGGAAGTGGAGCGAGAACGTCATCATTGCAGATGCCGACTATATAGACAGCGTGGCGTTTCACCTCATTGTGAACTTCGAGCGAATGATTGGAAGGAGGATTCCGCCGGCCGACATGGCGCGGTGGATTGACTGCATTGCTCTCGACGGTGGCGTGCGCGAGGGAGAAAACGAAATACAGGTGGTGCTCATTCATGACAAGGAGAAGGTGAAAATGGCCAATTTCGTGCCTGCCGAATATGCCAGTGAACTGAGCGGAAAGGCTTTCAAGGACCATCTCGGTGAGTTTGTCGTCGATTCATACCCTGTGGAGGAAATGACCACGAAAGACGATTTCCTTTTCGACGTGCTGGCCATGGTGGCTGCCGAAAAGAACGTGCAGCGGATCATGGTGGTGCCCAATGCGGAAGAGGGTGACATTTACGACAGAATAAGGCAGCATTTGCGACACGTGGGCGAGCGGAAAAACGTGACCGTGTTTGCCATGCAACCCATGCCGGGGGGCAATTTCAAACAAGAAATTCTGGGCTACTCGCTCATGCAGGCATTGGGAATCAGGGCCGACGAGATAAAATAAGCGCGGCGCGGTGCTTGAAGAAGCAAGGCGCCCTGCACAACGGAAAATAAAAAAACAAAAAAATAAAGACAATGAGTAGAGTTTTGATGATTGGCGCCGGGGGCGTCGCAACGGTTGCGGCATTCAAGATAGCACAGAATGCCGACGTGTTTTCAGAGTTCATGATTGCCAGCAGGCGAAAGGAAAAGTGCGACCAGATTGTGGAAGCCATCCACAAGGCGGGATTGAAGATGGACGTCAAGACCGCCCAGGTGGATGCCGACGACGTGGAGCAGCTCAAGGCACTGTTCAACGACTATCAGCCCGAATTGGTGGTGAACCTCGCCCTTCCTTACCAGGATCTTACCATCATGGACGCTTGTCTGGCTTGCGGTGCCAACTATTTGGACACGGCCAACTATGAACCGAAAGACGAGGCGCACTTTGAATATTCATGGCAGTGGGCCTACAAGAGCCGCTTTGAGCAGGCTGGGCTTACGGCCATTCTGGGCTGCGGATTCGACCCGGGCGTGAGCGGCATCTACACCGCATACGCCGCCAAGCATCATTTTGACGAAATCCATTATCTGGACATCGTGGATTGCAATGCCGGCAACCACCACAAGGCATTCGCCACCAACTTCAATCCCGAAATCAATATCCGCGAAATTACTCAGAAAGGACTGTATTACAAGGATGGGGAATGGATAGAAACCGAACCCCTTGAGGTGCACAAGGCGCTGACCTATCCCAATATAGGCCCTCGCGAGAGTTATCTGATGCACCATGAGGAACTGGAAAGTTTGGTGAAAAACTATCCCACCATCAAGCAGGCTCGCTTCTGGATGACGTTCGGTCAGCAGTATCTTACTTATCTTGACGTGATTCAGAATTTGGGAATGTCGCGCATTGATGAGATTGAATACGAAGCACCGTTGGCAGACGGTTCCGGAAAGAAGGCAAAGGTGAAAATCGTTCCCCTGCAGTTCCTGAAGGCCGTGCTGCCCAATCCGCAGGAACTCGGCGAGAACTACGATGGCGAAACCAGCATCGGCTGCCGCATCCGTGGCATCAAGGACGGAAAAGAGCGCACGTATTATGTCTATAACAACTGCAAGCACCAGGAGGCTTACAAGGAGACGGGCATGCAGGGCGTAAGTTATACAACGGGCGTGCCGGCTATGATCGGGGCGATGATGTTCTTTAGGGGGCTGTGGAGAAAACCGGGCGTGTGGAACGTGGAGGACTTCGACCCCGATCCATTCATGGAACAGCTCAACAAGCACGGATTGCCCTGGAACGAGGTGTTCGATGGCGATTTGGAGTTGTAGGATAGAGGCTGGGACATCCGGTGGAAGCCCCGAAACCGTGGACAGACGGAACGCGCACTGTGAGCAGGTGTGCACAGATAAAATAACAATTATATAAGAGAAGGAAAATGGCAAAGAAATCGGTTGAGGAAGAAAGCGGCGCGCAGAATCCTCAGGCAGAAAGGCTGAAGGCGTTGCAGGCTGCAATGTCCAAGATAGAGAAAGACTTCGGCAAGGGAACCATCATGAAACTTGGCGATGAGCGTATAGAGAACGTGGAGGTAATCAGCACGGGCAGCATTGGGCTGAACGTGGCACTCGGCGTGGGCGGTTATCCACGGGGACGCATCATAGAGATTTACGGTCCCGAGTCGTCGGGTAAAACCACGCTTGCCATCCATGCCATTGCCGAGGCGCAGAAGGCAGGGGGCATTGCGGCGTTCATTGATGCGGAGCACGCTTTCGACCGCTTTTATGCGAAGAAGTTGGGTGTTGACACCGACAACCTGTGGATTTCGCAGCCCGACAACGGGGAACAGGCGTTGCAGATTGCCGACCAGCTCATCAGTTCATCGGCCATCGATATCTTGGTGATCGACTCAGTGGCGGCACTTACCCCGAAGAAAGAAATAGAGGGAGAGATGGGCGACAATGTGGTGGGGTTGCAGGCACGCTTGATGAGCCAGGCGTTGCGCAAGCTCACTTCTACCATCAGCAAGACCAATACCACCTGTATCTTCATCAACCAGCTGCGCGAAAAAATTGGTGTGATGTTCGGCAATCCTGAAACCACTACGGGCGGCAATGCCTTGAAATTCTATGCAAGCGTGCGCTTGGACATCCGACGTGTGACGAGCATTAAGGACGGCGACAGTGTCATTGGCAACCAAGTGCGTGTAAAGGTGGTGAAAAACAAGGTAGCGCCTCCTTTCCGCAAGTGCGAATTTGAAATCACTTTTGGTGAAGGCATCTCAAAGGTGGGCGAAATCCTCGATTTGGGTGTAGAGCATGGCATCATCCAGAAAAGCGGTTCGTGGTTCTCGTATGACGGCAGCAAACTGTCGCAAGGGCGCGATGCTGCGAAAAAATTGCTGCAGGACAATCCTGAACTATGCGAGGAATTGGAGACTAAAATCATGCAGGCGATAGGGGAAAGTGGGCAGGAGTGACCTCGGCCCTCTTGTGCAAAAGAAAATGATCCTCGAATCGCCTTGCATACAACAGAGTGGGTGGCATCGTTTTGTCATCCGCTTCATTTTATGAATATGTTTTGTCCGAATTTATTGTCAAGGCGAGAGGCCCTGAAACGGGGCTTCTCGTTTTACGCCTTGTCGGCGGTGGCAATGGCGTTTCATTTTGCTACCTATATGCTGGGCAGCAGTATCTTTGAACTGATGGACACGGGAGGGTGGCTTTTCTTTCTGTCTTCCTGTGTCTCCCATGCAGCGATCGTTTGTTTGCTGCCATTTGCTTTCTATGCGGTGTTGGTGGGGATGCGCTGTCCCAGGACGGCAGCTGTGGTGCAGGTAGCTCTTGCGGCATTGCTCTTCATCCTCAATTATCTCAATGAGCAGGTTTATGGCATCTACCGTTTCCACATCAACGGCTTTGTGTTGAATATGGTGTTCGGACCCGGTGCGGGAGAAATCTTTACATTCTCTACCTTATTATATATATACGAGGCACTTTTCTTTCTGCTCTTCGTGTTTTTGACACTCGTTGTTTACCGGTTGTCCGTATGGATATGGAGGCACAAAAGGAAAGTCTATGTGTGGAGGGTGTCTGCTGTGTTTGTGATGGCAACCCTCTTGGCTCATGGCATTCATGTTTACGGTTCGTTCGTTCAGCAGCCTTCCGTGATGAAGAGTGCGGTGCTGTTGCCTTATTATTTTCCTACGACGGCCTATTCGCTGATGACACGTTTGGGCGTACACCCACCGGCAGACAGGGCGGGTT
>JALFBL010000082.1 GCA_022773395.1 Prevotella sp.
TAATATTATATTATTATACAAGTTTTTGAACTTTTACTTAAATATTTCGCAAATATACAAACTTTTGTTTAATTAATAATCATTTGCACACGTTTTTTATTAAAATGTGACTATTTTTTCAAATAACAACACAATATATTACTTTTCGGAACCGGCTCTGCGAGAAATAAAATGCCGTAAATGATATAGAATGACACTAATAAGGACACAGAGTTGCGATTTTATGCATTCTTTCATGAATCAGAAGGATGCATCAAGTCACTCATAATGGTATCGCTGATAAACAAACCTCTGCGCGTAAGGAACAATCTCCCGTTTGAAATAGCAAGCATACCGCTTTTAATATATTGGCCGGCACTGTCAATCAAGTATCGCTTGTAATCATTACCGAATTTAGCATCAACGGTCTCTATGTCAATCCCTTCTCTTGTACGCAGAGCGGTTACAACGACATCATCATATTGCATATCTACATCCAGCGTCTCTACCTCCTCGACAGGAAGGATGCCTTTCTCTAAAGTGTCTATATATTTTCTCACGTCAGAAACATTCCATCTTCGCGAAAATCTGTCATACGAATGGGCAGCCGCCCCCAATCCTGTGTAAGGGGTGCCATTCCAATAATTGCCATTGTGGATGGAACGGAAACCACAGCGGGCAAAATTACTGATTTCATAATGCTCATATCCACTGTTTTCCAACATGTCAATCAGTTTTTCATACATTTCCAACGACGTTTCTTCATGAACAGGCTTAATGGCAGACTTGCTTCCACAAGCCATTTCATAAAGACGGGTTCCTTCTTCATACATCAAACTATAAGCAGAGATGTGCTCAACGTCCAAGGCCTGACAATGCTTTATATCAGTCGTCCACTCCTGCAACGTCTCTTCCGGAAATCCAAACATCAGATCGACACTGATATTTTTGACACCTGTCTTTCTCAGATTCTCCACTGCCTCTGTTACCTGTTTCGAGGTATGCCTGCGGTGAAGAAATTTCAATCGGTCATCGGAAAAGGTTTGCGCCCCCATACTGATTCTGTTGATTGGCAAATCCTGCAACGAAAGGGCATATTCCTTCGTCACATCATCGGGATTGCATTCCATGGTAATTTCAGCATCAGCAGCGACACTGTACACCTTATATATATATAAGAAGATTTTCTGAAGCTGTTCTATCGACAATTGCGATGGGGTTCCACCGCCCAGATATATCGTCGTGACGGTAGAATCCACATCGCCCAGTTCCTCACTTCGCAACAACATTTCTTTGCACAAAGCATCAACATAGCAGTGCTTCATCCCATTCAATGTAGTAGAATAGAATCCACAATAGATGCAACGATTCTTGCAAAACGGTATATGTATGTATAAACCAGCCAAAACCTTTCAATTTACGGCAAACTTACATAAAATTCTCGAATTAGAAGACCATAAGATAAAAAAATCATTTTTCTTTGTAAGAAAATGCACGTTTTTCGATATTTATTTTGTCGTTTTATTTAAAATTCGTATCTTAGCCCCAATGAAATATCTAATATCAACTTAAATTATTCTTAATATGAGAGTATATCAAACAAACGAAATCAAGAACATTGCCTTGCTTGGCAGTGCGGGTAGCGGCAAGACAACGCTTGCCGAAAGTATGCTATTTGAAAGTGGCGTTATCAAACGCCGTGGTACCATAGAGGCAAAGAATACAGTGAGTGACTATTTCCCCGTAGAGCAGGAATATGGCTATAGTGTATTCTCCACAGTTCTTAATGTTGAATGGAACAATAAGAAATTAAATATTATTGATTGCCCTGGTTCTGACGACTTTGTAGGCGGAGCAATCACAGCCCTGAATGTTACAGACCAAGCATTGGTGCTCATCAATGGACAATATGGACCAGAAGTAGGAACACAAAATATTTTCCGATATACGGAAAAACTGAAAAAACCCGTTATTTTCCTTGTCAATCAACTGGATCGCGAACATTGCGATTTTGACATGACCGTATCTCAAATGCAGGAAATCTACGGATCCAAATGCGTGCAGGTACAATATCCTCTATCTACGGGTCCCGGATTCAATTCTCTCATTGATGTTCTCCTCATGAAGAAATACAGCTGGAATCCTGAAGGCGGAGCACCCCTCATCGAAGAAATTCCGGCAGAAGAAATGGAAAAAGCGGCTGAATTGCACCGCGCACTTGTGGAAGCAGCAGCAGAAAATGACGAATCGTTAATGGAAAAATTCTTTGAAGAGGGAAGCCTTTCTGAAGATGAAATGCGCGAAGGAATCCGAAAAGGATTGGTTACCCGCAGTATTTTCCCCATTTTCTGTGTATGCGGTGGAAAGAGCATGGGTGTGCGCAGACTGATGGAGTTTTTAGGAAATGTCGTTCCTTTCGTCAACGAAATGCCTCAAGTCCACAATACCCGTGGCGAAGAAATCAAGACTACTGTCAATGAACCAACCTCACTCTACTTCTTCAAGACAGGGATGGAACCGCACATTGGTGAAGTTTCTTATTTTAAGGTGATGAGCGGTACTGTCAAATCCGGTGACGACTTGACAAATGCAGACCGCGGTTCCAAAGAACGCATTGCTTCTTTATATGTATGTGCAGGTGCAAACCGCCAGCAAGTAGAAACCTTGAACGCAGGCGATATTGGTTGTGTTGTAAAACTGAAAGACGTCAAGACCGGAAATACCCTGAACAGCAAAGACTGTGACAATAAATTCGATTTCATCAAATACCCAAATTCCAAATATTCACGCGCTGTTAAAGCAGTGAACGAAGCTGATACGGAAAAGATGATGGTGGCATTGACCAAGATGCGACAGGAAGACCCGACATGGGTGGTTGAGCAGTCGAAGGAATTGAAACAGATTCTTGTTCACGGTCAGGGAGAGTTCCATCTACGTACTTTGAAATGGCGTATGGAGAACAATGAGAAAATCAAAATTCAATACCTTGAGCCGAAGATTCCATACCGCGAAACAATTACCAAGGCTGCAAGGGCTGATTATCGCCACAAGAAACAGTCGGGTGGTGCAGGTCAATTCGGTGAGGTTCACCTCATCGTTGAGCCATACGCAGAAGGCATGCCTGACCCAACTGTCTATAAGTTCGGAGGTCAGGAGTTCCGCATGAACATCAAGGGAAAGGAAGAAGTTGAACTTGAATGGGGCGGAAAACTCGTATTCATCAACTCTGTAGTAGGTGGTGCTATCGACGCTCGCTTCATGCCTGCCATCCTCAAAGGTATCATGGCGCGTATGGAACAAGGTCCGTTGACAGGTAGTTACGCCCGTGATGTGCGCGTAATCGTTTACGATGGAAAGATGCACCCGGTAGACTCCAATGAACTTTCGTTCATGTTGGCAGCCCGCAACGCTTTTGCCGAAGCCTTCAAAAATGCAGGGCCGAAGATTCTTGAACCGATTTACGACATGGAAGTATTTGTTCCGTCAGACTATATGGGCGATGTAATGAGCGACTTGCAGGGTCGCCGTGCCTTGATTATGGGTATGGACAGCGAGGCCGGCTATCAGAAACTGTCGGCAAAGATTCCTTTGAAAGAACTGTCCAACTATTCTATCAATCTGAGTTCGCTCACAGGTGGCCGTGCTTCGTTCACAACCAAGTTCGCAAGTTATGAATTGGTTCCGACAGACGTTCAGAACCAGTTGATTAAAGATCACGAAACAGAGGCCTCGGAAGAAGATTAACCGCTTGGCGAATGAAAAGCAAACAGCAGGAAAGAGAGCCTTGAGGGCATCGCCTTTCCTGCTATTTTTAATGAACTTCCCCACTATTCTTAATGGGAAGTCCCCTTATTTCCAATAGATTACCCAACTATTCCTGATGGAAGATATTCAGTGTGTGGCAGCCCACCAAGCCGTGGATGTCTTGCCTGCAGCATCACGATGGGTGCTTGGATCGGAAATCGTTATTCCGGAAAAAGCATTGATGACAAAACTCTTTCCCCTTGATGCCATTGAATAGAAAAATTCAGTATGCTTCTTGTAAGGCACAAGTTTCTCCATTTGAGCGGCAAATTGGTTGTAGAGAGCCTCGTCCTTGCACAGATGCTTTACGTAGTCGCCCATGTCAAAGAAGACAGTAGGGGAGTAGCCGTCAAGTTTCTGTAATTCATAGCCATCCCCCTCGTATTCGAATTTCCGGTTGATCTGCTTCATCAGTGCAGCCGTATTGTCCACTTCCGCCATGTTGATGGCAGCCAACGTTCCGTATGGGTTTTTATAATCTTTATAGAATTTGTAAAAGCCGTCAACGATGTTTTCATAATTCTTGTTGAGAATATCATTGCCGATGGTAGCGTAGGGCATACCTGCAAGCATGACCTCGCTTGTGGAAGCAATCAGCCAATCGGTCACACCCTTCAATTCATAGGCCACCTCTATATTGGCCATATAGCAGTCGTCGAACAGAATGTAATCGGTATGCCCGAACGAGTTCTTGATGGCCGAAGCCAACGTATATATTTCTGCCTGATACCTTTCATCGGAATCTTCACCATTGCCAAACCATCGCGTAAGGATTTTCTCTTTGTCTCCAAACAACTTTGCGGTACCAAAGGCAGAACCGTCTTTTTTCGCTCCCGCATATTTTCCGGCAGGCAGCCATCCCATGCCATGGCAGCCAATGACCAATCCATATGAACGTGCCGGCGCCATGTCTTTCACATCATTTAACAATTTGACAAGTCCCGCTTCCGTCGTAAAATCCGAATAACCAACGGTGTATTTTTTGATGGTATCATTCACACATCTGTCATTTTCATATCTCACGTTGATGAGATTCGCTTTGGTAGATGATGAAGCAATGAGCACCAGAAACTTCTTGTTTCCAAGTCCTTTCCGATATTCGATGGCAGTCTTCATCGCCGTAATGTTCTTGAGAAACTCACGATAAATGGTGCTGCCAGACCACGGCAAATACATCAACACCGTCTGCTCCGCCGGAGCCACCACAGGTTCGGGATCATCCTTATGCCCACACGCCAACATCATGACCGACATAATGGCAATAAAAACTATTTTCTTCATCATTTATTTCTTTCAGTGAATCATTTGCAAGGAAGTGGCATCTCCTGTTTCCATCCAATTATCCTTTTCTATGCTTTGTTGTGCAATTCAGCAAGCGACTCTTTGAGCATGGCTATCTTTTCTTCCGAATCGCTTTGCTTCTTTCTTTCAAGAGCAACGACAGTTTCGGGCGCATGAGCCACGAATTTCTCGTTGGACAGTTTTTTCTTGATGCCTGCAAGGAATCCTTCAAGATGCTTCAATTGGGCTTCCTGCTTTTCTATCTCTGCGGCAACGTCAATCAGATTGCCAATAGGAACGGCAAATTCATCAGTACCTACCAAGAACTGGGCAGAATCTGTGTTTTTTTCTTTCACAACAGTCATGGCTGAAAGATTTGCCATTTTCTTGACAATCTCTTCATAAACATTGTATGCCTCCGTATCGATGACCTGCAATTCAAGCGTTTCCTTTGGTGAAATATTCTTCTGATTGCGCACCATACGAACACCGCTGATGATTTGCTTCACATTCTCTATCTCCATTGTCAAGTTGTTGTCTTCGTCCGATGGAGCAGTAATCGCCAAATTCTCGCGCATAATGCTTTCGCCGTCCTTCCGGTCATACAAGTGTTGCCAAAGTTCTTCCGTGATGAACGGCATAAACGGATGGAGCATCTTCAGCAAGTCGTTGAAGAAGCGAAGGGTAGCCTCGAACGACGCTTTGTCGATGGGTTGGCCAAAAGCGGGTTTCACCATTTCGAGATACCAACTGGAGAACTCGTCCCAGAACAAACGATATACCGCCATCAAGGCTTCTGAAATTCTGTATTTCGAGAACAAGTCGTTCAACTCCTCATTGGTCTGTTTCAGTTTTGCCACAAACCATTTGATGGCAATCTTATTGGCAGAAGGCTGCTCGATGTCGGCAGTTTGCCATCCTTTCACCAAGCGGAACGCATTCCAAATCTTATTGTTGAAGTTGCGTCCCTGCTCGCACAGACTCTCGTCAAAGAGAATATCGTTGCCGGCAGGTGCTGAAAGCATCATTCCCATACGCACGCCATCAGCTCCGAACTTGTCTATCAGTTCGATAGGGTCTGGGCTGTTGCCAAGGCTCTTGCTCATCTTTCTACCCAATTTGTCGCGCACAATACCCGTGAAATACACGTGCTTGAATGGCATATTGCCCTGATACTCATAGCCAGCCATAATCATGCGAGCCACCCAGAAGAAGATAATGTCCGGACCGGTGACGAGGTCGGCAGTGGGGTAGTAGTACTTTATCTCTTCATTGCCCGGATTCACGATGCCATCGAAAAGCGAGATAGGCCACAGCCATGACGAGAACCACGTATCAAGCGCATCCTCGTCCTGTGCCAAATCATTCGTCTGCAAATCGGCATTTCCGCTCTTTTCGCGTGCCAAACGCAAAGCCTCTTCTTCCGTTTCAGCCACTACAAAAGAGCCATCCTCGTCATAATAGTAAACAGGAATACGGTGTCCCCACCACAACTGACGACTGATACACCAGTCTTGAATATCCTCTAACCAATTGTTGTAAGTACTCTTATACTTAGGAGGATAGAACTTCAGTTGGTCTTCCACCACAGGAGGCAAGGCGATGTCGGCAAAGTGTCTCATCTTCAAGAACCACTGGAGCGACAGGCGCGGCTCAATCACCGTGTCGGGATTGCGTTCCGAATAGCCCACCTTATTGGTATAGTCCTCCTGTTTCTCCAACAGTCCCGCATCGGCAAGGTCTTTTACAATCATCTTGCGACACTCAAACCTGTCCATTCCCACATAGAGTGGGGAGTTTTCAGAAATCGTTGCATCGGGATTGAAGATGTCAATGGTCTCCAAATTGTGGGTTTTACCCAGCATATTGTCGTTGGCATCGTGGGCAGGAGTCACCTTCAGGCAACCTGTTCCAAACTCGATGTCCACATATCGGTCTTCGATAATGGAAACAACCCTGTTTACCAAGGGCACAACCACCTTCCTGCCTTTCAGCCACTGATTCTTCGGGTCTTTCGGATTGATGCACATGGCAGTGTCGCCCATAATAGTTTCGGGACGTGTAGTGGCAACCACTGCATAATAGCCGCGCTCATCTTTGTGGATGACATTTCCTTCGGCACTCTCGTCGATACCCTCGTTAAAGCCGGGAGCCAGATAATATTTAAGATGGTAGAGTTTGGACTGCTCTTCCTTATAGATAACCTCTTCGTTGCTAAGAGCAGTCAAGGCCTTGGGATCCCAATTAACGATGCGCAAGCCACGATAAATATAGCCCTTGTTGTAAAGGTCAACAAACACCCGGATAACGCTCTTCGACCGAATTTCATCCATTGTGAAAGCCGTGCGATCCCAATCGCAGCTAGCACCCAATCGACGCAACTGCTTGAGAATGATTCCTCCGTGTTCGTCAGTCCACTCCCAAGCATGCTTCAGGAATTCATCGCGAGAAAGGTCGTGCTTCTTGATTCCCTTTTCGGCAAGTTTCTTCACCACCTTGGCCTCGGTAGCAATCGAAGCATGGTCGGTTCCAGGCACCCAAAGTGCATTTTTTCCTTCCATTCGGGCGCGACGTACCAGAATATCCTGTATCGTGTTGTTAAGCATGTGACCCATATGAAGCACACCCGTCACGTTGGGCGGTGGAATGACAATCGTATAAGGTTCACGGCCATCGGGCTTGCTGCCGAACAGTTTGTTGTCAAGCCAATATTGATACCATTTCGATTCTACTTCACTCGGGTTGTATTTGCTTGCTAATTCCATTTTATATCTCTATTATCAGTTCATTTTGGCTGCAAAGTTAGTGTAAATCAGATAAAATAACGAAGTTTCATTTTGATTTTTCCACCATACAGGGCATTTATACAAATAATCTGTTTTTTTGTGCGCATATTCATTGAAAAAACGTAACTTTGCATCAATAAAACAACAAATATGCATACGAGAGAAGAAAAACTTGAGGCATTCGGAAGATTGTTGGATGTCTTGGACAAATTGCGTGTGGAATGCCCCTGGGACAAGAAACAAACCAATGAAAGTTTGCGTCCCAACACCATAGAAGAAACCTACGAACTGTGCGACGCGTTGATCAACAACGACACAAAAAACATCTGCAAGGAATTGGGCGATGTTATCATGCACGTGATGTTTTACGCACTCATGGGAAGCGAAAAGGGTGACTTCGACATTGCGGACGTTTGCAATATGGAAGCCGACAAACTGATTTTCAGGCATCCACACGTTTACGGTGAGGTGAAAGTGGACTCGGTGAAAGATGTCTTGGAAAACTGGGAGCAAATAAAACTTAAAGAAAAAGACGGCAACAAGAGCGTGCTTTCGGGTGTTCCGGCATCGCTGCCCTCACTGATAAAGGCTTACCGCATACAGGACAAGGCCCACAATGCAGGGTTTGACTGGAAGAACAAAGCCGACGTATGGGATAAGGTGAGAGAAGAACTCGGAGAACTGGAAACTGAACTCAAAAAAGAAGACACGGAACGGGCTACCCGGGAATTGGGCGACTTTCTATTCAGCGTAATCAACGCCGCAAGGCTCTACCATCTGAATCCTGAAAATGCCCTGGAGCATACCAACCAAAAGTTTATCCGCCGTTTCAACTATATCGAGAAAGAATCGTTGAAAAAGGGAAAGATGCTGAATGACATGACGTTGGAAGAAATGGATGATTTATGGGATAAAGCAAAACAAACAGAAAAACAACTTATGTAATAAATAGAACGATTATGAGGAAAATCATGTATTTCGTTGTCTTGTCAATGACAACCTTATGGATAAGTTCGTGCACGAACAAGCCACAACAGGCAGCGATTGCCACCGACTCAGTAGATACAGACACGCTGGCAGTGACAGACAGTACCATTTACGGAAGATGCGGTGACGGAACAGCCATGCACACATTAGAGTTGGTGACAGACAAAGGCGACACGTTGACACTCGGCATCAATGACGAAGACCCTGTCTCCAATGTAAAAGGAGGATTAAGTGTGGGCGACCGCATGGCAGTAATCGTCTCTAAAGATGCGAGCAGCGACATCGACCAAGCAAAACTGGTTGTCAATCTCACCACCTTGTTAGGAAAATGGGTGAGTCTTGACAAAAACTTTGAACTGAAAGAGGGTGGAGCAGTGGTTTCCAATGCCAAAGAGCCCAAACCCTATACCGAATGGAAGATTTTCAACGGAAAACTCGTTCTTTCTGCCGACACGTTCAGTATTTACGAATTGGGGGCAGACAGCCTGTATCTTGAAAACGAAAAAGGAATTTATGCCTACAAAAGATTGAAATAAGCACTTTTTCTTCACTCAAAACAAACAGTTTGCAACCTTTTAGAATACACGTACTGGGGTGTGGCAGCGCATTGCCCACACCCAAACATTTCGCCACATCACAAGTGGTGGAAATGTGCGACAAGCAATTCATGATAGACTGTGGCGAAGGCACACAAATCCAGTTGCGCCGCTCACACATCGGTTTTACAAAAATAGTTGCCGTGTTCATCTCTCATCTTCACGGAGACCACTGCTTTGGCCTCATAGGCATGATCAGCACCTTCGGCATGCTGGGGCGCACCTCCCCCCTGCACATCTATGCTCCCGGTGAACTGGAACCGATGCTCAAAGCCCAGATGAATATGTTCTGCAATGGATTGGAATATGAGGTGATTTTTCACAGGATAGACACTACCGCTTCGCAAGTCGTTTATGAGAACAAAGGACTTACGGTGACAACCATCCCGCTGAAACACCGCATTCCATGCTGCGGCTTCCTTTTTAGGGAGAAACAAGGACTTCCCCACATCCGTCGAGACATGATAGACTATTTAGGCATCCCCATCAGCCAAATCAACAACATCAAGTTGGGAGCCGACTGGACAAAGCCCGATGGCGAGGTGATTGCCAACAATCGACTCGTCACTCCTCCCAATCCAGCAAGGTCGTATGCCTATTGCAGTGACACCCTTTACATTCCCAACCTGCACCAATTGGTGAAAGGGGTGGATGTGCTCTATCACGAAAGCACCTATGCTAAAACCGAAGTTGACCGCGCCAAGAAATACTTCCACAGCACGGCCGAGCAAGCGGCAACCGTAGCCAAAATGGCCGGTGTTAAGAAACTGCTGTTGGGGCATTATTCGGCACGCTACAATCACGAGGAAGAATTATTGAAAGAGGCCCGCGCAATTTTCAAAAACAGCTACCTTACCAACGAGAAAGACATTTTTGAAATCTAAGGTGTGGCTCGTTTTTTCCTATTCACGGTAAAACCATCCCACAATCTTGTTCAGCCACGGGAAACAGAAACGAAACCAGCGGTATTTGCTGACTTCCTTTCCACCGAACCCAAGAATGAAATCGCGATAAGCGTTTTTCTTGAACGGAAGACCCACATCCATGAAAAAAATGTGGCCGTATTGCTGTTGATGGGCATGGTCGATGGCACTCCACACGGTGTTCGTGGAAGGATGGAGGAAAGGGTAGCGCTTGCGCTTTGAAGCAAAATACCACAGATATGCTTTCTCGCCAGAATAGAGACAGCAACTGCAACCTATCACTTTTTCCTTGTATTTCGTGACAAACAGTTTACACTGGTCGGTGCTCCGCATTGTTTCGAACATTTTTTTCGATGGGAGATAACGCCTGATTTTCAAAGAAAAGAAACGACGCAGCAACCGGTAGAAGGCGTGAAATTCTTCTTCGGTTTCTATTTCCTTATTTTCCAAGCCGGCATCCAACGAACTTTGCAAACGTTTTTTCATTTTCTCGCTCAAGCGTTCTGCCGGCGGCATGGAATGGAGCGAAATGTGGATTTCCATCCATCTCACCGGCACATAACCTTCACTGCGAAGCAAACGATAGCCAAACATCTTGCTGCTGAAGTTGCTGAACTCGATGTAGAGGCACATCCTGCGCTTGAGCTTTTGCGTGATGGCTTTCAGCATACATTCAAAAATCTGCTCCTTGTCCTCGCCTTCGCCATATTCGCCTTCGCCATAGACGCGCCCTTGACTGAAGAGATAGGGCGGAATCAGCGATCCTCTGCGTCTAATGACGGCCAGCAAATGCCCCACAATGCGGTTTCCGCGCCTTGCAATCGCCATAAAAGGTGCTTGCCCCGACGTTTCTTCCACAATTTTGAACAATTCGATACTGTGAAAGAAAAGCAGGCATCGCATTTCGGGCAAATCCTTGCTTTGGGTTACAATTTCTATGCTCACATCTTCGTTCATGTAGGCAAAAATAGTAAAAAAAATCATGCCAAGCAAACAACGGGGCACATTTTCATGTCCGACCATCTTTTATTTCACGATTTCATGTCATCTTTTGGCTTGTAGAAGGAAGCAAAATGGAAGATGCAGCAACTTCTCTTGAAAAATTGTTAAAACAAAGATTACATTCTATCTGAGTTTTCTGCCCAAAAAGACAGGAAACGGGTGGATAAGGATAGTATCGGCAGTAAAAAGAGGAAAAAACAATTTGTGAGAACTTTTCCACCAACCAGCATTTTGTCATAAAATGACGAAAGCACGACAACGGAACATCCAGTGAACGGCAATGGATGATTCATTGAATAAAAACGGATGAAAGATTGATTTCCATTGTATTATCCATTTTTCCGCAACGGAACATTCGTTGCCGTTCAACAGATGACGAATTGAGGTGGACAGCTGCCTCTCCTTTGGTGCCGCATCTTCTTCCAAAGGTTCCTGTTCTTCTGTTTTTTTCAACTCGAGGAACATCCGTTCGGCTATATTTTCCATTTTCTTACGCGTCCGTTCCTTACAACAAACTGAAAATCAACCGTTTGCAAAAACCGAAAAAATCACGGAAATTCCTCAGAAAGGCCTTTCAGTCCGTTTTTGGCGAAAACTGGAAAGCCTCGAAATGTAAAGTTTTCTTAATTCGTGAATTTTAACCGCTTTTTATCAACAATTGCAAGGTTATCTCGCAAAAAGAAAATACCTTTGCAAAAGTTTACTCCCATAGCGGCAACAGCCGCACTTAATAAATATTTTCATCATGCTACTATCCCAACAAGACCGCGACCAAATGGGGCGGAAAGGAATCACAGAGAACAACATTTTGGCACAGTTGGAAGACTTCAGGACAGGTTTCCCTTTCTTGAAAATAGAGGCTGCTGCCGGAATCAACCATGGCATTATGGTACCCGAAGAGTCTGAACGCAAGCAACTGATTGAGCGGTGGAACGAGTACAAAGCCCAAGGCAAGAAAATCGTGAAATTTGTGCCTGCAAGCGGTGCGGCAAGCCGTATGTTCAAAGATATGTTCGCTTTTTTGTCGGCCGATGCAGACGTGCCGTCCACCGAGTTTGAAAAAACATTCTTCAACAGCATGGAACGATTCGCATTCTATGATGCACTGGACGCTGAATGCCGGAAAAATGAGGGTAGGGGAATCAGCCAACTGTTGGCCAACGGAAACTATAAGGCTGTGGTGGCCAATATGCTGGAAGAAAAAGGGTTGGGCTATGGACGTCTGCCAAAGGGCATGTTGCTGTTCCACTCATATCCCGAGGGTGCACGCACACCAATGGAGGAACACTTGGTGGAAGGTGCCTTGTATGCGGGCAGTAGGGGAGAGGTGAACGTTCATTTCACGGTAAGCCACGAGCATTTAGCTTATTTTGAACAGAAAGTGGCAGAAAAAAGAGACCAACTGGAGCAGAAATATGGAATGAAATACAACATCTCTTTTTCGGTACAAAAGCCGAGTACCGACACGATTGCTGTCAATCCGGACAATACGCTGTTCCGTAACGAGGACGGCACTTTGCTGTTTCGTCCGGGCGGACACGGAGCACTGATCCAAAACTTGAACGACATCGATGCAGACATCATTTTCATCAAGAACATCGACAATGTGGTTCCAGACCGTTTAAAGGCCGAGACCGTTGAATACAAGCAACTGTTGGCCGGTGTCTTGGTAACGCTTCAGAAGCAAGCGTTCAAATACCTGGAAATGATGGAAAATGAGAAATACAATAGATTACAAATCAATGATATAGCAGATTTTGTTGAACAAAAACTATTCTGCAAGAAACAGGATCTGGAGTTGCTGTCCGACGAGCAACTGGCAACCTATCTGAAAAAAAAGCTGAACCGCCCGATGCGAGTTTGTGGGGTGGTGAAAAATGTGGGAGAACCTGGCGGAGGGCCTTTTCTTGTCCACAACACAGACGGAACGGTGTCGCTCCAAATATTGGAAAGCAGTCAAATAGACAAGAACAACAAAGAATATCTGAAGATGTTTGCAGAAGGAACTCATTTCAATCCGGTTGATCTGGTGTGTGCAACAAAGGATTACAAGGGCAACACTTTTAACCTCCCCGATTTCATAGACAAGTCAACCGGATTCATCAGCAGCAAAAGCAAAAACGGAAAGGAACTGAAAGCCCTGGAACTTCCGGGGCTGTGGAACGGTGCGATGAGCCGTTGGAATACGGTGTTCGTGGAAGTGCCTTTATCAACATTCAACCCTGTAAAGACGGTCAACGACTTGCTGCGCGAGCAACATCAGTAGCGCCAAACAATGGGATGTGAAAAAATGACAAAACAAGACAGAAAACTGCAAACCCTTTTTATCACTTTTCTATCCAATTGTCAATCAACCGGCGAGCTATCGAAACTTTGTCGGGAATAGGGGGGAGGCTGTATTTTTTGAACCAGCCGCCTGCCCCCAACTCGGAACGTTGCAGCGTAAGTTCGCCACTTTCGTAATCGGCATTGAATCCCACCATCAAACCGCAAGGGTAAGGCCAGGGTTGACTTGAGAAGTATGTCAAGTTCTTAATGGTCAATCCTGTTTCTTCCTTCACTTCACGTTCAACGGCCTGTTCCAGCGTTTCACCTGTTTCAACGAACCCGGCAACAAGACCGTAATAGTTGCCTCTGAAATTATTGGCGCGCACGAGCAGGATTTCGTCTCCCCTGTGAATGAGCACAATGACGGCCGTAGCCAATTGTGGCCACACTTCCTTGCCGCAGTTGATGCATTTTTTTGAAATGTCCGTGTCGAGCTGCATGGGCGCACCGCACACACCGCAATATTGCGTGTTTTGATCCCAATAAAGTATTTCCTGACATTTTCCTGCTTTCAGATAGAAATCCAACGGCAGTTTGTGGAACGATGCCCGCAAGCCACACATCTTGTATTTCTCGTTCTCAATGACAGGCAAATCAAGGCGGAATGTCCTGACTTCACCGTCAGGCAAAGGAGTAATGTTATGGATGACTGTCCACGGCTTCACGTCAACAGGAGGTTCTTCCTCGAAAGGAATGGTGTAGGAGCCGTCTTCCTGTTTTTGCAGAACAAGGTCTGTTTGACAGAAAAGGAACCAATATTTTTTCATTTCCCGAAAATTATCTGCCGGTCACGCTTCAAGGCTGGTTCAGCCCATTCTGTTGGAACGAAATGCCAGTTGTTGTTTGGCTTGGGATCCAGAATACCGCCCTCTTCTATTTCTTTCATCAAATAGTACCTTTGGTCTTTTTCGCTCATATATAAAATTCTGGTTTGTAGTTCTTTCTGGGGGATACCTGCACCTTTTGTCAGCAATTCGCCGCCTCCATTTCCTCTGTAACTGTTCATGGCCACACGATATCTTTTTTCTGGATAAAAGGGTTCTCCATTGCTCATGCCAAATATTTTTACTTTCTCGCCATGGGGTTTTGTCACATCCACCACATAGTCGATTCCTGCTGCACTGTCAAAGTTAAAGACAAGATTCTTGAATCCGTTTCGTTGTTTGTCGCTCTTGGCGTCGCCGTTGAGCAGCATGATATGGTCATCGGGCGATGTCATCGTGTTCACCCACAAGGAATAGCTCATTTCCAAATGTTTACGAATTTCCTCGCCCGTGAGCGACATGACATAAATCTGATTTTCGTATTTGTAGAGGTTGAACAAGTCGCTGACGTGAACATCGCCTGCCTGAATACTGGCGTTGAAGGTAAGGGGAGCATTGAAAGAAATGTCAGCACCAGTAACTTTCAATTGGAGATTGTGGATGAAATCGCAAAAAGCACTGCTTCCAAAATAGCTGTCACGTGTGTAAATCGTTTGCTTGAACGTTCCGATTTTTCGGTTGACAAACGCTTTCACACTGTCAACATCTATTTGAAAATAATCCATAAAATCGCTGTTTACAGGTAAGTTAGATATATCTACAACTTCGCCGCACATTTGTTTTTCGATAGCCTTGTTTCCCCTCATCGTGACTTCTATTTGCACATCGCCAACCAAACGGGCATCGCAAGAAGGATCCAGACAAACCACAATGCTTCCATTGTCAGCAGTGATGATTTCCTGTCGCTGCGTGTGGTCATGCCCATACAGCACAAGGTCGAATCCCGGCACTTCTTTGGCTATTTGGATGGACGTGTTTTCCATGTATTCATCGGTCTGAATACCACCATCTCTTCCTGAATGGAAAAGCCCGATGATGACATGCGGACGTTCGTTTTTCTGGATATAATCCACCCAATAGCGAGCAGATGCCACCATATCGTCGAAACGGAGTCCTTTCCATAGATACTCGTGCAACCAGTTGGGAATGGCGGGGGTCAACATTCCAACAACGGCAATCTTCACGCCATCGCGCTCAAGGATGGTATAGGGATGAAGATAGGGCAGACCGGTTTGCACATCAATGACATTAGCACCCAGCATCGGGCATTTCACTTCTTTTATCCATTTATCATAAACGGCATGTCCTGTCTCTACATCATGATTTCCTATGGTTTCCACGTCATATTGCATGTAGTTTACAACCTTTGCCGCAACATTTTCCATTTCAGGTTTCACGTAGTTGCAATAATAACATGTAGGTTGTCCCTGTAGGATGTCACCATTGTCTAACAGTAACAGATTTTTTCCATATTCGGCTCTCAGCGAATCAACATATGTGGCCACTCTTGCCATTGACCCTTTCATGGGTCGCCTGTTGATGAAGTCGTAAGGAAAAAAGGCTCCATGTACATCGCTGGTTTGTATTATTCTGAGACGAACGGTTCTTGTTTTCTGTGCCATTGTGGTTGTATTAAAGCAAACTGCAATCAAGAATGCTGTGAATATTTTTTTCATTCCTACTTTTTTATAGAGTTGTAAATCATCTTTTGTAAAATGCAAATCTATGTTTTATAAAATGCAAATGTAATGATATTAATTGAAACACGTGCCATTGAGAGAGTGTATTTTTATCCCGCGACCCTTATTTATCATAATGGCGATTATCTGAAACAAGCATCGGATGGAATCCAACGGATTATCCAATGACCCTAATCAAAAAGTGACAAGGACTGGTCTTCATATTGAACTGGTTCTATTTTATCAGGAACGTCTTCTTGAAACTGGAACAGTAATTGTTGCGACTCTTCCGATTTTCCGTTGATTCTGTATATTCCTCTGGTTTCTGTTTTTTCAATCATTGAATTGGGACATTTAGAATGTTTCTTTACATAAAGCAGAACGTAACGGTGTATGTCTTCATAGCGTACTGTATTGAAAAACGTGTTGCTGGCATTGTAAACATGGCGCGCTATTTTCTGCACACTCAGCCCGGCTTCACCGGCTTCGACCAGCACTTCTATAATGTCTTTATCGTAGTCCATCAGAATCTTTCAAAACCAAAAAGAGCCGGTATGCATTCGCATCCAGCCCTTTTCTTTATTTCTTTTATTGATTAAGCCAATACGATTTTTCCTTCGGAATCAGCAATCTTCCCTTCTTTCAGCAGCCAACCTGCTCCTAAAATCACTTCTTCTTTACTGATTTTTGCAGCTTTTGCGATTTCTGCAACTGTGAGAGCTTTGCCTGCGCTTGCAAGAGCATTGTACACGTCACCTGCTTTAAAACCTGCATTCTCGGCATTGATGACGAGGACTGCCTTGGCGGCGGTTTTAGAAACTACTGTTTGTTTTACTGTCTCTTTCTGCGAAGTCGCTCTTTTCTTTGTAGCGGCTGCCTTTGTTGCCTTGTTTTCTGCCATTTTGTATGAATTAAAATAATGATTGAAATTTCTATCAATCCCCTTTTAGACCAATTGCAAAGATAATTCTTTGTGCATGAAAAGTTAATGTTTTTAACCCATTATTGCAAAACTCACTTATTTTCTTGATGTATGTCAACCTTAAGTTGCAGTTCCTCAAGCTGTTTCGTATCTAGTTCACCTGGTGCATCAAGCATGACATCTCTACCGCTATTGTTTTTGGGGAATGCGATACAATCGCGAATACTGTCGATTCCAGCCATGATTGACACATACCGATCCAATCCGAAAGCAAGGCCTGCATGGGGAGGTGCCCCATATTTGAAGGCATTGATGAGGAATCCGAACTGTGCCATGGCCTTTTCGGGTGTGAATCCAAGAATCTTGAACATTTTTTCTTGCAATTGTCCATCATGAATACGGATGGAACCTCCTCCCAATTCCACGCCGTTGCAAATAAAATCATAGGCTTTTGCCCTAACTTTTTCTGGATGCTCATCGAGCAATTTAATATCATCGGGATTAGGCATCGTGAACGGATGATGTGTAGCCATCAGTCGTTGTTCCTCATCGCTCCACTCGAACAAGGGGAAGTCAATGACCCACAGGCACTCAAACTTGTCTTTGTCTCTCAATCCAAGCCTTTCGCCCATTTCCAGGCGCAAAGAGCACAACTGCACACGTGTTTTGTTGGCATTTGCTCCACAAAGGATAAGCACCAAATCGCCATCTTTCGCACCAGTCACATTCTTCACTTCCTGCAACACGTCTGTTTCGTAGAATTTATCAATTGAGCTCTTGATGGTTCCGTCTTCATTATATTTGATATACACAAGGCCATTGGCTCCCACTTGAGGACGCTTTACAAAATCCGTCAGCTGGTCGAGTTGCTTTCTTGTATATCCTGCACAACCGGGCACACAGATACCGCCAATATACATCGCATCGTTGAATACACCGAAAGTTCCTTTTCCCTTCAAGGTTTCGGCCAGTTCCACAAATTCCATGCCAAATCTGAGATCAGGCTTGTCTGTTCCAAAACGTTTCATTGCCTCTTTCCATGGTATCTGAATCAGTCTGGAAGGTAGCGCCACGCCTTTGATTTCCTTAAAAAGATGACGTGCCATGTCTTCAAAAAGGTCAATCACGTCATCTTGGTCTACAAAGGACATCTCGCAGTCTATTTGGGTAAATTCAGGCTGTCGGTCTGCCCGCAAATCCTCGTCTCGGAAACATTTGGCAATCTGGAAATAACGGTCGAATCCACTAACCATCAACAACTGCTTCAGCGTTTGCGGACTTTGTGGCAATGCATAGAACTGCCCGGGATTCATTCTTGACGGTACCACGAAATCGCGAGCACCTTCGGGAGTGGATCCGATAAGGATAGGGGTCTCCACTTCGATGAAGTTTTTTGAATCAAGGAAATTACGGATAAGAATTGTCATGCGGTGGCGCAATTCAAGATTCTGTCTCACCACATTGCGTCTTAAATCCAAGTAGCGGTAGCGCATACGTATGTCGTCTCCTCCATCGGTTTTGTCTTCTATTGTAAAAGGAGGCGTTATGCTATCGCTGAAGACATTGAGTTCTTTTGCAATGACCTCTACATCGCCTGTAGGTATCTTGGGATTCTTGCTGCTCCTCTCCCCTACTACACCTTTGATCTGGACACAAAACTCGCGTCCCAACTTATTGGCTTGCGCACACAAATCCGCATTCACCGATTCATTGAACACAACTTGAGTGATTCCATAGCGATCACGAATGTCAACAAACGTCATCCCACCCATTTTCCTTGTCCTTTGTACCCAACCGGCAAGGATTATTTCTTTATCTACGTCTTGGAGACGAATTTCTCCACATGTCCTTGTTCTATACATACTACACAGTTTATTTCACACAATATCACTTTTTTCATGAATATGCGTGCAAATTTACTAATTATTCACGAATTAGAAAAATTAAAACTGGCTATAATCATGATAGACACGTCTGTGTTGGCTGATTTAAAGCAGGAAATCCGCAACTAACCCAAAGATAAATGGAAAATGGCAGAAAAATAGAAAGGACAATTATAGACAAATCGGTTTAACGAGTCGGAGAAACCGGTAAATCTCCTTTCATGAGATCCATTTTTCTGGAAGTGTCAAGCTCATTGGTAATAGGCTGCGAATCTGGGAATGACGTCTTTTGGGGCTTTTTATTCTTTTCTGCATGGAAACGAATCAAGCGTATATTTTTCAAAATCATTAGTTTCAACGTTGATTCCGAATCGTTTGGGTCTTTGGACAAATAAATAAAGCCCCGTACTTCTTTTATACCCAAACTGTCGCCATTGTTCACTTCAAGTGTATAGCGCATATTGGAAGACATGTGCATGAGTCTTGAAGCGACACTGTCGTTGGAAAATTTGACTACCAATTGGGCTATACCATCTTTCATACCATCCTGATAAAGGAACTGAGCGTCAAACATCATGACAAAACGGTCGCCTTTATGGTAGGAGGTATCGGCAGGAATAGCGAAAGACACTACATTGTAAGGCTCTGCAGGAATGAGCGACAGATTCTTGTTTTCTCTCCAGATATTTGCGGTGTCGCCCTCTGCTACATTGTATTTGTTCACTTCCCCGACATCAGCACCCAAAGCAACAGCCTCTTTTCCCATTCTCTCAGCCAACCTACCGTAAAGTTCGTGAAGACGGTCGGCATGTCGCGTGTAATACACCAAAGATGAGTCGAAATCAGCTTCCGAAACGCCATATTTCTTCAATACGGCAAGTTTGTAGAGCCTGCTGTTGTAATCGGCATTCCGATTGTCAAGTCTTGCCATTTCACCTGCCACATGATAATCATAAAGAATGTCTTCCATCTCACTGGGTTGGATAATTTCATTCGGAACGGCAGGTTTGCACGAAATTATCATCGCAGCGATAAAAAAAGTCAATATGTACAGGAAGATTTTCCTCATTGTGTATAGATCATTTTACTTCCCCTGCTTTTGAGGAATCGCCTTTGCCATCCTTCTCAGAATCATCCATACAGTCTTTTTGGAAAGCAACCTTTTCTTTTTTCAACGTTAGCCTGCCCAATTCTTTATTATAAAAAATAAAGAGGGAAACGACTCCAACCGACACACAAGCATCGGCAAAGTTGAAAACGGGACTAAAAAAGATAAAATGCTCTCCACCAACAAAGGGAATCCATTGGGGAAAATTCGTTTCTACGAGTGGAAAATAAAACATATCCACAACCTTTCCCATAAGAAACGGAGCATAGCCTGTTCCAAATGGAACAAAATAGGAAGTATAAAAAGGTGATGAGCCACTAAATATCAAGCCGTAGAACATCGAGTCAAACAGATTACCCATGGCACCGGCCACAATCACAGAGAGTAAAAAAATGTAGCCTACCGGAGCCTTCCGCTTTGTTTGAAGCCAAATATAATAGCAAATAATTCCGATAAGCACAAGACGAAATAGACTGAGAACCATTTTGTTGATGAAAGTCATTCCAAATGCCATCCCATTATTCTCAATGAAATTAATGAAGAACCAGGGAGTGATTTCAATACTCTCATGCAAACACATATTGGTCTTGACCAGAATCTTGATAGTCTGATCAATGACCAATAATAAGATAATCATAATGACGGAAAATTTTCCATCAGATATTCTTGATTTCATATATTCTTTCCACCTGTTTGTACCCCATTGATGCCAAACGAAAGAAACCCAGACGAACCACAACGCTATTTCTTGCCTGCCATTTTCGACTGGACACTCAGCGTTGCATGGGGAACTACCCGCAAGCGCTCTTTGGGAATCAACTCACCTGTAATACGGTCGATTCCGTAAGTCTTGTTTTCTATTCGCACAAGAGCAGCTTCCAGTCCTTGAATGAACTTTTGCAAACGACTCGACTGTAAAATCAGTTCTTCTTTTGTCTGGGTGGCACTCCCCTCCTCCAATATTTTATAGGTTGGCGAAGTGTCATCCACATCATTACCATCTGCATTCATTAGTGAGCGCATCATTTGATTATAATCTTGACGCGCTGTCGCCAACTTCTCATTAATGATGCTTCTGAACTCTTCGAGTTCTTCGTCACTATATCGTGTCTTTTCTGCCATAATTAAGATTTGGTTAATAGGAATAATATTTTAGATTTCTTTAATATCATCTCATATCTTGGATATTTTAATATTCAAGCTGAACTCGTCAAACTCAATGTCTGTTCCATCGTTGTTGGCGATTTCTATATCATTTGCAAGGACTTGCACCTTAATATAGTCGGAGAAACTCTTAATGGCCGCATCGCTCTCATCATTGGAAGATACAATGACATGGATATGGTCAGTTATTTCCAATCCGTTGTCCTTGCGCAGGTTTTGGATACGATTGATCAGTTCCCGTGCCATGCCTTCTCTACGCAATTCTTCCGTGAGTTCTATTTCAAGTGCTACCGTCAGATTCCCTTCATTGGAAACCAGCCATCCAGGAATATCTTCACTGATAATTTCAACATCCGTAACATCTATTATTGTTTCAGTTCCTTCTACCTGTAAAGTGATGTTTCCTTTTGTTTCAAACTCTTCAATTCTTTCCTGAGACAATGTGGACATTTGGGCTGCAATCCCCTTCATCAATTTTCCGAATTTCTTTCCCATCGTTCGAAAATTGCATTTCACCTTCTTTACCAGCACTCCGGAACTTTCCACAAAATTAAGTTCTTTCACATTCACCTCATTCATAATAAGATCCTTTACTGCCTCAATATGTTCTTTCTGCTCATCATCAACAGCAGGAATCATGATGCTCTGAAGCGGTTGACGTACCTTGATGTTCACTTTTCTACGCAAAGCAAGAACCATGGAAGTGATCTTCTGTGCCATCTTCATTCTCCGCTCCAAATCCACATCTATTATAGTTGCATCACATTCTGGATATAAAGCCAGGTGGACAGAATCTACGTGATCCCGACCTGTTGTACGAACCAAGTCGAGATAGAGTTCGTCTGCATAAAAAGGAGCAAACGGAGCCAATAATTTTGCTATGGTTTCAAGACAGGTGTACAGCGTTTGATAAGCTGAAAGTTTGTCTTCCGACATTTCTTTTCCCCAGAAACGTTTACGGTTCAAACGTACGTACCAGTTACTAAGATCGTTATTGACAAAAGACTCTATCAAACGTCCTGCTTTTGTTGGTTCAAAATCGTCCAACGCCTCTGTAACGGCTACAATCATGGAATTTAGTTCAGAGAGAATCCAACGGTCTATTTCTGGCCGCTGCTTCATAGGAATTTCTTTCTGACTGTAATCAAAGCCATCAACATTTGCATAAAGACTGAAGAAACTATAGGTATTATATAAGGTACCGAAGAATTTTCGACGCACCTCATCCACTCCTTCCGGATCGTATTTCAAATTATCCCAAGGTTGTGTATTGGTGAGCATATAGTATCGAACGGCATCTGCACCATTCCGTTCTATCTCATGGAAAGGATTGACGACGTTGCCAAGATGCTTGCTCATCTTGGTGCCTTTGGCATCAAGCACAAGCCCCGTAGAGATTACATTCTTAAATGCTACACTATCGAAAAGCATGGTTGCAATAGCATGCAGCGTAAAGAACCATCCGCGCGTCTGATCCACTCCCTCATTGATGAAGTCTGCAGGATACGCCAATGCTTTATCTATGGCATCCTTGTTCTCAAACGGATAATGTACTTGTGCGTATGGCATTGAACCGGAATCAAACCACACATCAATCAGATCGGCCTCGCGATGCAATGGTTTTCCAGATTCGCTAACCAAAACAATATCATCCACATAAGGTCTGTGGACATCTATTTTATCATAGTTTTCACGTGAATAATCACCAGGAATAAATCCTTTTTCCTTGAAAGGATTGCTTGACATAAAGCCAGCCTTTACGCTCTTTTCTATTTCATCAAACAATTCTTGCAATGAGCCGATGCAAATTTCCTCACGACTTTCTTTATTTCTCCAGATGGGCAAAGGTGTTCCCCAAAAACGGGAACGTGAAAGATTCCAGTCGTTCAAATTTTCCAACCAATTTCCAAAACGACCGACACCAGTACTTTCCGGTTTCCAATTGATGGTCTTGTTCAATTCTACCATTCGGTCTTTACATGCAGTGGAACGAATGAACCATGAATCCAAAGGATAATAAAGCACAGGTTTGTCTGTACGCCAGCAATGAGGATAATTATGTACATGCTTTTCTATTTTGTATGCGAACCCTTCTTGTTTCATCTCCATACAAAGTACAATATTCAAATCTTCTGCCTTCGATGCAGTTTCTTCATCGTAACCATTCTCATTATATTTCGGGTCGTATGCATTTTTGACAAAATCGCCTGCATGAACTGCATAAGCATGCTTATTAACGCATTTTTCGATGAATGTGTCCGCCATTTCACTCATCACGTAATACTTCCCTTCAAGGTCAACCATGGGGCGCGTTTCCCCGCTCTTGCTGATGATAAACAGAGAGGGAATACCTGCGGCCTTGGCCACCTTAGCGTCATCTGCACCAAATGTCGGGGCAATATGCACAATCCCCGTACCATCTTCTGTTGTCACATAATCACCGGAAATAACGCGGAAAGCCTCACTTTCCATTTCTACAAATGTATCATTTCCAACCGCGAACAACTTGTCTTCATGGTCAGCTGCATATTCTTTGATAAAAGATGTAGAATCGTCCAGTTTTTCTGATGGTTTTACCCATGGCATCAATTGCTCATACTTCATGGACAGCAGGTCAGAACCCTTGTAATTACCCACAATGCGATAAGGTATCACCTTATCACCAGGTTTGTATTTGTCCATGGAGGCGTATTCGCCTTCTGGCTTCAGATACGCATCAATACGCGTGGCGGCCATGATGGCACTTATCTTCTCTCCATTGTAAGGATTGTATGTCTGCACACACACGTAGTCAATCTTTGGGCCAACACAGAGAGCCGTATTCGAAGGCAATGTCCAAGGTGTGGTAGTCCAAGCCAAAAATACGGGCGTTCCCCATTGACTCATTTCTGGACGAGGTTCTAAAATTCTGAACTGAGCTGTTACCGTCGTGTCTTTTACGTCACGGTAGCATCCAGGCTGATTCAATTCATGGCTGGACAATCCTGTGCCGGCAGCAGGTGAATAAGGTTGAATGGTGTACCCCTTATAGAGCAATCCTTTTTTGTAAAACTGCTTCAGCAACCACCACAATGTTTCAATAAATTTATTGTCGTATGTAATGTAGGGATTGTCAAGATCTACAAAATATCCCATCTTTTCCGTCAGGTCACGCCATTCTTGTGTGAACATCATGACATTTTCACGACATTTTTTATTATAATCTTCAACACTGATAAATTTGTCAGAAGAAGGGTTATCAATATCAGCTTTTGTAATGCCTAATTCCTTTTCCACACCAAGTTCTACCGGCAATCCGTGCGTATCCCATCCCGCTTTTCGATGAACTTGAAAACCTTTCATCGTTTTATAGCGATTGAAAGTATCCTTGATGGTACGTGCCAAAACATGATGAATCCCAGGATGCCCATTGGCAGAAGGAGGTCCTTCAAAGAATACAAACTGAGGGCATCCCTCTCGTTCTGTCACAGACCGATGAAAAATGTCTCTTTCATTCCATTTTTCCAGTACTCGCTTATTTGTCTCAGTTAGATTAAGACCATTATGTTCGGCAAATTTATTGGTCATATAAAATTAGTTCTAATTACAATTGAATATTTGAGGTGCAAAGATAGTGTAATTTTCTGATAATGCGAAGAAATCACATAAAAAACTTCTACAAGTCACTTATGGCTACACTTCTTTGCAAATCTAAATATTCCGTACGGAATTTACGGATTTTTCTCCAGGCTTCACTTTCCATTTGATGCATGTTTATATCTAATTTCCACCTCCCTTCTGCTTCCAATCTGTCTATTAGCATTCCTACTGTCAATTTTTCCAATGTAAGAGCCGGTTGATACACAGACTCCTCGCTTTTTTCATCGCTTGTGACTTCGGTGAGCAATCCAATCCTTGTCAAATCAAAAAGCAAATCATGAGTGATTCGTATAGGTATGTTTGTCTCTAACTTTAAGTCCAACGCTGTATAAGGCTTTCTACCGTCCCTAAAACGTTTACAAATAAGACTCATCATATAGAGACTAAGCATGAGTCTGTAACGGTGACTAAGATCCTCGGTTTTTGCACGGAAAGCAAACTTCTCCAAATTCTGACTGGTATATGACAATTCTGCACCAAACAAACAAATTGTCCATGATATTTGCACCCAAAGCATAAATAAAGGAAGAGCGGCAAAAGATCCGTAAATGGCATTGTAACTACTCACCCAAATTTGCGAATGGATATAAAACAACTGCAATCCTTGCATGGCTACACCGGACAAAATACCCGGAAGGATGGCATTTGTAATTTTCACTTTTGTATTTGGCATGAACACATACAGAGCGATAAAGACACCTGACATGATAACATATGGAGATAAAGATATCAACAACTTCACAGTGGTGCCAAGCAATTCATATTCAGCAATCCGATCTGTGAATGTTGCCATCATGATTGAGATTCCTGAAGTAACTACGATAATGATTGGAACCAGTAAAATCAATGCCATATAATCAGTAATGGTACGATAGATGTTTCTCGGTTTCTTTACCTGCCATATATTGTTGAAAGTTTTTTCAATGTTACTGATAAGCATGATTACCGTCCATAACATAAACAATAATCCTACTCCAAGAAACACTCCACCTTTTGTATGAACCAAATAACTATTGACAAATCCAACAATTGCATCAGCCACTTGAGGCTGAGACGAAAGACTATCCCTAAACCACGTCTCTATGTATTTATTGTATCCGAAACCACGGGCAATTGCAAAAACAACCGCTAAAATAGGTACGATAGCCAACAAGGTGGAATAAGTAAGAGCAGAAGCGGAATTAATCATTCCCTTTTCCGTAAACCATTCTATTGCCAACAAAACCTTCTTGACAATCTCATAGAGCAAATAGCGCCATGGAGACACATCTTGACGCTTGATTTGCCAAATATCTGTTTTCAAGAACTTAAAAAATGACTTGTACTTGGTGCTCATTCAGAATGGACAATTATTTAATAAAAAGAAAGCAGTGTTCCTATAAGCCGGGTTCTGT
>JALFBL010000107.1 GCA_022773395.1 Prevotella sp.
CGGGGACTTTTTTTCGGGAAAGGGCGATTTTTTTTCCACGGGGCGGGGGAAAGGGGGAAAAAAGGGGCGGAACACATTGTTATATATCGTGCGCGCGAGAGACAGAAACGCACGGGAGGAAGGGAGGAAACCAACCGGGCATTCCCATTTGCATGCATTTACAGTACCCAAAAGTTAAAATGAGTTTTCTGCGGAAATTTTCCTTCGATTTTCCGGCAATTCCATTCTGACACTTTGCCTTTACGTCATAACAGTAAAAGATTCCGGAGTATGGAACTGTTCCAAAAGCATCCCTTAGGTTATTTATGAAACACTTCCTCTGTCTGAGCATCGAATGTATTTTCAACCCCTGAATCCACATTGAGTACAACGTGCCAATTCGTAAAATTGTCTGCCGACAGGAAACTTCAGTTATATTAGTGTCTGCAAAACGACACAACAAAGATCATAAAAATCAGACTCTTTTTTTGTTTATTACGCTCTTTTGCCGTAACTTTGCAGTCTTATGAGAATGCTGAAAGCAGCAGAACGGTTATTAGATTTGTTTTTTGCGCCAATGAAGCACCATGGCGCTTTCTTCATTTTCATGTACGCATTGGGATTGGTGTGTACCTATACGGTTGTGCCGAACATCAAGGGTGCACACGCCTATCGACTGGCACCGCAGGAACTTTTCTTCGACGTTTATCTGCTGTGCATCGTGCTGACGGTTCTGCCTGGGAAAATATCGAAATGGGTGAGAAGGGCATTTTATGTCCTCGCCTATGTCGTGGCCATCATCGACGTTTACTGTTTCGTGAAATTCGACTCAACGCTCACACCCACCATGTTGCTTTTGGTAGGCGAGACCAACAGCAGGGAGGCTGGCGAATTTCTCAGTTCGTTTCTCACAGCCGACTTGATATTCAGCAATTTAGGATGGGTACTGGCGGCACTCTTGACACACATTGTCTGGAGCGTTTGCCGAGCATTGGCACGCAGGTGGAAACGGGTCAGAGGATGGCTGGCGGCACTGCCGCGCATTTCTACCGCCCACCCCTTGATGCGCCGTGCGCAGTCCATTGCCGGTGCCGTGCTGCTGGGATTGCTGGTTGCATCCGGAACGGAATGTTGGCCCAACAAGGTGGCTGTGCATCGACTGATGTCCTACAACAACATCGGCGAAGTGGAGCACGAACTCACCCAAAAAGGAAAAGGACAATTATACCAGCCACTTTATCGACTGGCCTTCAGCATTTATGCCAATCGGCTGACGGCAAAGCAGGTGGACAAACTGATTGCAGGCATCGACAAGGTGAAGGTGGACAGTTGCACCTACCACAGCCCGAACATCGTGCTGATTATCGGCGAAAGCTACAACCGGCACCATGCGCAACTCTACGGCTACGACAAGAATACCACGCCCAGACAAAGCCAACGAGCCAAGCGTGGAGAACTGATTCCCTACAGCGATGTGATTGCCCCCTGGAATCTCACCAGTTTTGTTTTCAAGCAACTGTTCTCGCTCCACACCGTGGGAGATTCCGGCGAATGGTGCGACTACCCCTTGTTTCCAGAACTGTTCCGAAAAGCAGGCTACCACGTAACCTTCCTCACCAATCAGTATCTGCCGCAGGCCAAAGAGGCAGTGTATGATTTCAGCGGAGGTTTTTTCCTGAACAACCCCCAACTGAGCAACGCCATGTTTGACACGAGAAACGAGAGACTGCACTATTTTGACGAAGGACTGCTGAAGGAATACGACCGGCTGAAAGGAAAACGGAAAGACCGCAACCTGACGATTTTTCATCTGAAGGGGCAGCACGTGGACTACCGGACACGGTGTCCCAAATCGCAGCAGCACCTTACGAAAGACGACTACAACCGTCCGAAACTGAGCGACAAGGAGAAACAGATACTGGCCTATTACGACAACGCCATTCTATACAACGACTCGATCGTGAATCAGATCATCAGTCGGTTCGAGAACGAAGATGCCGTGGTAATCTATGTTCCCGACCATGGAGAGGAGTGTTTCGACGGTGACATCCATTTCTACTGCCGCATGCACGGCACGGAAATCACCGCCCGGCTGGCGCGCGAAGAATTCGACATTCCCTTCTGGATTTACTGCTCGCGCACGTACAGGGCGAACCATCCCGAAACGTTCAGCCGCATCGTGCAGGCAAAGGACAGGAAATACATGACCGATGCCCTGCCCCACCTACTGCTCCATTTGGCCGGAATACATGCCAAAGAATACCGCGACGAACTGAACCTGCTGAGCCCCAACTACCGGGAGAACCGTCCACGGGTGATGAAAAACACCACGGACTATGACAAATTGGGTGTAAAACCCTGAACAAACGATCAACAAACCGAACGGATATGACAAAAGACCTGTTGAGCCTTGCCGAATCGAAAGCGCTGCGCGGAATAGCGATACTGGGTATCGTGCTGCACAACTACTGCCATTTTTTGGGCTTTGCCGTGAAGGAAAACGAATATACGTTCCATGCAGACAAGCCCATGCAACTGTGGGACAAGTGCCTGGCCTTGGACAAAGATTTCTTTGTCCACCTTCTCTCTTTTTTCGGACACTATGGTGTACCTGTATTCCTGTTTATCAGCGGTTTCGGACTGGTTGCAAAATACGAGAAAGGAGGAGCAGAAGAGGTGCCGACCGTCGCATTTGTCCGCTACCATTTCCTCAAGCTTTTCCGCCTGATGTTCATCGGCTATGGCGTATTCGTTGCCGTCTATTTCATGCGCGCCAACGATGGATGGGAAGTGTATGCGTGGGACAAGGTGCTGGCACAACTCACCATGACGGCAAACATTGTCTTTGCCGAACCCAACCGCATCATCAAGCCCGGTCCCTACTGGTATTTCGGACTGATGCTCCAGCTCTACATTGTCTATCGACTGTTGTTCTACCGTCATCGCACCCCCGGAGTGCTGCTGGCCATGATGGCTGGATGCTGGATGCTGCAAGTGGCGGCAACCGTGTGGAATCCCTTCGAGACTGACCTGCTGAACTATCTTCGCTACAATTTCGTGGGGGGCATCCTGCCCTTCGGCTTGGGAATCCTCTATGCAAGGCATGCACGGATGCAGGGAAAAACATTCCACACCCTGATGGCCGCCGTATCGGCCGTGGCAGTCTTTGCCGGCAGTTTCACACTGCACACATGGTTTTGGGTTCCCCTGTTCGTGACAACAGGAGCCGTGGCCATCGTCAAACTGCTGCCGCAAGGCGTTCTCTCGGCCTGTGCCTGGATGGGCGGCGTTTCTTCGGCACTGTTCGTGATGCACCCCGTAATGCGCGAAGTCATCATCGGGCACTACCGCCGTTTCGACATCTATACGGGTATTGCAGTCTATCTGCTTGCCGCCGTCTCTCTCTCTCTGCTGCTGCAACATGTGCTGAAGTTCGTTCCGGGTCCCCAACTGAAAAAAAACAGATAAGCCTATGGACACATTCCCTGCAAAAGAAGGCAGACTCTCCTTTTTCAAGACCCCCGTCGCGTTCAGCGATTTCAGCCAGTACCGCGCCCCACTGATGGGAGCAGCCATGCTGTTCGTGATGCTGTTTCACGTGCCCATGGGCAAGAGCGAACTGATGTATGGCGTGGTGCGTTGTGGAAACATCGGCGTAGATATGTTCCTGTTTCTCAGTGGCATCGGTCTTTGGTACGCATGGAGCAAGAATCCCTCGCTGAAGCATTTCTACTGGCGACGCTACATCCGCATCTATCCCGCATGGGTCGTCATGGCATCGCTCTATTACATTCCCGCCTACATCGGCCATCCCGGAGGCGGCTATAGTCCCGACATTGTGAATTTGGTGGCCAATATCACCGTGGGCTGGAGTTTCTGGCGCGTGGACGACCTTACCTTCTGGTTTGTTCCGGCCATCATGGTGATGTATGTCCTCGCTCCGTTTTATATGCGGCTGACAACCCGATATCCTTCCTACAGGTGGATGCCTGTATTGGCCATGGTGTGGGCGGTCATGGTGCAATACATGCCACCGGTACATGCAACAGTAGGGCACGTGGAAATATTCTGGAGCCGCATCCCCATCTTTCTGTTAGGCATCAACTGCGGTGCCTGGGTGAAGGAAAAACGAACGCTGGAAGGAGCCGCCATGTGGTGGGTTCTGCTGCTTTTCGCCATGAGCATGGCCATGTGCATAGAGTTCGAAAACCACTGGCGCGGCCGTTTTCCACTGTTTCTCGAACGAATGGTTTATATTCCCTGCTGCATCACGGGCATGCTGCTGCTATGCCGCGGTTTCAGACGCTCGCCCCGGTGGGTGCTGAGAGTGCTGACCTTTGTGGGCGGCATCAGTCTTGAACTGTATCTCATCCACATTCAGTTCGTGCTGAAATACGTGCAGCCCTACCGTCTCGGCTACACACTCACCGTGCTGGCCATGATGGCGGCAAGCATTCCCTTGGCGTGGCTGCTCAGCAGAATCGTAGAGCGCATCGTGCGGCAACTGCCCCAAAACCTATAAAATGAGGAAAGGAACAATATGGAAAGAAATTCAGTAGAAGCCATCATCAAGGTGATTCGTCCCAAACAATGGATCAAGAACGTTTTTGTGCTGGTTCCCTTATTCTTCGGGGGGCGGATGCTCGATGGGGCAGAACTGCTTGCCGGCATCATCACCTTCTTTTCATTCAGTCTTGTTGCCTCGTCCATCTACTGTTTCAACGACATTATCGATGTGGAAGCCGACCGCTGCCATCCCGTGAAATGCCGTCGCCCCATCGCTTCGGGAAAGGTAAGCCTGCCCGTGGCATACGCCTCGATGGCTTTCTCGTTCATCACGGGCATGGTTCTTCTGCTCTTGTTGGGTCAACGAATGTGGCAGGTAGGCGGCATTTTGCTGTGCTATTATGCGTTGAACATCATCTACTGTCTTCGGCTGAAGCAATATGCCATCGTTGACGTCTGCACGATTGCCTTCGGTTTCGTGCTGCGCCTGTTTGCCGGAGGATTTGCCACCGGCATTGCCCTTAGCCAGTGGATTGTCATGATGACATTCCTCATCACGCTGTTCCTCTCTTTTGCCAAACGGCGCGACGACGTGCTGCGCATGGAGCAAACAGGAGAAGCGCCGCGCAAGAATACCATCCGCTACAACCTCACATTCATCAATCAGGCCATCACCATCACCGCTTCCGTCACATTGGTCTGCTACATCATGTACACCCTATCACCCGAGGTGGTGGCACGCACCCAGACGCACAACCTCTACCTCACCACCATCTTCGTATTGTTAGGATTGCTCCGCTACATCCAGCTAACAGTGGTGGACAAGCGGAGCGGCGACCCTACCCAAGTGATGCTGCGCGACAGATTCACCCAAATCATCGTGCTGCTTTGGGCATTGACTTTCTGGGTAATCATTTATAATTCATAATTCATACTACATAGATTACAATTCACAATTTAACGAATGAGTGGCAAACCATAAATTGAGCCTTACGCCATAAGGCATGGGGGAACATACGGAATTGCAGCACACAAGAAAACTTCATGAAAATATACGCATTCGACTTTGACGGAACGCTGACCACAAAAGACACGCTGATTGAGCTGATCCGGTTTGCCAAAGGCTCCAAAGGTCTTTGGGGATGCCTGCTTAAATACTCGCCGCTACTGGTATTGATGAAGCTGCATCTTTATTCCAATGCGAAAGCCAAGGAGAAAGTGTTCGCCCATTGTTTCAGTGGAATGTCCGTAGAGGATTTCGATGACATTTGCCAGAAATTTGCCAAAGAGCACACACAATTGCTGCGGCCGCAAGGTATGAGAAAAATCAGCAAGGCCATAGAAGAGGGAAGCAAAGTGGTGATTGTCAGTGCAAGCATCGACCGCTGGGTGAAACCTTTTTTCGTAAAGACGGGAAGCGGTGCAGACGGATGCCATATAACAGTTTGCGGAACGGAGGCAGAAGTGAAAGAAGGGAAACTGACCGGACGTTTTGCAACAGCCAACTGCCACGGGCAAGAGAAAGTGAACCGCTTGCTGCAACTGTTTCCAAACCGCAAGAGCTATCGTCTCATTGCTTTCGGTGACAGCCACGGCGACGCACAACTTTTAGACTATGCCGATGAGGCCTATTACAAGCCATTCCGTGGCAAGCCCCTCAATTTTTCTTGTCCATAAGTTCCAGTTCCACCTTGCCCTGCCTTATTTGCAGCGGAGTTCCGCCGAGATGTGTCTTGCAAAAGGCGTTCATACTCTGTTGCGAGGAAAATTTCAATCTGTCAGCCATATGTTCCAACGGCTCGTCCGTGTATTTCAGCCCTCTGTAGAGCACATTCGCCTTTTTCTTGATTGTCCATCTATTGTACGACTTTCCAAAAACGGTATTGAAATTGCGGATAAATGTGGAACGGCTCATGTAAAGTCTTTCCGCCATCTGGTCGATGGTCAGAAAATCTTCGGAAAGGGCAGTTACCTTTTCAAAGAAAGAAGCGTTCGAAAGAGTCAACGGCATCAGAAATTCAACCAGCTCGTCCGTTTCGTAATATGCCTGCAACAACGCTTCCAATTCTCTCTGCTTCATGGCATGTATGTCACAGCAAAGCATCTGGTCTCTCACATAAGTTTCCATCAGTTCTGCAAACTGGCAGATGGTGGGTTTCATTTCCATGGGCGAAATCGGGCAATCACACGGCACGTCTAACTGCATTTCTTTTGTCTCCACCGAATCGCCCGGACACACAGACGGAGGATACAGCCTGCTGTCGGAAACGATGTTAGAACAAAAATTCAGTCTATCGCCAATGATATACATGCACAAGGAACGCCCGTCTTCCAGCATTTCCATTTCGTGAGTCATTCCCGATGGCAGCAGCACCATGTGGGAGGATGGCAAAATGAAAGAAGAAAATTTTTCGCCCGAAACTTTCAATTTCCCCATCAGCATGAAAACGATGGCCGAAAAGCGCGAATCCAACTTTTCCTTTTCCCCCCTATGACTTTCCATCATACTGAATCCGACAGGACTTTTTCCAATGAAATGAGGACACATGGCATGACGATTGAGATGCAATATTTCCATAAAAATTTCCTTTCAGGTGAATCTTCTGTTTTTAAACAGAATTTTTACAAAAATATTCATAAAATTCCAAAAGAACAAACAAAAATGCATATTTTCCACTTCATTGATCCATTTTTCCCCAATACAGTTCTATTCATTACCGCTTATTTTCCATTTTAGCAGATGAATATTCATACTCTATCAAGTAGATAAAAATTACTTTCTGACTGAAATTCTGCGAGGAAGACCTTGCTGTTTCAGAAAAAAAGCCTATCTTTGCATAAGGCAGGCTGCGCTCGGCAAACTGAAAGTAAACTTTCCTTTGCACTCACTGGCACAGCCTTTCTCAAAAGAACGAACAACGGCAACGATATGAAATACCCCATTTGAAATAGAGGGATTCAAGAAAGTGCGAGAGGGCAGCTATGCCCGTGCAGATAAATAGAGTACAAGCTCAGCCGTCCGACTCCGAAGCCATTGCGCAGATCGAGAAGAAGGGCTACACCCGGGAGTACGGACAGGATAGCCGCCCTGTTTACCGCATAGGGCGTACATTCGGCACAAAGACGGAAACTGTGGGCGACCGGGCATGCGAGTGCTAAGAGAAAACAGTTCACCCAAACCGTAAAAACGAGATTCTTTTAAGATTTACATACAATTTCATCTAAAAGTTGTATATTTGCATCGACTTTAACCAAAACGCTTATGCAGACAAAATGCCATCTTTCGGTGCTTGTTCACGAACAAGCAAAGATATACGGCGAGAAAACCGTGATGAATTACCGTGATTTCGGTAGTTTAAAATGGAAGAAAATGACATGGACCGTTTTCTCGAAACGCGTCAAGCAGGTGAGCAATGCCATGTTGAACATGGGAATCCGCGTGCAGGAAAACATAGGAGTGTTCTCGCAAAACACCGTGCAGTTTGTCTGTACCGATTTCGGTGCTTACGGTATTCGCGCGGTGACGGTTCCTTTCTATGCAACCAGCAGCGAACAGCAGATACAGTATATTGTCCAGGACGCACAAATCCGTTTTCTTTTCGTGGGCGAACAGGAACAATATGACAAGGCGCGGCGCATACTTCCACTTTGTTCCACATTGGAGAAAATCATTGTTTTCGACCCCAGCGTACGCATAGCCATTGGCGACCCCAACTCCATATTCTTCGATGATTTTCTGAAATTGGGTGAGAACCTGCCCCGCCAGAGCGAACTCGAAAGATTATGGGGACAAGCCAATGAAACCGACCTTACCAATATAATATATACCAGTGGCACCACCGGCGACAGCAAGGGTGTGATGCTGTGCTACAGCCACTACCACGCTGCCATGGATGCCAATGGGCGATGTGTGCCCGTTACGGGCAAAGACAGGGTCATGACGTTCCTTCCCATGACACATATCTTTGAACGCGCATGGATATATCTGTGTCTGACAGTGGGTGCGGAACTCATTATCAACACCTACCCGAAAGAAATTCAGGAAACTTTGCGCGAGACGCATCCCAGCTGCATGTGCGCCGTGCCCCGCTTTTGGGAAAAGGTGTATATCGGTGTACAGGAAAAGATCGAGAAGTCGAACGCCTTTGAGCGAAAACTGTTCAAGCGTGCGCTCTCCGTAGGAAGAAAACACAACATAGAATATCTGAGTCGCGGGAAACGGCCCCCGCTGCATGTGAAATTGGAATACGAACTGATGGACCGCACGGTATTTTCGCTCCTCCGCAAACAGTTGGGATTGGAGAATGCCCATTTCTTCCCCACAGCCGGCTCCTACGTGTCTGCCGAGGTGGAGGAATTCACCCATTCGGTGGGCATCAACATGATTGTGGGCTACGGACTGACAGAGAGCGTTGCCACCGTGTCGTGCGACCATGCAGACAAGACTTTCACCGTGGGTAGTGTGGGACGCCCCATCCACAGCATCGATGTCAAGATTGGAGAAAACGGCGAGATATTGCTGAAAGGCCCCACCATCACCAACGGATACTATAACCGGGAGGCTCTCAACGCCACCGCTTTTGATGCCGACGGATTTTTCCATACGGGCGATGCCGGCTATATAAAGAACGGAGAACTGTTTCTGACAGAGCGCATCAAGGAATTGTACAAGACTTCCAACGGCAAGTATATCGCACCGCAGATGATAGAGTCGAAGTTGCTGGTGGACAGGTTCATCGACCAGGTGGCAGTGATTGCCGACCAACGCAAGTTTGTTTCCGCACTCATCGTCCCAGCTTTCCCTGTACTGGAGGAATATGCGAAAGACAATGGCATTGAATTTGAATCGCGCCAAGACCTTTGCAAGAACAAACGCATTGTGAAGATGCTGCAAGAGCGCATTTCCACCTTGCAGCAGCAGTTGGCAAGTTATGAAAAAATCAAGAAGTTCACACTCCTGCCAACCCCCTTTACAATGGAAAGGGGAGAGTTGACGAACACCCTAAAAATCAAGCGCACGGTACTCGGCAAGCACTATGCTGACGAGATAGAGGCCATGTATGCAGAATAAACACATGAATGCCCGCCCAAAGAAAGGGGCGGGCTGCAAGAAAAAGACAGAAGGAAAGATGATAACAGCCGAGCAGTTGAAAGATGTGTTGCAACGCGCTGAGCAATTGCACCATTATCTTGACATAGACAAGAAGAAAATAGAATTTGAGGAAGAGGACTTGCGCACACAGGCCCCCGATTTTTGGGATGACCCGAAACGGGCGCAAGAACAGATGAAAAAGGTGAAGGACATCAAGCGGTGGCTGGACGGATACCAGGAGGTGCGCATGTGCGCCGACGAGCTACAGCTGGCGTTTGATTTCTACCACGACGAGATGGTGACAGAAGAAGAGGTGGACGAGAACTACACAAAGGCCATCACCGCCATTGAAGACTTGGAACTCAAGAACATGCTTCGCCAGAAAGAAGACCCGATGGACTGCGTGCTGAAGATCAACAGCGGTGCCGGTGGAACAGAAAGCCAAGACTGGGCATCGATGCTCATGCGCATGTACATGAGATGGGCTGAAGCCCATGGGCACAAAGTGACGGTGAGCAATCTGCAGGATGGTGACGAGGCGGGAATAAAAAGCGTGACAATGGAAATTGAGGGGGGCGAATATGCCTATGGCTATCTGAAAAGCGAAAACGGTGTGCACCGTCTGGTACGCGTGAGCCCGTTCAATGCACAAGGAAAGCGAATGACCTCGTTTGCCAGTGTGTTTGTCTCGCCGCTGGTCGATGACACCATTGAAGTGTATGTGGATCCCTCCAAAGTGTCGTGGGACTTGTTCCGAAGCGGTGGTGCTGGTGGCCAGAACGTGAACAAGGTAGAAACGGGCGTGCGCCTGCGCTACCAATACACCGATCCAGACACAGGCGAGGAAGAGGAAATCCTGATTGAAAACACGGAAAGCCGCAAGCAGTTGGAAAACCGAAACAATGCCATGCGCCTACTCAAATCGCAACTCTACGACCGGGCCATGAAAAAACGTTTGGAAGCGCAGGCGAAAATAGAGGCCGGAAAGAAAAAGATAGAATGGGGAAGCCAGATACGATCGTATGTTTTCGATGACCGCCGCGTGAAAGACCACCGCACCAATTTCCAAACATCCGATGTGGACGCAGTGATGGACGGGAAGATAGACGGATTCATCAAGGCTTACCTGATGGAGTTCCCCGCTGTAGAGGAAGCATAGAACGTACATTTTTCCAAGAAACCTATAAAACGATAAAGATATGAGTCAGAAGAGAAAAGCGCAACGCGCACGCAAGGCGGTAGAAGAAGAGAAAAAAGGGCGCACCGTGGTGAATTGGATTTTGGGTGCATTGCTGTTGCTCACTGTTATCTCAATGCTTGTATATGTCATAACACTGGTGTGATGAGTGGCTTTGAGACAGAACGCAAGTTCTTGGTGAAAGGCGAAGACTATCGGAGGCAGGCATACGGAAGCAGCCGTATCAAACAGGGATACATCTGCAATGGACATGGGAGAACCGTACGTGTGCGCATTCGCGACAACCGGGGCTATCTCACCATCAAGGGGCCTGCCCGCAACGGAGGCCTGAGCCGCTACGAGTTTGAAAGAGAAATTGCTTTGGACGAGGCGGAAATGCTGATGGAGCTTTGCGAGAAGGTGGGGATTGACAAGACCCGCTATCTGGTGAAAAGTCCCGACGGAAAGCACACGTTCGAGGTGGATGAATTTTATGGTGACAATGCCGGACTGGTAATGGCCGAAGTGGAATTGGACTGTGAGAACGAGCCTTTCAAAAAACCCGATTTCATTGGCGATGAGGTGACGGGTGACAAACGGTTCTACAATTCATTTCTTTGCAAAATTCCCTTCATCGTTTGGCGCGGCACCATTCCCGCGGCATTCCGGCACATAGACTTGGAACAGTTCCCAAGTCGCTGACAGCAAAACCCATGTGGCATACAACAGTTCTTGTTGCCACCTGTTTTTTCATAAAGATTAGAAAATACCAAATAAAAATGGCGCGCCACATTTGGCACGCCACTTCTTGTGTGCAGTCGGGATGAGGCGACTCGAACGCCCGACCCCTACGTCCCGAACGTAGTGCGCTACCAACTGCGCTACATCCCGATTAGCGGGTGCAAAGGTAGTATAAAATTTTGAATTGCGTGCACATTTGCCAAAGAAAATTAGAAAATGTTTTCTATCTCAAGGCTTTACACCGACAAGGTTACTTTGAATAATCCACCTCCCCTTTCCTGAAAGAGAAAATGGCATACACAAGCGAGATGACGGCAACCGCACTCTCTACCACGAATAAACCCCTGTATTGAAAAATGTCGGCTATCCTGCCTGCTGACAAGGCAAGAAACATGCCGCTGAGATGGGTGATGACTGTCTGTACCGTAAAATCGGTTCCTTCACGGCCCGGGCGCACGCTGTTCATGGAAGAGGTAAATACCACCATTGTGGAAACACCGTAACTGCTCCACAACAAGACCACTGCGGTGCAAACAAGCGGAAACGTTGGCCGGATATAAGTGATGCCGACGAAATAGACCGTGGTGAAAAGGGTGAGCAAGGCAAAAAGGATACGGGCCTTGTAGAGACCGATGCGCCTCACCAAGAAGCCGGCACCAAAAGAAGCCGCAAAAGCGAAGCCTGTCCCCACAACACCGCTCAACACACCAATTTCTTTCATGCTATATCCCAGGTCCACGAGATAGGGGCGGAGCACAGACAGGATGCCAATGAGTCCGGCATAATACAGCACCAAAAAAGCAATTTGCCGCCAAATGCTTTTGCGTGTAAAAAACCAGAAGAAATCAGAGAGTCTTGCACGCTGTTTCATATCTTTGCTCTCTATGGAAATCTGGCGATTGGTCATCAACGGTATGAGCATCAGCAGAACGAATGCCGCCAGACAGGTAAGCACCACATTCCATCCATAATGATGCAGCACCATGAGCAGCAGTCCTCCCCCAACGAGCGTTCCACCGAAACTGCCCATCGACTGGATGCTGTTCACCATGCTCTTGTCTTGCCTGTGGAAAGCCAGCACGGCCAGCGAGTCGGTGGCGATGTCTTGCGTGGCAGAAGCCGTTAACGAAAGAATGACAAGGGCAACAACAATATAGATGTCTGTGGTGAAATCCAACATTCCCACCACGAGCAGTGCCGTGGCATAGACACATTCTGACGAGAATATGAAACGCTTGTATTGATGAATGGTCACGCAATGGCGGTCAACGAGCGGTGCCCATAGAAATTTCAGGATCCAAGGCAACTTGACAAGCTGCAGCAAAGCGATGGCAGAAAGCGAAAAATGGTTTTCGCGCATCATCACCTGCAACGCTGTAGAAAGAAAACTCATGGGCACCATCTGTGCCATGTAAAGGCAAAAAAATGTACTTAGGTTCAATGCCTCGCCCCTCGCCCTCATTGTCTGTCGGCTGTTCTCACTATTCATAATTGCGGCAAAATTAATCACTTTTTGCGAGAAACGCCATCCTCTTTTATATTGATTTTGGAACAGAAAAAGCTTGCATAAGGACTATAAGAGAGAAGAACATATTGTATCATTGCTCCAAAATCCATACAAATAAGGATTTCAGATTTACATCGTTATCAATACCTTTGCACACAATTTAAGATAAATTCACTACATTTTTTTGATGAAACATTATGCAATTTTATTGGCCGCGGCGATGTCGCTGCCGTTGAACATCTTTGGCAACGAGACAGACTCAACAAGAGTAGGAGAACAACTGGACGAAGTGGCGATCGTGGGCTTCAAGCAGGACAGGGCAGCCATCTCACCCATCTCGCAAGCCTCCATGGGAGGGGTCATGATTAACAACAACCAACTGACCGGCATCAGGGACCTGAGTTCGATGTTTGCCAATTTTTATATGCCCGACTACGGCTCGCGCCAGTATTCACCCATATACATTAGAGGTATCGGCTCGAAAATCAATTCTCCCTCCGTGGGCGTGTATGTGGATGGCATGCCCTATTATGACCGTTCCGTCATCGACATGGATCTGTTTGGCGTGAGCAAGGTTGAAGTACTGCGCGGCCCGCAAGGCTGTTTGTTCGGGCGCAACTCCACGGCCGGACTGATCAATGTCTATACCCGCTCACCGTTGGATTATCAGGGTACCACCGTAAAATTGGGCTACGGATCCTACAATGACATACAGGCAAGTGCTTCTATATATAATAAATTGTCGAAAAGTTTCGGACTGTCTGTGGCCGCCAACTATCATCACAACGATGGCTACTACACGAACACGTTTCTCAACCGGAAAGCCGACCCCATAGATAACGGAACCGTGCGCTTGGGCTTGGCATGGCAACCTGCGGAAAAATGGCTGGGAAGGCTTACCTTCAGTTTCGACCGTACCCATCAGGGAGGCTACCCATACGCCATCTATAATGAAAAAACAGGAAAACTGAATGATGTGCATTATGACCAGCCATGTGGCTATCGCCGGTCGGTTTATTCAACAGGAATGAACTGGAAATACGATGCACGCCGGTTTGTCTTCAATAGCCAAACCTCTTTCCAACACAGCAACGACAAAATAACCATGGATCAGGACTACACGGAGAAACACAACTTCTACGTTTACATGCCCTTGCATCAGAACATGTTCAGCCAGGAGTTTACCGCACGTTCAAAATACAACTCCTGGTACCATCACATCACGGGCATATTCGGATTCCTTCAGCAGTCCAACTATTCCTCAAGTGCCGACTATTACAAGAAAAAACAAACGATTCTGAAAGTCAACGCATTGCCTACAAAGGGCATTGCCGCCTACCACCTGTCCACTTTCGACATTTACAAAGGCCTGTCGGCATCAATTGGTGTACGTTTCGACATTGAAACCGCCAAGGTGGACAATCAAACGGATTCCATCCAATGGTTGGACAATGAGAATGCGGAAAGCACCGGCATCCAGATAAAAAGAGAAGGCTACCGGAGCGAACTGACCTCGAAACAGTTTACTCCGAAATTCACTTTGAAGCAGCAGTTCACACCCGACAAAATGGTGTATGCCACCATTGCCAAAGGCTTTAAGGCCGGAGGTTTCAATGCCGTAAAAGAAACCACCAGCGACTATTCGTACAACCCCGAATACACATGGAACTACGAGGTGGGTACAAAACTGAACTTCTTCGGCAGTCGTCTGACCCTTGAAATGAGCCTTTTCTATATCGACTGGAAGAACCAGCAGCTTGCCAGTATCGTACCCACCTTGGGGACAATCATCCGCAACATTGGCCATTCCGACAGCAAAGGGGTTGAGGTGAGCCTTGCCGCCCAGCCGTTCAAAGGCCTGAACATACAGGCCAACTATGGCTACACTTACGCCCGTTTCCTCAAAGGCGATACGGGGCGGGGAAAGGACTATACGGGAAACATGCTGCCCATGGTGCCCCGCCATACCATGTCTGTGAATGCCAACTACACCCTCTACAATGTGGGCAAGGCCATCGACCGACTGATGTTCAATGCCAATCTTTCGGGAGTGGGGAAAATCTACTGGCGAGAAGACAACGCAATGCACCAGCCTTTCTACACCCTTCTGAACCTGAAAGCGGCGGCAACAATGGGAAAATGGACATGGGAGGTATGGACAAAAAACACGATGAACACCGAGTACATGGTGTATTTCTTCACAGCCTCGCACAAAATGGGACAAAAAGGAAAACCTTTCACCATCGGAACATCGCTTGCGCTTTCTCTCTGACAAATGGGAAAGAAAGTCATGACAAAGAACTTTTCACGGAAAACAGAACCATGAACCGGCAGACCGTCATCCTTACAGCCCCACAACATTACGCCCTGCGATTGGCACGTGCGCTGGAGGCATACAGCGACCGCTTTGAAACGGTTGTCGTGCCAATGGTCTGTTCGTCTGTCACCACAGGGAACAAAGCTGCCATCAAAGAATTTTGGCGGCACCGTTCCCATTTTGACGCGGCAGCTTTCATGAGCAGGAAAGCCATCGAAGCGTGCAAAGGCCATCCTTGGCATACCGAAAGCAACCTGGCATTTCTTGCCATCGGGAAAGACAATGAGGCACTGCGCGAAAGCCTGCATGTCGAGCCCGCTTTTGTCGCCTCAGAGGCAAGTCCAATGGGCATTGCCCACGAGTGGCAGAAAAGGGGAGATGCACAAGGCAAGCGAATGGCTGTGCTGGCACCATTGTTCGATGGACTGGAAGAACCGCTCACCGTTCCAGATTTCATTCAGAAAGCAACTTCCTTAGGTATGGAAACAACACGCATCAATGTCTATACCAACAGCCCCACGCCGCTTGCCCACCGCCTATTGGCCTATGAAATGCTGGCTCGCCAAGAGGCGCACATCCTTGCCCTGACCAGCGGAAGCGAGGCCGTCGCCTTTTGCACGGGCATGAAAGCCGTCTATGGCAACGGGGCTTTGGACATGGCCAACCGGGCAATCGTTGCCTGCATGGGTCCCTATACGGCGCAGCAAGCGAGACGATCCGGACTGGAAGTGGACATGGTAGCCAGCCAACATTCTTCGTTTCACGATTTCGCCCGTTGCATGGCCGAGTTCACTTGCGGTCACCCAACAAAGGTTAATTGCGTTAAATTTTCAACCGGTTTTTCCGCAGGATTCACCCGCAAAATAGAAAAATGACGGATCATCCGTTGGAAACGAAGCAAAAAATGCGGAGCGATTTTTTTCGGGCGTTTCAGTAATTTATGCCTACTTACATCGCAATTTGGCATATTTTACCGGGTAAGTAAGCCTTACTTACCATGTAAGTAGGCAGATATTACCGGGTAATTTGGCATAAATTACCGGGCGAGATTTGTCAATATTTTTCAACTCGCTGTATGCCAGTCGTTTGCCAAACGCCCGTAGAATCGCGTATTTGGGCGCGCGGGAAACTTTTTTCAGAAAACGGCTGTTTTTCGTGTTAAAGGATTTCGGCCGTTTGTTAATATTTGTTCAAAAGCCACATATCTCCACCCTCCCCCTACACTTGACATTTCCATTCCAATTGGTTATTAGACTGATTGGGATGGAAAATGGGTGAAATTGTTTGGCGTTCTCTGATTGTATTGCTACATTTGCATCATGAGAAAAGGAAAGGCAACACCGCAGGTGTTTTTCCGGTTTTACATGAATAAGGAATGAAAATGATGGATTGGAAACAACTGATATCAAGCAAACGGCTGGGACAGGAAAGCCGACATGGGGAGAAACACGATGACCGTTCGGAATTCAAGCGCGACTACGACCGACTGATTTTTTCGGCACCCTTCAGAAGATTGCAGAACAAGACACAGGTGTTTCCCCTACCTGGCAGCGTGTTTGTACACAACCGGCTGACACACAGTTTGGAAGTGGCCAGCGTGGGAATGTCGTTGGGCAACGATGTGGCCAGAAAAATTGTGAAGAAAAGACCAGAACTTGCGGGTACGCAGTTCATGCAGATAGGAACTATTGTCAGCACAGCCTGTCTGGCCCACGACTTGGGCAACCCTCCTTTTGGCCACTCGGGCGAAAAAGCCGTTCAGGTGTTTTTCAAAGAGGGAGCGGGGAGCAGACTCAAGGAGCAGGTGAGTGCCGGTTTCTGGAACGACATTACACATTTTGAAGGCAACGCCAACGCTTTCCGGCTGCTCACCCACCGGTTCAAGGGGCGACGAGAAGGAGGATTTGTCATGACCTACTCTACCCTGGCGTCCATCGTGAAATATCCCCATTCGTCTGCGGCTGCCGGGCCAAAAGGAAAATTCGGATTCTTCGGGTCGGAACAGGACACCTACAGCAAAATTGCCGAGGAATTGGGCATTGCGCGCCTTTCCGCCACCGGCGAGCCGCTGCGCTATGCCCGTCACCCATTGGTGTACTTGGTGGAGGCTGCCGATGACATCTGCTATGAAATCATGGACATTGAGGATTCGCACAAACTGAAAATCCTCTCGTTCGAAGAAACGGAGCGGCTGCTGTTGGGATTTTTCGATGAGGAAACGCAGCAGCGCATCCGACAGCGCATTGCGGACGAGGAAATCACAGACAACAATGAAAAGGTGATTTACATGCGGGCCTGCGCCATTGGGAAATTAGAGGCAGAATGCACGGAGGCTTTTGTCCGCCACGAAGAGGAAATACTGGGCGGAAGACTGAAAGGCGGGCTGACAGACTATATTTCAGACCGTTCACGCCAGGCTTACGGGCAGTGCAGCCAGACTTCCTTCCAGAAGATTTACAACAGCAAACCTGTGCTGGACGTTGAACTGAGCGGCTTCAAAATCATGGAAACGCTCATGGCAACGATGGTAGATGCCGCCGTCAACCCTGAGCGTTATTATTCTCGACAGCTTATCAATCGGGTAAGCAGTCAGTATCATATCGATTCGCCGGAACTCGAAACGCGTGTCATGGCAATGATTGACTATATCAGTGGCATGACAGACATCTACGCCCTTGACATTTACCAGAAAATCAACGGCACGAGTCTTCCCATTGTCTGACAACTACATGATGCCCAACCAGCGCAGCACATCGTTGAGGTTGGCTACAATCATGAGGAGAATGAGAATGGAGAAACCCACATATTCGGCTTTCACCATGAAATTCTCGCTGGGTTTGCGGCGGGTGATGATTTCGTAGAGCAAGAAGAGCACATGGCCACCGTCGAGCGCCGGAATAGGCAGAATGTTCATGAAGGCAAGAATAATGGAGAGGAAAGCGGTCATTTTCCAGAACATCATCCAGTCCCATACCGGGGGGAACAGGCTGCCTATGGCACCGAAACCTCCCAAACTCTTGGCACCGTCTGCCGTAAACACGTATTTCATGTCATCCACATAGCCGCGCAGCACACCGATGCCATAGCCGATGCCGGCAGGAATGCTCTCCAGAAATCCGTATTCCACCTTGGTGGGCTGGTATAAAGTGAAGATGGTTGACTGGCCCACACCCAACTGCAGTTCCGCAGACAAGGCCACGGTGGCGGTGTCTGTCTGGGCGTCGCGCTGATAAACCAACTGCACGGTGCGCACCTTCAGACTGTCTTTCGGTGTTTTGGCAGCCGTCATCACATCGCTGAGAACGTCTATTTGGTAGGTAAATTCGCCCCACGAGTCAATGGGCTTTCCGTTCATGGCCAATATCTTGTCGCCTTTTTTCATACCCAGTTGAGCGGCTGGCATATTGGGCATCACGCTGTCTATCGTGGCCGGCACAAACGGGCGGCAGAACTGCGGCTGTTCCTTCATCATGCTGAGCAGCGTCACTCCCTCCGGCATGCGGATTGTCACTTCCTTTCCCCGGCGCTTCACGGTGACGGCAGCGGCATCGGCAAGATGGCGATACATATCGACATCGAACCGTCCGAACGGTTGTCCGTCAAAGCCCACAAGGATGTCGTGATCCTGAAATCCTATCTGCTTGGCAGTGGTGTTGAACTTCATGCCCAGCGACATGTCCTTGACGGCAATGTATGTGTCGCCCCAATGATAGAGCACCATCGAATAGATGAAAAGGGCAAGCAGGAAATTCACCAGCACGCCGCCCACCATGATGAGCAGACGTTGCCATGCCGGCTTGCTTCTGAACTCCCAAGGCTGTTCGGGCTGTTTCATCTGTTCGGTGTCGAAACTCTCGTCGATCATGCCTGCAATTTTGCAATAACCGCCCAAAGGCAGCCATCCCATACCATAGGCCGTGTCGGATTTTTTGGGTTTGAATTCAAAAATATGAAACCAAGGGTCGAAAAAGAGGTAGAATTTCTCGACGCGTACGCCAAACAGTTTTGCGAAGAAGAAGTGGCCGCCCTCATGCAGCAGCACCAACAGCGAGATTGCCAGCATGACTTGCAGCAGTCTGATCAAAAATACTTCCATTTTGTTGTATTCGTATTAAATGAAATGGTTTGTTTCTATAAATAATTATCTTTATCAATCTGTCTTGAAAAATGCAGGACTTTATGCTCTGCTGCCCATCAGTTCGGCTGCCACACGTCTTGCCTCGGCATCGGTTTGCACATACACCTCGTAGTCGGGCTGCGCATCGAAAGCCACCGTTGCCATGGTGCGCTCTATGATGTCGCCCATCTGGAGGAATGTGCAGCGGTCTTCCAGGAATCCCCGGTTCACGATTTCGTTGGCCGCATTGAGGATGCACGGCATGTTGCCGCCCTGGTGGATGGCATCGAAAGCCAGTGCCAGACAGCGGAACTTGTCCATGTCAGGCTCGAAAAATTCTAACGGTTGTTTGAAAAGATTGAGCCGTTCGCCCGAAAGCGGCAGCCGCTGCGGGAAAGAGAAAGCATACTGTATGGGCAGGCGCATGTCGGGAATGCCCAACTGCGCTTTCACGCTACCATCGGCAAACTGCACCGCACTGTGCACGATGCTCTGCGGATGCACCAGCACTTGTATGCAGTCGGCTTCCACCCCGAACAGCCACTTTGCCTCAATCACCTCGAAGCCTTTGTTCATCATGGTGGCACTGTCAATGGTGATCTTCGCGCCCATGTCCCAGGTGGGATGCCTTAATGCATCGGCCTTGGTCACTGTGGCCAAGCGCTCTTGGCTGAAAAGCCGGAACGGTCCTCCCGATGCCGTGAGCAGTATTTTCTCTATGGGGTTGCCGTCCTCGCCCACGATGCTCTGGAAGATGGCGGAATGCTCGCTGTCCACAGGCAGGATGGGTGCATGGTGCCGGGCTGCAAGATGACAGATAAGTTCGCCGGCCACCACAAGTGTCTCCTTGTTGGCAAGGCAAATCTTCTTGTGCGCCTTGATGGCGTGGATTGTGGGGCTTAAGCCGGCAAAACCCACCATGGCAGTCAGCACGATATGGATGGGGTCTGCCTCCACAATCTCGCCCAAAGCCTTGTTGCCGGCATATATTTTAATGTCGGGCTCATCGGCGAGCAACTCCTTCAGTTCCTCATAATGCCCCTCGTTGGCGATGACCACCGCTGCCGGCTTGAATTTCCGGGCTTGCGCGGCCAGTTCTTTCACGCGGTTGTTGGCCGTAAGGCAATATACCTCATAGAGGTCGGGATGTTCCTCTATCACCTGCAGTGCCTGCACGCCGATAGAGCCAGTACTGCCCAATATGGCTATTTGTTGCTTCATCATTACTTGTTTAAATTCATTGATGGGGATGGTTGTCTGCAATCTGCCGCCTGCGTTTCCGCCTGAAACCGTCCCGTTCACGCCAAGTCCAACAGCCCCTCGGGCAGTGTGACGTGTATTTTTTTGTTCTCCCTATCTACCAGACTGATGAAATCATCGGGAGCAGGAATCAATATCTGTTTGTTTTCGGACGTGCGCACTTCAAACAAGATGTTGATGGTGGAATCGTCTATCGACACGATCTCTCCTATCACCTTATTATATATATCGTCTATCAATTGGAACCCCACAATCTCCGCCCACGCCATGTCTCCATCGCAGCCATCGGCCAGATGGCGGGGAAAGAACACTTCACAGTTGGTCAGTTCCCTTGCCTTTTCTTGCGAATCGATACCCTCAAACTTCATCAAGGCCGTTTCGTCAGTCCTGAACCTGTATTCCTCTATGAAAAAAGGAACAAGGATTCCTTGTACAGGGACAACGAGATAATCGGCATCCACACGGTCGAAGACATCATCGTTGAACATGAAAGACAGTTCGCCCTTCACGCCATGCGGTTTTCCGAACTTTCCTATTTTGTAAACGTCGTCTTGCCGAATCATTTGCTGATGTTGTGAATATGTGAATGGAAGATTTGTTTGAGTAATCCGCTGTTGCCTTTTCCCCAGCCGTCCCCTGTCAGTTGGCAACCCGTTTGATCTTTGCCCCGAGCGCATTCAGGCGCGCCTCGATGTTTTCATATCCGCGGTCAATCTGTGAGATATTGTCGATGCGGCTCGTTCCGTTGGCATTCAACGCCGCAATGAGCAGAGCGATGCCCGCACGGATGTCGGGACTGGTCATTCTTCCGGCACGCAACCTTATATTGCGGTCGTGCCCCACAACCACAGCGCGATGGGGATCGCAAAGAATGATTTGTGCGCCCATGTCTATGAGTTTGTCAACAAAAAACAAGCGGCTTTCAAACATTTTCTGATGAATGAGCACACTGCCTCTCGACTGGGTGGCCACGACAAGCAAAACCGACAGCAGATCGGGAGTCAGCCCAGGCCAAGGTGCGTCGGAAATGGTCATGATGGAGCCATCGATAAAAGAGTCGATAACATAGTGTGGTTGCTTGGGGATGAACAAATCGTCGCCATCCTCCTTTATTTTAATACCCAAACGTCGGAACGCTTCGGGAATGATTCCAAGATTCTTCAGCGAGACATCCTTGATGCGGACACCGTCGCCCACCATCGCCGCCATGCCTATGAAGGATCCCACTTCGATCATGTCGGGCAGTATTTTGTGCGTCGCCCCATGCAACAGTTCCACGCCCTCTATCGTGAGGAGATTGCTGCCAATGCCGGTGATCCTGGCTCCCATGGCATTGAGCAAACTGCAAAGTTGCTGGATATAGGGCTCGCAGGCTGCATTGTAAATGGTGGTGATGCCCTTGGCAAAGACGGATGCCATGACGATGTTGGCAGTTCCAGTAACGGAAGCCTCGTCAAGCAGCATATAACATCCTTTGAGCCGAGAGGCCTCAATTTCATAAACGTTGCGCTTTTCATTGAGGACAAACCGGGCACCGAGCGACTTGAAGCCAAGAAAATGAGTGTCCAAACGCCTGCGCCCTATCTTGTCGCCGCCGGGTTCTGCAACGACGGCCTTTCCGAAACGCGACAACAAGGGGCCAATCAACAGCACACTGCCTCGCAAGGCGGCACATTTGCGCACAAACTCATCGCTTTGCAGATAGTCCAAGTTGATTTCGTCTGCCTGAAAAGTGTATTCGTCTTTCTCGCGGCTCACCTTTACGTTGATGTCGCGCAGCAATTGTATCAAGTTGTTCACGTCAAGAATGTCAGGAACATTCTTGATGGTCACTTTTTCGGCCGTCAGAATGGTGGCACATATCACCTCCAAAGCCTCGTTCTTTGCGCCTTGTGGAACGATGGTGCCTTGCAGCCGATGTCCGCCTTCAATGATAAATGATTCCATAATGTCGTAGGTTGATTGTTATCTTCTTCTCCTGTTCCTCATGGCAGTTCCGCTTTCCCTTATGTCCATTTTCTCAAACTTAAAGTTGCTCAAGTCTATCTGAATGACACCGTCAGTAAAGCGGGCCAGGTCATCGGCAATGCGCTCGTAGTCGTTCGCTCCGTGCCCCCATTGCCCCAAGTTGCGTTTCATCTGGTTGGCAGTCACCCTCACCAGTTCTTCCCGTTCAGTCCCTTCGGGCATGGTTTTCAGCTTTTCAAACAGGTCGAAAATCATTTTTCCATAATGGCGCACGGGGATTCTCGACATGGGATATTCAAGCGGCTCAGGCTTCTTGGCAATAACCAAGGCGTCATCTACTCCGAAAGGGTAGTCAATATCAAGTTTGAAATTGCTCATGATGGCAAGGTGGTCCCACAGTTTCTGCTTATAGTCAACGCTCTCCCTGTTTTGAGGAAACATCCTGTCCATGATGCCAACAATTGTTTCAGCGCATCGCTGACGCTCGTCTTTCGTGGGCAGCGACACGGCATGGTCTATCATTTTCTGTATTTCTCTTCCATACTCAGGCAGAATCAGTTTCTCCCTTTGCGTATTATAGTCCAATCCTTCTATATTCATTTCGTAATTATTATTTCTTTCGTCAGTATTCACCCCTTGGCCGGAAAACATTTGCAGATTACAACCGCCGTTTCGGAGTCTTGGCCACAAAGTCTTTCAGGTAGAACGGCACGAAGTAAGCTATATCCTCAAACCTTTCCAATGCCATTCTTTTTTCTGCCAGCGGGCACATATTCCTGGCCAGCGGTTCCACTCCTTTTATGATATGCGCATTAGGATGCGCTATCGTATCAATGCTCTTGCATGCCCCATTGCCAAAGAAATAGACCGGCTGGCGGTCGAGGAATCCCTTATACACCTCGCTGTCTACCACGTCTGCCTGCACCTGCCTTATTTCGTGCAAAGCCCTGTCATAGATGCCGGCATACACTTCCATGCGACGAGCATCGAGCATGGGGCACAACAGGGCATTCTCTTCTATTTCCTCCTGGAGCAAGACGGGCACGGCAAGCAGCTCCAGTGTGGGTACAGCCAACAACTTCAGGTGGCGAGCGTAACAAATGCCCTTGGCCATCGACACACCGATGCGCAGGCCAGTATAGGATCCCGGGCCGCAACTCACGGCAACAGCATCAAAAGGAATGCCATGGTTGTCTGTATATGACAATGCTTCATCTACAAAGACACCTAATTTTACGGCATGATTGGGTCCAGAATGATCTTCTTTGTTGAAAATAACCGCACCATCTTGGCTTACAGCCACAGAGCAAACCGCTGTGCTGGTTTCTATATGTAAAATGCAAGACATGATAAATATCTCCTAAATAAAGTGCAAAAATACGCATTTTCCCGAAATTATTAGTACATTTGCATAAATTTAACGTCAAACAAGTATGATACAATCAATGACAGGCTATGGCAAGTCAGACATAGCCTATAATGGCAAGAAAATCCATGTGGAAATCAAGTCGTTAAACAGCAAAACGCTCGACATCAGCACACGCATAGCCCCTTTGTACCGTGAAAAGGAGATGGAAATGAGACAATTGATCGCTGCAAACATGGTAAGGGGAAAGGTTGACTTTTCCATTTGGGTGGAAAAAGACTCCGTTGCGAATGCGACACCCATCAATGCAGCCCTCATCGAACACTACTATCACCAAATCAAAGACATTTCAGCCAAGACGGGCATCCCCGAACCCACCGACTGGTTTTACACGTTGACACGCATGCCCGATGTACTGACCCAAACCGAGGTGGAAGTTTTAGACGATTCGGAATGGGAAATGGTAAAAAAGGCCATCGGAAAAGCCATTGGACAATTGGTTGGTTTCCGCAAGCAGGAGGGCGAGGCTCTGCAAAGAAAATTCACCGAAAAGATTGGCAACATAGCAGAACTGCTTTCCAGTGTGGAACAGTTTGAAAAGATTCGAGTGGAAAAGATTCGCTCAAGAATCATCGAGGGACTGAAGTCGATTCCCGAGGTCGATTATGACAAGAACAGAATGGAACAGGAACTGATTTATTACATTGAAAAACTGGACATCAGTGAAGAAAAGCAACGTCTTGCCAACCACTTGAAATATTTCCATGAGACAATGGAGAACGATGAATGCCAAGGCAAGAAACTGGGCTTCATCGCACAGGAAATGGGCCGGGAAATCAACACCACCGGCTCCAAGAGCAACCAGGCCGAGATGCAAAACATCGTGGTGAAGATGAAAGACGAACTGGAACAAATCAAGGAGCAGGTGCTCAATGTGCTTTAAACAGATTCATATTTCTATTGCAGTATGCACTCAAAAGGAAAACTCGTCATATTCTCCGCACCGTCGGGAAGCGGGAAAAGCACCATCTTGAACTGGCTCATGCAGCAGCATCCCGAATTGAATCTTGCATTTTCCATCAGTTGTACCAGCCGTGCTCCCCGGGGAGCGGAGCAGAACGGGGTGGAATATTTCTTTCTTTCACCCGAAGAGTTTCGCCAGCGCATTGCCAACGGTGAGTTCTTGGAGTATGAAGAAGTGTATGAAGACCGCTTCTACGGCACGCTGAAAGAGCAGGTGGAAAAGCAGTTGGAAGCAGGACAAAACGTAATTTTCGACGTAGATGTGAAAGGTGGTTGCAACATCAAGAACCATTACGGCGACCGCTCCCTGAGCCTGTTCATCCAACCACCGTCAGTGGAAGAGTTGCGCAAACGACTGAATGGCAGGGGAACAGATGCTCCTGAAGTGATAGAAGAACGCTTGGCTCGGGCTTCTTATGAACTGTCTTTCGCCCAGGAGTTCGACAAGGTGGTCGTCAACGATTCTCTGGAAAAAGCAGAAGAGGCAACTTATCAAATCATCAAACAATTCCTGGATGATTAGGACGGGTATTTTCGGAGGATCATTCAACCCGATTCACAATGGTCACATTGCCTTGGCAAGACAGATGCTCAAAGCGGCACCGATTGACGAAATATGGTTCATGGTATCGCCCTTAAATCCCTTGAAAAAAGAGTCTTCCGACTTACTCGACGATGATTTGCGTTTGAAAATGGTACAAATGGCCTTGCAAGACGAGAAACGCCTCGTGGCCTGCGATTACGAATTTCGCCTTCCCATTCCCTCCTACACATGGAATACACTGCAATCGCTTTCGCACGACTATCCCGAAAGGCAATTCATCCTGCTCATTGGTGCCGACAACTGGGAGGCATTTCCCCAATGGAGCAACCACCGGCAAATTCTTGAAAAATACCCCATTGTGATTTATCCTCGCGAAGGCTCATCCATCGATTCCACCCTGCTTCCCCACAACGTGTACCTCATAGAAACAGAACTGTTCCACACCAGCAGCACGGATATCCGCCAGCGCATACGCAAAGGTGAATCAGTGGCGCATCTCATACCGCCTGCCGTTGCCCAAATAATCAAAGAAAATGGATGGTACAAGGGAGAATAAGCCCAACTTCGCAAGTTGATCAAGATATTGCTTTCACGCCATTCCTTTGCTTTCACGCTATACTCAATCTTCTTCATCCGCCTCGTCTATAGATTTCATGAAAGCATCGAAATTGGCGTGGCCGGGGGGTCCAGCAATCATTACAACTCTCACCGCATCCCACAGTTTTTCGTACCTGCATTTGCGAGAACTAAAAAACGGGGACGTGCTTGACGAAGCGCATCCCCGTTAATTGTTCAGATATTGTTTCTGTCTATTTCTTGAAATTCTTCAAGCCCTGATTCAGGAACTCCATGTAATGAGAGATGGTCTCATCATAACTGTAGCTCTTTCCAAGCGGCATTCCATGATGGTCGAGCGTTACGTAGAACGGCTGCGCATTGGCACCGAACTTGCTTCTCTGCAAGTAACTCCACTTGTCGCCCACAGTACGCAGCGTTCTCTGCTGTCCGTTTTCCGTAATCTCTATCTTTTCTGCGAGCGGTGTCTTGTCGTCCACGTAGAGCGAAATCAGGATGTATTCCTTCTCCAAGATTTCTGCTACCGACGGGTCTGTCCATACGGCCGCCTCCATCTTGCGGCAGTTCACACAACCAAAACCGGTAAAATCAACGACCACGGGTTTTCCCTGTGCCTTGGCTGCCGCCATTCCCTCTTCATAGTTCGTGAACTGCGCACGCACTTCATTGTTTTTATAAAGATTGAAGTCTTGTGTACTCATGGGTGGCGCAAAGGCACTGACCGCCTTACAGGGAGCGCCCCAAAGGCCGGGAATCATATAAATGGCGAAGGCGATGGAAACCATACCTACCATGATGCACAACACCGGCATGGGACGGTCGTCACCGCTCAAAGCGTCGCTCTGGAACTTCAATTTTCCGATAAGATACAGTCCCAGCATGCCGAAAATGACAATCCACAAGGAGAGGAACACCTCGCGGTCAAGCAATCCCCATCCGTATGCCAAGTCGGCCACAGAGAAGAACTTCAGGGCAAATGCCAGTTCTATGAATCCCAAGACAATCTTGATGGTATTCATCCAAGAGCCTGACTTCGGCGCTTGTTTCAACCATGTGGGGAAAAGGGCAAACAGTGTGAACGGCAAGGCCAAGGCCAGGGCAAAACCCAACATACCGATGGCGGGTCCCATGATGCTGCCCGAAGTGGTTACCTCTACCAAGAGGAAACCGATAATAGGGCCGGTACACGAGAAGCTGACCAGTGTCAGCGTGAAGGCCATGAGGAAAATGCTGAGCAGACCTGTGGTAGAAGATGCCTTGCTATCCACCTTATTGGTCCACGATGACGGCAACGTAAGTTCAAACCATCCGAAGAACGACAGGGCGAAGAGTACCAACAACAGGAAGAAGAAGATATTGAACACCGCATTGGTGGCAAGCGCATTGAGCGAACTTGCACCAAAGATACCCGTAATGGCCAGTCCCAAGGCAAGATAAATCACCACGATGCTGACACCATAGGTAATGGCATCGCGAATACCTTTCTTCTTGTCGTCCTTGGCACGCTTCAAGAAGAAACTGACGGTCATTGGGATGATGGGCCACACACAAGGCGTGAAGAGTGCCACCAAGCCACCGAGAAGCCCCATCAAGAAAATGTAGAACAAAGAGTGGTTGACTCCATTGTCACCGTTCAGCACCTGCAATTCCTTGATGACAGGTGTCCAGAGGTCGCCGCTTGCCACCGTAGAGGTATCGGCTTTCTGCGTGTCGGCCCGGGTGCTGTCCGTCAACGCCAATGCTGCCAGCGAATCAGCCTTTGCCTTTTCGTTGGCAGTTTCATCAACAGCCTCTTCCGCATCTGCCGGACCATTTCCTTTGAAACTAAACTCCACTTGTGTGGGCGGCATACAGTTCTCGTCGTTGCAGGCACCGTATTCCAAATATCCCTTGATATCGTAGGTCTTTCCTGTTACCTTATATTTCTGAACGAAAGTTACAGCATGCTCAAAATAACGGAGATTCATGCTGAACAGCTTGTCGTAATTGCTGATTTCTTTACCTTGAGTTTTCAGTTTTCCATCCGCTTTTGCGCCAACAGCCTTTTCGGTAGTAACAACGGCCGACACAGGGCCTCCTTCCGGCAATCCGGTTGAATAGACATGCCATCCGTTGTCAATTTTTCCTGTAAATACCACCTCGACTTCCGTAGGTGAAACTTGTTTCTGGCTCACCTTGAAATGCACAGGATCTTGCATCTGTGCCGTCGCGGCAACAAATACAAATGCCAGAAGCACCATCAGTGCTGATAAGCGATTTCTTGATTGATTCATATTCATTTTTTATTTACTATTTATGTTGTTTCTACTTTTTTCACCGTCTTGTGCGTCATAATATCCAACACATAGCGGTCGGTTTCATCCATGCCTTTGCTGCCGATGGCAGTAAGGTTGCGAATGCTCTGGTCAACATCATCATCGATGATGCCTTCTACCGAAGTCACATATTTGTGGCTCATGGCCAACATGGCACTCATCACCGCCGTACCCACACCCGTGGTCAGTTTCAGTGCACAACTGGGTTTCGCTCCGTCGCAAATCATTCCCGTCAGGTTGGCAATCATGTTCTTCACCGAGTAGGAAATTTGCTCGTATGTGCCCCCCATCAGATACGTGATGCCACAGCTGCTTCCCGTACTTGCCACCACACAGCCGCACAGCGCGCTCAGTGCGCCCAAATTCTGCTTGATGTAGATTGCCGTAAGGTTGCTGATAATCAAAGCACGTATCAGTTCCTCCTCCGAATTGTGGTTTTCTTCGGAAAACACCACCACGGGCATGGTTGCACAGATACCTTGGTTTCCGCTTCCACTATTGCTCATCACAGGCATCATGGCTCCCGCCATGCGTGCATCGCAAGCCCCTGTTGTCGCACTCAGCACCTTGGCATATATACCGTCGCCCATGATGCCGCGCCCCAGCGGACTGCTTATGGTTTTACCCACCTGATGGCCGTAGTTGTCCTTCAGCCCGTTCTCCGCAACGGCTTTGTTCAAACGCTTTGCCTCAAGGATGAACCGCAAGTCGTCAAGGTCGGTTTCCGTGGCAAAATCATATACTTTGCGCAGGGTGAGCATGGGGCCGTTGTCCGCAACAGTTGCCGTTTCTTCGCACGACTGCCTGTCTGCAGCCATTTCCTCACCGTCCTTGCGGAAGTACACAAAGTCTGTATGGTGCGTTTTGATTCTCGCTTCTGCCTCATGCCCGTCGGCCTTGCAAACCACATTGATGTAGAGTTTATCCTCATCCTCCTTCTCCAGATCTATTTTGATACGGTTCTCAGCAATGTAAGCCTTTCCCTCTTCCACTGCCTGCAGGTTGCTGTCGCGCAGCACTTCAAGGCCATACTCAGACTTTCCCACGAGCGCACCCAAGGCAATGGCAATCGGAAGCCCTATCATGCCTGTACCCGGAATACCTACTCCCATGGCATTTTTCAGAATATTGGCACTCAGTCTCAGTTCGATAGATTCCGGACGCCTGCCCAGCAATTCTGTGGCTTTCGCCACGCACAGAGCCACCGCTATAGGTTCCGTACATCCAATAGCGGGTACTACCTGCCTCTTTATCAAATCGATAATTGATTTTTTTTCTTCGTCAGAAAACATAGTATTTTTTATAAATGAGCTTTTCGTATATAATACGGTGACAAAATTACAACAAAAATACAATTTAATGGCAATTTTTGCCGAAAAATTTGTCGGTTCCGATTTTTATGAATATCTTTGCCCTTGGATTTAGAAAAAGTAAAGGGATAAGGAATTCCGACATGGCAAGTAAAGATGTCGGAATTCTTTATGTTTTGTATATATTTTAAAAGAAAACAATTATGGCATACATGTCACAAGAGGGCTACGACAAGCTCGTGGCTGACCTGAAGCATTTAGAGAGCGTGGAACGCCCCAAAGCTTCTGCAGCTATTGCGGAAGCAAGAGACAAGGGCGACCTGAGTGAAAATTCTGAGTATGATGCGGCAAAAGAAGCGCAGGCCCATCTCGAAGACAAAATCAACCGTCTGAAAGTGGCCATCTCAGAAGCCAAAATCATTGACACTTCCCGGCTGAGTGCCGACACGGTGCAGATTCTGTCAACAGTGGCCATGACCAACGTGGCGACGAAAGCAAAGATGACCTATACCATTGTGAGCGAGAATGAGGCCAATCTGCGCGAAGGCAAGATTTCCATTCACACGCCTATCGCCCAGGGCTTGCTCAACCACAAAGTGGGCGATGAAGTTGAGGTGAAGATTCCCAGCGGCACCATCCAGTTGCGCATCGATGAGATAAGCATTTAAAGGTTATGGACATTTTTGCGAAAATAGCAGCGGGCGAAATTCCCAGCTACAAATGTGCCGAGAACGAAAAATTTTATGCATTTCTCGACATCAATCCGTTGGTGAAGGGCCACACGTTGGTCATACCTCGCCGTGAAGTGGATTACGTATTCGACATGGACGATCAGGAGATAGCCGAATACATGGTTTTTGCCAAGAAAGTGGCAATGGCCGTCAAACGGGCGTTCCCCTGCATCAAGGTGGGAATGGCCGTGCTGGGTCTTGAGGTGCCTCATGCCCACATTCACCTGGTTCCCATGCAGGGCGAGAGAGACATGCTTTTCAGCAATCCCAAACTAAAATTTTCGGAAGAAGAGTTTCAGGAAACGGCAGACAAAATATACAAGGAGTTCTGCGCTTTGTAACCCGGACTTTTCTGACTTTTTATTTGGACAAAAATTATTTTATGCCAAAATCCCCTGCCGAGCGTGCTCGGCAGGGGATTTTCATTTCGTCACCGCAAAGATGCATGGGCTAAACAAAGTCGTCGCCATATTTGATGCGCACGTCGTTGATGTACTTGCGGATGAATGCCGCAGATTCTTCTTTTTTGCAAATCAGCAGCACGTTGTCCTCTTCGGCCACGATAAAGTCTTTCAGTCCGTGAATAATGCCCAAACGCCCCTCGGGCAGTTTGACGATGTTGCGGCTGCAATCCTCAAGAACCACCTTGTCGCCCAACACCACATTGTCCTCTTCGCTCTTTTTCATGCTCTCGTAGATGGAATGCCACATACCCAGATCGGCCCACCCGAAATTGCATTTCATCACATACATGTCATCATTACTGTTGTCCAGCAACGCAAAGTCAACGGAAAGGTTGGGATAAGAGGGAAAATTCTTTTCCACATATATTTTTTCCTCTTCCAAGGAAATGCGCTCTCCCACTTCATCTTTTTTCCAGAACACGGAAGGCAGCACCTGCTTCAAGCGCATCCGCATGTGCTTTGCATTGGCCACGTATATGCCTGCATTCCACAAGAACTCGCCGCTGTCTTTGAACAGCCGGGCAAATTCAAGACTGGGCTTTTCCGTGAAAGATTTCACCTTATATATATACTCTTCCTCTACCTCACCGTCAACCTGAATATACCCATACCCCGTTTCCGGACGAGTGGGCACCACACCCAGGGTCAGCACCCTATCTTCTCTGGCCACCAATTCCAGTCCGTTTTGTATGTTCGCCACAAACACATCCTCCTTGAACACGGCCTGGTCTGAGGGAATTACCACTATCCTTGCATTTTCATTCAGCCCCAATATTCGGAATGTCGCCCATGCCACGCTCGGAGCGGTGTTGCGGTAGATGGGTTCGCTCAATATGTTGTCCTTGTCCAACTCCGGAAGTTGCTCCTTCACGAATCCGGCATATTCCTGATTGGTGCACACATAGATGTTTTCTGGAGCAATCAGCCGGCTCATCCTGTCGAACGTTGCCTGCAAAAGTGTTCTGCCGGTAGAAAAAAAGTCCATGAACTGTTTGGGGTGCTTCTCACGGCTGCAAGGCCACAGTCTCCGTCCTCGTCCTCCTGCCAGTATCACGCAGTAATTGTCTTTGTTCTGTCCTGTCATGTGTCGATGATTTAAAATTAACAACCAAACATTCGCGGTTTTCAAGTTCCCTTTATAAAAGAGAACGCTCGGCCGTTTGCATCATTTCTGCCTTTGAGAGACAGATTCAATGTTTTTTTACATGCGGTTTCTTTGATAACGCAACTCTCACTACTTTAGTGTGTTCTAAGGGAAATACTTTTCAAAAGCGTGTCAAAGAACTGTTTGGTCCATCTCCTTTTTTTGTAATCTTCCTTTGTCAGAATGCCTTTTTTGCCTCTTCTTTGGACGCGGCATCTTTATGGAAAATCCTATTTTCTATGGGTTTGTTATGACAACTTGACCTGTAGGCTTGTTGGAAACGCCAACCTTTGATATGCGATGTGGCTGTTATTATACCATTTGCAACTCCGTATGTTTCTGCATCGTAACCCTCAAATTCGATGTTTGCTGTCATTCCTTTTGCTATCGTATTGACATATTTATAAGGAATGACGATTGTGCCTTGACGGGCA
>JALFBL010000117.1 GCA_022773395.1 Prevotella sp.
TGGATGAATGATGGGGGGAGTAGGGCTATTCGGCCTCGTTCTCGTGTGTGATATACCTCTGGTAATATGCGATGGAAAGCGTGGTGAGGGGCAAGGCGATAATCAGCCCGATGAAACCGAGCAGTGCTCCCCACACCGACAGCGAGAGAAGCAGGATGGCAGGGTTCAGTCCCATGGCCTTGCCCATGATTTTAGGAGTGATCACCATGTCGATGATGATTTGCACGATGATAAACACGGCAATGGCGCTGGCAAGGATGATCCAGAAATTCTGTCCTGTGTCGGCAGCCTTCAGCAGTGCGAGGAAAGCCGTTGGTATCAAGGCAAAGGTGTGGAGATAAGGCACCAAATCCATGATGCCTATGAGAATGCCAAGGCCTATCGCCATGGGAAAGTCGATGATGGTGAAGCCTATGCAAAACAGTATTCCCATGCAGGTGGCCACCAGTGCTTGCCCGCGGATGTAGGAGTTGAGGGCTTTTTCCACGTCCACCATCAGTTCTTTCCAGAATGGGCGTGTTTTCTTCGGAAAAATTTTTATCCAGTTGTTGGTGAGATATTCGTAGTCGAGCAGAATGAAGAACATATACATCAAGGTGATGAGCGAGGCCACAATGCTGATGATCACGTTGGCAGTCTGCCCCAATACGGTAAACACCTGTGGCATGGCCGATCGCACCAGGTTTCCAACTTCTTTCTGGTTGATGAAATTTTCTATTGTTTTCTGATTCTCGCGAATCCATTCCTGCACCACTGCCGAAAGGTTGTCGCTGCTGGTTTGGTGTTGCAGGTATTGCGTGACGAGGCGTCCCAGTTTGCCAAATTGCTCGATCATGGGTGGAATCACCAGATAGACGATGCCGGAAATGAGGGCAATGGCAAAGATGAGCGTGACAATGATGCTGAGTGCTCTGGTGGGAATCCGCATCTTGTATTGCACGAACTTTACGATGGGATAAAGAAGGTAAGCCAACAGCCAGGCCACGAAAAAAGGCAGCAGGACACTGCTCAAATAGTTCATGGCATACAAAATGGCGCAGACAAGCAATCCGACCCCTGCCCATCGGATGAATTTGTCGAAAGTGATCTCTTTTTTCATGTTCGTCGTTTTTTGTCGGATTTCAGCGAAAGCCCTACCTTTATATTATAATGTATATGCTGTGAGATGAAGAATGGTGTTGTGCAGAAGCAATGGGGATGTGTCAGTCGCTCTCCTCCATTGTAGCCTTTCGGTAGCATTCCCTGCACAACGGCTCATATTCTGCCGTTTCTCCCAACAGCACCCTTTTGTCATTTTTCACCAAGCGGTGGCTTACATAGGCCAGTGAGCCGCACTTCACGCAAATGGCATGCACTTTCATCACATCGTCGGCGATGGCGCACAGGGCAGGCATCGGCCCGAAGGGAACACCCTTGAAGTCCATGTCCAGTCCGGCAACGATGACGCGCACCCCTTTGTTGGCCAGTTCGTTGCACACCTGCACCAACCCTTCGTCCAGAAATTGCGCCTCGTCAATGCCAATCACATCGTTCTCGCCTGCCAGCAGCAGGATGGACGAAGAAGCATCGATGGGCGTGCACTGAATGGAATTTTGGTCGTGACTCACCACGTCTGCCTCGCTGTAGCGGGTATCGATGGACGGTTTGAATATTTCCACCTTCTGCCTGGCAAACTTGGCTCTTTTCAGTCTCCTGATCAGTTCTTCGGTCTTTCCTGAGAACATTGACCCGCATACTACTTCAATGCGTCCGGGGCGGTGTGTTTCCCCTATAATTTGCTGTGTCATATCGGTACAAAAGTACAATTCTGTTTTAAAAAATGCAAAGAAATGATTGTTTTTTTTTGTGTTAAAGGATAATATGTCTATATTTGTCGCTCGAAATATGGGTATATTGTATATTATCCCTACCCCTGTGGGGAACATGGAAGACATCACGCTGCGGGCAATTCGCCTGTTGAAAGAAGTAGACTTGATTCTCGCTGAAGATACACGTACTTCGGGAATCTTATTGAAGCACTTTGACATCAAAAACCAGTTAATGTCTCACCATAAATTTAATGAGCACGGCACAACGACCGGAATCATAGAGCGGTTGAAAGCCGGCTTGTCCATCGCCCTGATCAGCGATGCCGGAACACCGGGCATCAGCGACCCCGGATTCTATCTGGTACGCGAAGCGGTGGAAGCAGGCATAGAGGTGCAGTGTCTGCCCGGGGCAACGGCATTCGTGCCGGCATTGGTGGTCAGCGGACTGCCAGACGACCGGTTCTGCTTTGAAGGCTTCCTCCCTCAGAAGAAAGGAAGGCGGACAAGATTGCTGAGCCTGCAAAACGAGGAACGTACCATGGTGTTCTATGAATCGCCTTACAGGGTGCTGAAAACGTTGCAGCAGTTTGCCGAGATATTTGGGCAAGACCGTAAGGTGAGCTGTTGCAGGGAAATCAGCAAGGTGCACGAAGAAAGTGTGCGAGGTACGCTCGCAGAGGTGACTGCCCATTTTAAAGAAAAAGAGCCTAAAGGCGAGTTCGTGATTGTGCTTGCCGGTAAACATACAAAAGATAATAAACATAAAATGGAATGATATGAAAAAGGTATTTTTTGTTGCGATGTGTCTTTTTGCCATGGTCGCATGTAAGAATGAAAAAACAGGTCCGTCATTGCCGGACGGAGGACAAAGAGACTCTTTGCAGAAAATCATTGACCAGAAAGACAACGAAATCAATGACATGGTGGGAACCATCAACGAGATTCAGGAAGGTTTCCGCGAAATCAGCGAGGCTGAAGGGCGTGTGGCTGTGGCTAAAGACGGGGAACGCGCTGACAAGGCTCAGCAAATACGCGAGAATATCCAGTTTATCTCACAGCGTATGGCGCAGAACCGCGAACTGATCAAGAAACTGCAGGGGCAGATACGCGAAAGTACCATCAAGGGCGATGGCTTTAAGAAAACCATGGAAAATGTCATGAAACAACTGGAGTTGAAAGACCGTCAGTTGCAGCAGTTGAGAGCAGAACTCGATGAGAAGGACATACATATTTCAGAACTTGACGAAACCATCAACAACCTGAATACGAATGTGTCGAGCCTCAAGACGGAAAGTGCCCAGAAGACGGAGACCATCAACTCGCAGGACAAGCAGTTGAATACCGCATGGTATGTATTCGGCACCAAGGGCGAATTGAAGGAACAGGGCATTTTGGCGGACGGAAAGGTGTTGAGGGGCAACTTCAACAAGAACTACTTCACCAAGATAGACATTAGGGTGGACAAGGAAATCAAGTTCTATTCCAAGACGGCCAAATTGCTTACCATGCATCCGTCGAGCAGTTATACGCTGACGCAGGACGACAAGAAACAATATGTGTTGAAAATCACCAATCCGCAGATTTTCTGGAGTACAAGCAAATATCTGGTTGTGCTGGTGAAATAAGAAACAGACAACAATAGAAAGATTGAAGGAGTTGAGGATGAAGTCTCTGGCGAGGCTATCCTCAACTCTTTGTTTCTTGTACCGACATGAACATGGCGATGCAACTGAGCAACTGCCAGCTGATGCGAGAACCGCCTTGAGATCGCTTGCTTTTATCCATGGGTTTCATGGAAGGGAGACGCCGGCAGTTTCTCCGCAGTGTCGCGATGGAGTGCAAGACGGCATACGCTTAAGGTATGCTGTATGTGGAATGCCTTGTCTGCAGTACAAACAGGAGGAAAACGAAAATAGGAGAAAAACCTCTGTGTTTTCCTCCTGCTCGATGAACTATAAGGACAGGCTATGCCGGCGTCCATGAGCCAATGCGGCTATTCCCATAGGTCTGCCTTGTTAAAGACGTCTGAGTCGTTGTCAAATTCGTCAAAACTTGCATTCTCTTTGCCCAAGGTCTCATTGCCTTCCCTGGAATTGATGATAAAATCTGCTTCTGCTATCGGTTCGCCGATATGTAGCCTGACTGTTTCCGTCTGAGGATATAAATATGTTTTTTTCATCTTTGTTTTTTTATTTCACCATTATCTTTTCACCATTTACTATATACAAGCCCCTTGTAGGCCGTTGTATACGCCGCCCTTGCAAATCATAGTGGATTTTCGATGTTTGCTTGTCGGCAAACATGTCCGGGTGGATGCCTGTCGTGTTTCCCTGTTCGTACAGAAATTTCTTGCTTGGAGCCACAGTGCCTGTGGGCAAGAACAAGCCTGCCTGGTGGGCTTTCAGCGTCATGCTGTTGCCGGCAGTTCCGTTCTGGTAATAAAATCCAATGAGAGAAGGGTCGTTGGGGTCTGGAGACAGTACATAGTACATTCCGTCGCCTCCCGCAAACGTTTCTCCCGCTGCTGCAGCCGTACCCTTCATCAGGTTGGGGTGCTGGAGCGACTGTTCGGCTGTGGAAACGGCTGCCTCATATTCGTATGTGGTGCTGGGGGTACCCTGAAGGATGCAGCCTTGCGCCTTGGGGAGCACAGTCCCGGCATTGAAAGTCTCGATCACGGCATGGCGTTTGCCATCGGCCAACTGCTGGGAGCCTGTAACAACATAGACGGTCATCCCTGTGGGAACCTTGAAGTTTTCGTTGGCCAGAAAATAAGTGCTGAACCCATAACGGGAAATCGTGACCTGCTCGCGCACGTTGTTGGCAGCAATAGGGGCTGTGCCCACCACGGCACCCACTGCTGTAAGTTTGGTTTTGTAAGCAGCGGAGCAGTCAACCGGCACACAAATCTTCATTGTGGCAGGAGCACCTTGAAACATGTTGGTTTTGAACGTTGGAGGTGTGGTGCCTTCAAATATCACCTTTTGCATGGATGTGCTTCCTTGAAAAATATTGTCGTTGAGACTTTGAAGCGAGGCCGGGAAAGTAAGCTCTTTCAATGCGGTGCAATTGCGAAAAGCACTTCCAAGCACCTCGGTGAGTTGGGGAGAGAACTTTACGGTAGTCAGAGAACGGCACTCGCGGAAACATTCTTGGGGAATGCCGGTAATATTTGTATTGGAAAAATCCACCTCACTGAGTTGTGATGCAGACCAAAAGGCACCGGTTCCCAGAGTGGTGAGGGTGGACGGAAATGAAACCGAAGTGGCACCATAGCAACCTTCGAATGCCTTGGTGTCAATTGTGTGAACCTGCGTATTGGACAAATTTATGCTCTGTAAACTGCTGCAGCCCGAAAAGGCGGATGCCTCAATTTTCCTGCAAGCTGTAGGGAAGATCACGGATGTGAGGCTCGAACATTGGTAAAAAGCGTAAGTCGGTATGCTCGATCCGGCATAATGGGTGAAGTCTATGGATTGAAGAAATGCGTTGCTTTCAAGAAAACGGCTTGGAATAGAAGCCTGACAACCTGACTCGAAACTTAAATTGGAAATAAACGAGTTCGATACCGTCCCGCTCGCCATGCCAGATACAGACACGCTACTCACGTCATAATATGCATTGTCATATACCTGCTTGGGAATAACCAAATCGCCAGTAGAATCATCAGAGTTCCACGCCACGATTTCCGCTTTTCCGTTGACAACATTAAAATACCATACAACGTTGTTGCCATCCGTGTAAGTATTGGAATAGCTGCCAGGTATGACTTCCGCCTTTGCCAACATTCCTAAACTAAGGAAAATCAAACACAATATCAATTTTCTTGTGTTCTCGAATTGTAAAACTTGTTTCATTAACATGTTATGTTTAAAATAGGGTTGCGTGTCTTGATACATGACCATAGGAAGGGTGGGTGTATTCTAAAAGCACAATTATATACAGGTAAATTCTGCAGAAAATAATAGAGTCTTTTCTCTTCTACTTTCACAAATTCCTTTTCTTTGAGTGCAAAGGTAAGTAAAATACGTCTCAGTCTTTTTACCTCCCCCAGTTTCAACATTTTTATTAATATATATTAATAATTAAGAGCAGTTTTGGAAAAACCACGTTTTATTAAATAAAGACAAAGAGAATTAAAATGCCATAAATACAGTGTGGAATTTTAATTATTTTCAATATCTTTGACACCAAGGCTAATACCAGGTATTTCGGTTCGTAAAAATGGCGGCATGTTGGCTGTCTTACTCTGATTATTGAAAAGCTCTGCATTGCGCCTTGGCTCATTGGGGTGAATGTTTGAATGACTACTAATATAAAAAGACTGAATTTTTATGGGAAGAATGATTTTTCATCGAGTGAAAAAAGGAATGTGTTTGTGGTTTGTTTTGTCCTGTTGGCTGCTTTCCCCGTGGCAGGCAAATGCCGGCAACGGTTCTTCGCAAACTTCAAGGAGCGTAGCCCTCGCCTATTCTGACACTTTGATTTTTGGCTATTCCGACAATAAGATGTCGCTCAACTTGGGATTGGGTATGGAGGTAGGCATTCAGGGCGGAATCCGACTGCCGGAAGAACTCATGGCACGACTGAAGGGAAACCGGATTACAGAAATATGGTTTGCGGTGGGAAAAACACCCACAAGACAAGAAAACTATGTTTTCATCAGCAAGGAATTGGGATTCACGGACTTCGACTGCAAGCAAACGGTAGAAAAAGTAGATAGCGGATGGAATCAAGTCAAGTTGGAAAAACCGTTTGAAATTACAGGCGAAAATCTGTATGTGGGATTCAGAATGGTTTCCTCTGGCGAGGTGTTCTCGATGGATGGACGTGCAGACAATGATTTGGCCAACTTCATCCGGCTGACCCAAAAGGAAGACGACCCAACCTGCTCATGGCAGCATCAGTCGGGCGGAAACATCAATATCTATGTGGTGGTTCAAGGCTCCAATCTACCCCAAAACGATCTGGCCATAGAAAGCATCATGACCAAGCCTTATGCAAAGGCCAACGATGAGAAACCCGTCAAAATATGGGTCAGAAACAGGGGAGCAGCCGACATTCACGATATAGAGGCCAAGGTGTATATAGACGGGAATTTGGACAGGCAGTTTGAAGTGAACGGTTTGAATATCGGGAAGAACCAGCTTTCTTTGCTGGCATTGGGGAGTGTGGCGATGGGCACGAGCGGCTTGCACGATCTGAAAGTTGTCGTTACGAAGGTGAATGGAGCAAGCGACGACAATGAACTCGACAATGCCCAATGGAAAGAAAACATTATCTGCAAAAAAGAATATTCGGACAGAAAAGTTTTGCTGGAACATTTCTCCACCATGAAGTGCGTCAACTGCCCCAGTGCCCATCTTACCATTGAGGACGCGTTGTTCTACAGGGAAGATGTGATACATGTCGTCCATCATTCTGCCTACGGTTCCGATCCTCTGACGATTGATGCAAGCAACGATTTCACCTTCTTTTATTCCAACGGTTCGCAAACCTCTGTTTACGCCCCTGGCTGTATGCTTGACAGAACAAACATGTCGAAATACGGAGCTACGGATGGGGCGGAAAGTACGTTGGGGCCTGCTTTCTTTCCGCAAAGAGCCACTTTCGGCAAATTGGTGGACGAGAGCCTTTCAAGGCCGGCTTATGTAACCGTTGACATTACGCCCAGCTATGACAGAGAAACAAGAAAACTGACAGTGGAGGTTTCCGGTGGACTGCCTGGTGGAGATGCGGACAAATACCTGAAAGGGAGTGACATCCGACTGAACATCTTCCTTACAGAAGACAGCATTGTGGGTTATCAGGCTGGCGCATCCCATCCTCAGCATTATATTCACAATGCTGCCATAAGGCAAGTGATGACCCCTGTCTGGGGCGACCGCATTGAGTTTAATGGAGCCGGATACAAGTCGAAAGAGTACCAGTGCATTCTGCCCGACGCATGGATGCCCAGACAGATGCACGTCATTGCTTTCTTGTCCCATTATAATCCATCCAATCCGAACAATTGTGAGGTGTTCAATGCCAATATTGCCGACATGAGTCATCTGACGGCCAGTGGTATTGAAGAACTTTGGCATGAGGAGGAATCCGGGAATGTGAGAGTGGTGGGGAGCAATCTGTGGCTGAACGGCGCCTCATCAGCCTATAGAATATACAACTTGAATGGCGAACAGGTGGCCGGCGGCGCAGGCCACAAAGGGGCGATTGACTTGAGTGGCTTGCCGAAAGGGGTTTATGTCTGCAAGATTGCCACACGTTCCGGCATCAACGTCATCAAACTCTCCATTTAGTGGCCATTCGTTTGTCAAAGTGTTCAAGATACTAATTCAATAATCCTTCACTTATTTTTTATTCATGAAAAAGACATCATTATTTTATGCAATGCTGCTATTGGCGTTATGCTACGGAATGGGTGCCGATGCCAAAATAGTAAATGAAACCGACCATTTTTTCTGTGGTTTCGACACGCAGAGTGAGTTCGAACAGTGGACCTTGGTTGACCTTAACGGAGAGTTCAATAAGAAAAATGTGTATCGGTGGGATGAAGAAACCCGTTCGGCCTTTTACTCTTCAGGGGCAACAAACGACGGTGACGACTGGTTGATCAGTCCGGCCATTCATTTGTCCAAAGGCAAGTCTTTTGTTCTCAAAGCCAATATGTTTTGTGACTGGAGTTGCAAGCTGACATTTGCTTTGGGCAAAACCAATACTGCCGAAGGAATGGTTGACGTGATTGCTGAAGAAAAGGAATATGACGGAAACTACTATCTTTGTTTGAAACTTCCGGAAAATATGGAGGAAGGCGATTATTACATCGGTATTCGGAACAGGACAGTAGCTTGGAGTGGACTGTTGTATCTGAACAGTGTGGAAGTGGCCGAAGACAATGGAGGGGCTTTGAATATCCAAGTAAAGAGAAAAGGAAAAGACGAATGGCTGGAAGGAGCATCCGTCTCATTGTCGGGAGACACTTATGAGGACAAGACGTGGCAAACCAATGCAGAGGGCGCTGCGGCTTTTAACGACCTCACTCCAGGCAAATATTTTCTTTCCATTGCCAAAGAAGGTTTCGAGCCATATGCCCTTGCAGACATAGAGGTGGAAGCTCGCAAAGAGGAAACGCTTGTGGCTGAACTTGTCCTGAAACCTGTCTCTGCTGTCAAAGGCGTTGTTGTTGACGAAGCCTCACGGCCGGTGTCGGGCGCATTGGTGAAATTAACAGGGAAAAAGGCCTTTGAACTTCAAACGGCCGAGGACGGTTCGTTCCTGTTTCCGGAAGTGCCTGTGGACGGAGAGTATAAGTTGGCAGTGTCGAAAGAGTTGAAACTCACCTACAAGAAAATGGTGGCAGTAGGTAAAGAAGAACTGAATCTGGGCACTTTGGTCTTAAAAGATTTGCTGGCTTCTCCCGTAAAGGTGTATGCCGAAAATGTGGAAAAGGGCGTGTTCCTCTCATGGATTGTTCCTGTGGCAGAAAAAGATTTCGCGCTTGACAATGGCTCGGTGGAAGGGACTTTCCAAATGAACTCGAAAGATTATGTTTATTTGGGCAACACATTCCGCGAACCCATGTCTGTCAATGCCATATCATGGGCCTTGGACAACAACTATCCAACTGTAGATGTTTACGTGTTCCCCTTGAACAGAGACGGTTCTTTCTCTACCGAACCCGCCTTCTCCCGATTGGACGTTCCATCCAGGGCATACGACTGGGACACTGGCGGCGGATGGTCGGAACTGATTCTCGACACACCTGTCGTGGCTCCTTACGGATGTGTGGTGGCCATTGGTCACAGTGGGTCGTTGACGGTGTTGTCCGACTACCGGAAATTGGAAGGCTCTGTGGTGTGCGTAGATAAGAATTTTGAAAATTCAGGATGGTTCCACTCTACGACAGGAAACTTTTTCATTCGTGCCGAGGGTGTGAAACTCACGTCTGATTTGAAGGAAGCACATGCCAACAACATTCGTATGGCATCTTATTCCAGAAAACTGGCAAGAAAAGCCGATGAGGGTTTTGCGGAAAGAAATTTCACTTTCTCTGTCTGGAGATACAAGGACAGGAACGATCCATCGGGCTGGGAAGAGATTGCCACCGACTTGAAGAAACAGGATTATTTGGATCCAACCATCAACAGCAAGGAAAAGGGATTCTATGGATATGCCATAAGAGCCATCTACCAAGATGGAAGAAAATCGGATTATGGCTATTCTGCTCCAATCGACCACAACATGTACACCAAAGTAGATGTGAACGTCTTTACCAATACAGCGGTAAGGCATGGAAACGGTGCCATTGTTTCGTTGCAAAACTTGGACAACGGCGAGTTGGTGTATAGAGCGGAGACAGTCCATGAATCCGTGAGCTTCGACAAGGTGCTGAAAGGAAAATACAAGATGACCGTTACAAAGGATGGCTTTGCCGATTCCTTTACAGAGGTGGCATTAGAAGACAAGGACAGGCACTCTTTCTCCGTAGAACTTCTTTTAACTCCCTTGATGCCATACCATCTTTATGTGGGAAATCCCGACAGCCAGTCCGACTGCATCCTGAGCTGGAACAATGAAGATGCGCTTACGGAAGATTTTGAAGAAATGAACGATTTTGAGACCGATCCTCAAAATGCAAAAGGATGGACGTTCTTTGATGCCGACAAGGCTCAGACCTATGGAGTTGCACTGTGTAAGGACACTCCTTATCCCAACATGCACGCACCTATGGCATTCATGGTGTTCAACCCATTTAAAACCACACCGGATCTTTCCGAATACATCAGACCGAGAAGCGGAGAGAAAGTCTTGGTTTCCGTATCTCCGGAGACGGGAGCAAGGAGCGATGACTATCTGTTCTCACCGCAACTGGCATTTGACTCTGACTTTACCTTCAGTTTCTATGCTGCCGCAGGATTCTACGGTTTTTTGGGCAATGAGGAATTTATGGTGGGATATACAACCGCAGAGCCTTCACCCGAAAATGTTGTGTGGCTGACCGAAAAACCACAGCAAGTGGGAGGTATATGGACTCCTTTCTCATACATATTGCCTAAGGAAGCGCGCCACGCCGTGATTCGTGGTGTTTCGATGCAGAAACTGTTCTTCATGCTCGATGACATTAAGATAGGTATTGCCGAGCCCGAAATATTTGAAATGGCACTGTTCAACGTCATGCTTGACGGAGAGGAGTTTGGCACGACATACGCCAAAAACATCAATCTGGGCAAATTGGATCCGGGAAAACACATTGCAAAGATTCAGGCTGTCTATACAATGGCAGATATCAGCAGGAAATATTCTGATTTCGCTGAAATCCAATTTCTGGTAAAGGAGAGCACGGGCGTGTCGGCAGTCAGCCAGGACAAGTTGTTCGCATATGATGAAGATGCCGGGAAGATTGTCCCAGGACATCATGTTGACATGATTTCGCTGTATGATATGGCCGGAAAGAAATGCGGAGAGGCCCGTAGCGGAGGATTCATTCCTACAAAGCCATACGGCAAAGGTGTTTATGTGGTAAGAGTCGTAAGCGGCGGAGCGGTTACCTCGCATAAGGTTGTGCTGCGTTGAAAGGAAATGCGGAATCCTTCCTTTGACGTGCCGAATGGCATCAAGAGGCTGCTCCAGACGGGCAATCTGTGAATAGTGGCAGTGCCGAACTGTCTGTCGATGGTTCGGCACAGTTTTTATTTTTATGCGTCCTCACCATATCTAATCTATGTCGGTTCGGGATGAGAAAGGTCTTGTAAGAATTGGTGATCTCTCCGTTTATTTGTACATTTATGCCTGAAAGTCAATAAGTTACAAAACGGGTGAGCGATGATTTTCAAGGGTAAAGTTTTTCGCAAGTTCAAGGAATTCCGGAAATATTCTGTATAATCGATGAGTTTGGCAAGAATTTGAACGGGGAATCTTATCCCGCACCCGCGTATATCTGGGATTTCAGGTTTTGTGGTTTCAGATTTTATTCGTAATTTCGCCCCGAAATATTCAGAATGCCAATGAACGTAAAGATTGAGGAATCGTGGAAAGTGCAGTTGGAAGGGGAGTTCGAGAAGCCCTATTTTACTGCTCTCACCAAATTTGTGCGACAAGAATACACCCATTTTACCTGTTACCCGCCGGGAACCTGCATCTTCAATGCGTTCCGTCTGTGTCCTTTTGACAAGACAAAGGTGGTGATTATCGGACAAGATCCCTACCATGAACCGGGACAGGCCCATGGACTGAGTTTCTCTGTCAATGACGGCGTGATGTTTCCCCCATCGCTCATCAACATTTTCAAGGAAATAGAAATGGACTTGGGGATACCCATGCCCACTACAGGAAACCTTGCCCGATGGGCAGAACAAGGCGTGCTGCTGCTCAACGCCACACTCACCGTGCGTGCCCATCAGGCGGGAAGTCATCAGCGAAGAGGTTGGGAGACGTTTACCGATGCTGCCATCAGGGCGTTGAATGGGGGGCGTGAGCATCTGGTGTTCATTCTTTGGGGCGGATATGCACGGTCCAAGGCGTCGCTGATAGATGGCAGCCGGCACTTCATCCTGCAATCAGTTCACCCTTCGCCATTGTCAGCCAACCGCGGCGGTTGGTTTGGCAATCATCATTTTTCACGCGCCAATGCGTATTTGCAGCAACATGGAATGACACCTATCTGTTGGTAAACAATGAATCAAAAAATGTATCTTCCCATTGTTCAAGTGGGCGATGTGTTGGTTTCGCCCGATGTTATTTTTGAAAAATTCTGCTGCGATTTGAAAGCGTGCAAAGGAGAATGTTGCATTGAAGGAGATGCTGGCGCGCCCGTTACATTAGACGAAGTGGCAGAGATGGAAGGCGCACTGGATGTGGTGTGGAACGACTTGTCTGCCTCGGCACAATCGGTTATCGACAAGCAGGGGGTGGCCTATACTGATGTGGAGGGCGACTTGGTGACGAGCATTGTGCACGGAAAAAACTGCGTGTTCACCTGTTTTGCCGATATTGAGGATTTCGGTGGAGACGGCACCATCCGGAACTGTTGTCTCTGTGCCTTCGAAAGGGCTTTCCGTGCAGGCCGGTCGCCATTCTTCAAGCCCGTCAGCTGTGCCCTTTACCCAATCCGGGAGAAAAGGTTGGGGGCAGGACTCACCGGACTGAACTATAACAAATGGAGCATTTGCGAGAAGGCGCGCCAAAAGGGTGAAGCACGGAACCTGCCCGTTTACCGCTTTTTGAAAGAACCGCTTGTGCGTCGTTTCGGGGAAGAGTGGTACAAAGAATTGGAGAAAGTTGCCGAGGAACTGAAGAAAGCCGTTTTAGGTTCGGAATCTTTTTGACCGTAGGCAAAGAGCGTGCAGCCGCCAGGGAAACGAAAGGCCTCATGACTTGCGGTATCTGGAAGGTGACATGCCCACGTGCTCCTTGAAATATTTTCCCAGAAACGACTGGTTGGGAAAATTCAGACACTGTCCGATTTCCTTGATGCTCATTGCCGAGTTTTTCAGCATCACGCGTATTTCAAGTGTCACATAATGGTCGATCCATTCGTTTGGCGTTCTGTGGCTCACTAATTTTACAGTTTCCGAAAGATACTTTGGCGTGATGCACATTTGCTCGCCATACCAGCTCACTCTTCTTTCTGTACGGAAATTTTCTTCCACCAACTTGATGAAAGACTTGAAAATCACTTCGGCGCGGGTCAGTTTCTCAGGATTGTTCTGCTGGAAACGGTAAATGGCATTGCTCAAGTCATAGACCATGGTGGCCATATGGGAGCGCACTGCATCCGACCGGAAATGGTGGTCTTGGTCATCTACCCTATGTTTCAACTGGTTGAACGCCTCTGTCATGGCCACCGCTTCTTTGGCCGTAAGGCTGAAAACAGGGTGCGAACGAGAAAAAACGAATAAGGAAGACAGTTCGTGGATACCCTTGATGATTTCGTGGAAAAAATCGTAGGAAAGCATAAATCCGAGACCTTTGAAGTCGGAACTTATTTTTGAGTTTTCGAGCACTTGTCCCTCATGAATCATAAGAATATCGTTTTCCTTCACGGCAAACTCTTCGGTATAGACAGAATATGTGGCAGTGCCTTGCAAACAAAGTCCCACGATGATGCATTTTGCCCTGCGCGGCTCTGTTGGCAAGGGAAAGTCTGCAAAATCGTCTATCAAAAGTAGGTCGTTGCCAATGCCGCTTCCGTAGTACACCCGTTTCGTACCAGGTATGGAAAGTTCTGTAATTAAATTTTGTTCCATCTTCTTTTTCGTCAGTTTTTGCAAAGATAATAAAAAATGTCATAAGCTCCTAAAAAATGTCGGTGTTTAACCTTTTGTCTGCAGGATGAATGTGAAGATTTGTGGTTAGGAGCTGGTTTCCTGCGTGACAGCTGCTTTTACCAGAAGGAAACAAAACGGGAAATATGCATCCTTGAATGCGTAAAAGATGTTAAACAGGTGGATTTCGGGGAAAAGCCATGCAAGGTTTCGAGATGAATCGGTTTCTCAAGTGTCGTGTGGCTGTTGGAGATGCTGTGTGGTGACATTGAACATAAGCATTCTGCGGCTATGGCGAAACTTAACGATGTATCATGTAAAACGATTTTAAACAGAGTAACTATGAAAAAAATTACGTTGTTATGTGCACTGGGCATCTGTGCATTGGGAGTGAAAGGCCAGTCTGTGGATCAGGGCAGGCGTACTTTGCCAATGAATGCCGAAACAACCACAGGTGAGCGCATTTATGTTTCTTTCAGTGACAAAGAACAAATGAAAGAATGGCGCGAATACCGACTGGGTACCAAAGAAGGCTATGGATGGGCAATCGGCAAAACTTTGTCGCACGACTATTGTCCGATAGCAGGCATGAAAAACAAAGTGGCCGACAACTGGTTTGTCTCGCCCCGGATAGAGATGGGGAAAGAGGGAAAAATAGACACCATCAAATACAAGAGCATTGGCATGATGCCCAGTATCGTGTATGGGGACACCATAGGCATTTATCTCTTGAAGGGGGACAGAAATCCTTCCAAGGCCACAGAGCGCATACTCTTGCTCGACATTCGTGGAAAAGACTATCCTTACCAGAAACAGGACTATACCATCAAGACCGATATACCTCTGCCGTCTTCCAGTGAACCGGGTTATATTGCTTTCAGATACAGGAACAATGTCTTTGACGAACGTTGGTACACGCTGTTTTTCAAAGACCTGTGGATGAGCGGTGCTCAGGTTGTTGCCGGTCTGGAGCAGACCTGTTGGGAAGGAGAGACCATCAAGATTTCGTACAATTCTTGCCGCGGGGTTCTCGCCCTGTCCGGATGGGAAGGAACGGCAGGTGTTCACTTGTTTTCCGTCAATGGCAAGCGAGTTTATTCGGAAAAGGATATAAAAGGCGAACATTCCATCAATATGGCTCATTTGCCGAAAGGTATATACATTCTTGAACTTTTTGGCAAAAATCAAAGATGGCAGAGGAAAATCGTGAAAGAATAGGATGTTGAGACCTTTTGACATGCCCCCGGAGTTGAACGCTCAACTCCGGGGGCATGTTTTGATAAAGGTGAGGGATGGTTCGGCACGTCTTATTCTGTCGTTACCTCAATGTCCGGACGGTTGGCTGTCAATCTTTTTACGAGTGTTTCCTCGTCTCCGGCATCCACGCGGATTTTCTTCAAAACCGTGTTGCCTTCTATAATAAGGTATTCGCCGTCTTCATTGAAATTGTTGTTCTTCAGGTCAATCTCCTTGAGATTGGACATATAGGTGGCTTCGATATTGCTGATGATGGTGTTGCTGCTGAAATCAATCTTCTCCATCGGGTTGTTTGACACGATGCAAGTAAACAGCATGGGAAGTTTGCTGAAATCCAACGTCTTGAAGTTGTTGTCGTGCAGGAACAGAAACATGAGTTTGGGCAAGTTCAGGTCGATGGCCGACAGGTTGTTGCCATATAGATTCAGTCGCTGGAGCGAGGGCAGGTTTTTCAGTGTCACCGTTTTCAACCGGTTTCCGTTGGCATGCAGTTCCATCAGTTGGGGTAAATCAGATGCATCGATTTCCTGCAAATCGTTTTCCACCAGTTCGATTCTGTTCAGTTCAGGAAGTCCTGAAAAACGGATGGACGTAAGTCTTGCCTTGTTGGCCATTACCAGGGTAAGTTTCTTCAGCGGTGTCAGGTCGAGTGTTGTCAGGGCTGTACGCTGGATGTAGAGTTGTTCCAGTTTCGTGTTGTTTTTCAAGTCGAGTGATGTCAGATTGGCATTTCCATACAGCCGCAAGTCTTTCAGTTCGGTCATGGCCGAAACGTCAAGGGTTGAAATGTTGTTCTCGCCAAGAATCAGCTGCTCCATCTTGTTCAGTTTGAAAATGGGCGATGCATCGGTGACGAACTGGTTTTTCAGATTCAGCGTGTCCAGATTCACAAAATATTCCAATCCTTTGATGTCCTTGATGATCTTGTCTTCCACGGCTGCATCTTTCGTCTCAAAGTGGAAGTCGAGAGTGGTGACAGTCTTGGCCTCTTCAACGGAAATCTCACCGTCTTTATTTGCATCGGGCGATGTGGACAATGCCAGGATCTGTTTTTTCAAATTGTTGTCGGCAAATGGGATGGCCTTTTTTGCAGGATTCTCTTCTACGGTAACGGCACATGTGGCCTTGCTCATTGCGCCATTCAGCGTTGCTGTCACCTCAATGTTAGTGGTGCCTTTCGCCACGGCTTCTACTTTCCCGTCGGTTACTTTGGCCACCTGTTGATTTTCGGATTTCCATTCTACTTTCGCCCCCTCAGGCACTCCTTTCACAACAATGTCGGCTGTGGCTCCTTCCGTCATTGTGATAGCATCCGGATCCAAGAAAATTTTAAATTGTTGCTGCTCGTCCGTGTCGCTGCACGATGTGGCCATGAAAATGGACAATAGCATCGGAATGAGGAATGATTTGATTTTTTTCGTCATTTTGTTTGAGTTTAATTGTTAATAAATAAGATAATGTTTCGTTAACGGCAATCACATATTCATCTCATCGTTTTGATGAAAGGGACACCAATATCAATACAAAGATTTTCTACCCCCTCTGCTTTTTTATGTGCAGCGTTTGGTCGCAATAGTCAACCACGGCAGGACGGTGGGTGATGAATATGATGGTCTTGTTGCGGTTGTCTAAAAGGTTTTGGAGGAGCTGGCGTTCCGTATCGGGGTCGAGGGCGCTTGTCGCCTCGTCAAAGAGCATGATGTTTCGGTTGCGCAGCAATGCACGGGCTATGCTGATGCGTTGCGCTTGTCCCTCGCTCAGTCCTCCGCCTGTCTCGGAACATTTTGTGTCGAGACCTTCGGGAAGTTCATGCACGAAGTCGGCGCACGACTTATGCAGGGCTTCGCGCATTTCCTCGTCGGTGGCATTGAATTTTCCCAGTCGCAAGTTCTCGCGGATAGTTCCGCTCATCAGGGTATTGCCTTGTGGAACATACACAAAGTTGCAGCGCATTCTTGGTGTTATCGTTCTTGTGGCCTTTCGGTTATAAATTTCCACCTTCCCTTCTTGAGGGTGCAGCAATGCCAGCAGCAGACGCACAATGGTGGTCTTGCCGGCACCGGTTTCTCCCAAGATGGCAGTGCAACTGCCAGGGGGAAAATTGAATGAGAGGTTTTGGATGATGGCCTCGCCCTGTTGGCTTTCGTGTTTTTCTGTGTTTTTCAGACTGTCGTAGGCATACGACACGTGGCTCAGGCGGATTCCGCAGGGGGCTTCCAATTCGATGGGGCTTCCCTGTTCTTCGAGTGGGTTCTCTTCCAATTCCATCAGTCGTTCGGCTGCCGTGAACACGCTGACGAATGCCGGGACCAGTTTTGTGAGGCTGCGTGCCGGATTCTGAATCTTGCTTACCAGTTGGAGGAATGCCGTCATCCCTCCAAACGACAGACTTCCGTTCGACATTCGCAGGGCGCTCCACAAAAAAGCCACCAAATAGCCCAGCGCAAAGCCAAAGTTTAGAATCAAGTTGCTGAAAATGGAAAATGTTGTTCGCTTCACTACATTTTGCCTCAGTTCGCTCTGCGTGCTTTCTAAGCGGCCCATCATTGTTGAGTCGCTTTCCAGCGTTTTTATCAGCAGTCGGTTCTGCACCGTTTCCTGCAAAATGCTCTGTACTTTCGAGTCGCTGTTGCGCACCTGCCGCGTGAGATGACGCATCTGTCTTACATAGATCTTGCTCGCCAAGATGAACAGCGGAAGCATTACCACGATAATGACTGCCAGCAGTTTGTCCATTGAAAACAGATAGAAAAATGCCCCGAGGAACAAGGCGAGCACAGACACCGTGTTGGGAATGACCTCCGTAAGGAAATTCACCACATTGTTCACGTCGTTTTCCAAACGATTGATCACGTCGCCGCTGTGCATCTTCTCCCGTCCGCTCCATTCTGAACGCAGGATGCGGTCGAGCATCCGTTGCTGCATCCGGTTTTGCGCCTTGATGCCAAGAATGTTGCGCACCCAGATGGAAGCTATGCTGATGGCAAAGTTGAGAAGAATGAGAATGCCCATGATGCCCACGGCCCAATAAAGGCTGCCCTCGGTGTTGTGGGCTGCCACGTCAATGGCATGCTGCACTGCCCACACTTGGGCAAGGCTCACCGCCACGCCCAACAGGCCAAGCACCGCATTGATGACAGCCTGTGTCTGGTTGCCTTTCCATGCGCTCCATAGCCATCGAAGAATTTCTTTGGCACTATATTTGTTTTGACGGGGTTTGAACAGGCTGAAGTCCATAATCAATGATTGTTGCTGCAAACTTACGAAAAAATGCCGTAACCGTCAAAATATTCGTCGAAAATCGTTGACAGGAAGGGAAAAACCGAACAAGACGTTCTAAAGAAAAACAGGCACATCCTTTTCCCAAATGAAAAACATGCCATCTTGCATATATATATTGAGGGAAGACAGGCTACGACCTTTTGTCGGCCCCCCACATGAGTTTCTCGCGCAAAGTGGTGAAGTAGTGTGTGTTGTAACGCTTTACAATCTTTATCTTGAAAGGCGATTTGCGAATGGTGATGCGGGTACCTTCCTTGCATTTGATGGATCGGCCGTCGAGGGCCACCAGAAAATGGTGGCTGCGGCTCTTTACGTTCAGCGTGATTTCGCTGTCGTCGGCAACCACAATGGGACGGATGTTCAGGCTGTGGGGTGCAACGGGTGTCAAACAGAGCACGTTGGCCCGGGGCACAATGATGGGGCCTCCATTGGAAAGCGAGTAGGCGGTGGAACCCGTCGGTGTGCTGACTATCAATCCGTCGGCCTGGTAATTGCCCAAAAGTTCTCCGTCGATATGGGTTTGGATAGAAATCATGGATGCATTGTCGCGTTTAAGCACGGCAATCTCGTTCAAGGCGCAGTGGCAGGCACCGAAACTGTTGCCCTCCGCCTCAACTTCTATCGTTGCATGCTCAGTGATGGTGAAATCGCCCTTATAAAGGGCATCCAATGCCTTTTCTATCTCTTGTGGCTTGATGTCGGCCAGAAATCCCAAGCGTCCCATGTTGATGCCCATAATGGGCGTCTCCTTGTGGCACACGTGGCTGGCCGCTTTCAGCAGGGTTCCGTCTCCTCCTAAGGAAATGACATAGTCCGCCTCGAAATCTTTGTCATGGAAAACGCCCGTGGCATTTACTTCAAGATGCTGCTTTTGGGTAAGAAATTCATAGAACTCGCTTTCTATATAGATTTCGGCATTACGGGATGCCAGTCCCGACAACAAACTTTGGATGTTTGCTGACTTTTTGGCCTGATATACATTGCCAAAAAGAGCGAATCTCAATTTCCCTTGCACCATAATTGTATGTTTTTTTATCTTTCTCGAATTTTTAAATGGCCGATTCGTAAACTTTTCTTATCTTTGCATAAGATAGCTTGCGCCCTGCATCTGGAAAGCAGCTTCCATAGCACAAGGTTGACACTATCTCAACAACCACCATCCATGGGGTGAAGCCCGATTAAGGATAACCGGTTGCAAAAATACATTTTTTTATGCAAACAATATGTATATCAAACGAAAATAATTGATGAAATGACAAAATTAAGCGTGAATGTGAACAAGGTGGCGACCTTGAGAAACGCAAGGGGCGGAAACAATCCCGATGTGCTGAAGGTGGCTGCCGACTGTGAGCGCTTTGGCGCACAGGGTATCACGGTGCACCCGCGTCCCGACGAACGACACATACGCTATCAGGATGTGCGCGAATTGAAGCCACGGATTGCGACAGAATTCAACATTGAGGGAAATCCCATTCCGTCGTACATCGACTTGGTGCTGGAAACCTGCCCTACGCAAGTGACACTTGTTCCAGACGGCAACGACCAGATTACGTCTAACCAGGGATGGGACACGGTGGCCAACGAAACTTTCCTCACTGATGTCATTGGGCGTTTCAAGGAGGCAGGCATCAGGACAAGCATCTTTGTGAACGCTTGTCCCAGGATGGTGGAAGGGGCGCACAAGTGTGGGGCTGACAGGGTGGAACTCTACACAGAACCCTATGCTGCCAACTATGCACGCCGCCGCGAAGAAGCCATCCGGCCGTTCGTGGAGGCGGCAGAAGCGGCCAGGGAGATGGGACTGGGACTGAATGCCGGGCACGATCTGAGTTTGGAAAACCTCACTTTTTTCCACCAAATGATTCCATGGGCTGACGAAGTTAGCATCGGCCATGCGCTGATTTGCGATGCATTGTATTTGGGACTGGAGGAAACCATCCGCCGATATTTGCAGTGCCTGAAATAAAACGGAAGAAACCAAATCACACTAAATCACCAAACCACAAGATATATGGCTAAAGTTTATCAATTTATGGCAAACGGTTTCGAGGATATCGAAGCCTTGATTCCCGTAGACGTGCTGCGTCGCGGTGGAGTAGAAATCCTTACGGTGAGCATTACGGGAGAATCCGTTGTCGAATCGGCACACGGTGTCAGAATACAAGCCGACATGGTTTTTGAAGATGCCGACTTCTCGGATGCCGACCTGCTGATGCTGCCCGGCGGTATGCCCGGTGCCACGAACTTGAACGGACACGAGGGAGTGAAAGGGGCTTTGTTGGCACAGCACAAGGCCGGAAAGAAGATTGCCGCCATCTGCGCCGCTCCATTGGTACTGGGCGGACTGGGACTGCTTCGCGGAAAGCGTGCCACCTGCTATCCTGGATTTGAAGACACGCTCGAAGGGGCGGAATACACAGCCGAACTTTACACGGTAGATGGAAACATTACCACAGGCGAAGGCCCGGCTGCCGCACTTCCGTATGCCTATACATTGCTTGCTGCACTCACCGACAAAGAAACGGCAGACAGTGTGGCCGAGGGTATGCGCTATGTACATCTGATGGAAAGAAAATAAAGGGGAATTTATGGATTATGCCATCATTGTGGCCGGAGGTAAAGGCACCCGAATGGGTGGTGACATACCCAAGCAGTTCCTGTTGCTTGGGGGAGTGCCCGTTCTGATGCACACCGTCCGGCGTTTTCACGATTGCTGTCCTGCCTTGAAAATCATATTGGTGTTGCCCAAAGAGCAGCACCAGTATTGGGAAACACTGTGCCGGAAATACCATTTTGATGTGGAATGCCAAGTGGCCGATGGGGGAGAAACGCGCTTTCATTCCATTCAAAACGGGCTTTCCTTGATTCCCGACAATGAACAGGGAGTGGTGGGCATCCACGATGGAGTGCGGCCTTTCCCGTCCTTTCGGGTGATAGAGGATTGTTATGAAACGGCACGCAGATGTGGAGCCGCAGTGCCCGTAATGCCAGTGGTGGAGACCATCAGGCACAGGGAGGGAGAGACGAGCGTGACTGTGCCACGCAATGAATACTGTATGGTGCAGACTCCCCAGACGTTCGACATACAGGTGCATAAACAGGCATACGCCCAACCTTATTGCAAGGATTTCACCGATGACGCTTCGGTAGTGGAGAGTCTGGGGCATCCCGTTGCGTTGGTGGAGGGAAACAGAGAGAACATCAAGATAACCACTCCTTTCGACATGGTGATTGCTGAAACGCTGGTAAGGAAAAAGCCAAGATGACAGATATCCTTCAACAGGACATTATGTATGTGCCGGGCGTTGGTCCCAAACGCAAGGACATACTGCAAAAGGAGTTGGGCATCAATACTTTTGGTGACTTGTTGGAGTATTATCCTTACAAATACATCGACCGCAGCCGCATTTATACCATCGGTGAAATGGAAGGCGAAATGCCTTTCATACAGATAAAAGGAAAGATTCTCGGTTTCGAGGAGTTTGAAATGGGGCTGAGGCGCAAACGTGTTGTTGCCCATTTTACAGACGGAACGGGAATTGCAGACCTCGTTTGGTTTTCTCATGCCCAACAAATCACCAAAAACTATAAAGTGGCTACGGAATACATCGTTTTCGGAAAACCATCAGTCTATGCCGGCCGCTATCAGTTTGCTCATCCAGAAATAGAGAAGGTGGCAGATGTGAAACTCTCGGAAATGGGAATGCAACCTTATTATATAACCACCGAGAAAATGAAGAAATCGGGCATGACATCGAGAACCATCGAAAAAATCACCAAAGGGATGCTCGACCGTATGGTTGAGCCATTGCCCGAGACACTTCCTCCTTTCATCATCCACAGACTGCATCTTGTTTCGCGCGACACCGCTTTCCACCATATCCATTACCCGAAGACTGCGGATGAGATGAGCCGGGCTCGCTTGCGGCTGAAATTTGAGGAACTTTTTTACACACAGCTGAACATTCTTCGGTATGCCAGTGATTTGCGCCGAAAATACAGAGGGTATGTCTTTTCTAAAGTGGGGACGTACTTCAACGATTTCTACCATCATCATTTGCCTTTCCCCCTTACCAATGCTCAGAAAAGGGTGATGAGGGAAATACGCGCCGACATGGGCAGCGGCAGGCAGATGAATCGTCTGTTGCAAGGCGATGTGGGATCGGGAAAAACGCTGGTGGCGTTGATGTCCATTCTCATTGCACTCGACAACGGTTATCAAGCCTGCCTGATGGCACCTACCGAATTGCTCGCAGAACAGCATTTCACCACGCTCAAAGAGTTTCTGAAAGGCATGGACGTGCGTGTAGAGTTGCTCACGGGTACGGTGAAAGGCAAGCGGAGAAAAGAGGTGATGGAAGGTGCTGCAGATGGAAGTGTGCAGATTCTCGTGGGAACGCATGCCCTTATCGAGGACACTGTGCAGTTTTTGCACTTGGGCTTTGCCGTGGTGGACGAGCAGCACCGTTTTGGAGTGGCGCAAAGAGCCAAGTTGTGGAGCAAAAGTACCAATCCCCCTCATGTGCTGGTGATGACGGCCACGCCTATTCCGCGCACGCTGGCCATGACCATCTATGGCGACCTGGACGTAAGCGTAATCGATGAATTGCCCCCGGGGCGAAAGTCGATTGTCACCATCCATAAATACGACAACAGGCTGGCAAGTCTCTACCATGGCATCCGGCAGCAGGTGAATCAGGGCAGGCAGGCATATATCGTGTTCCCACTGATTCAGGAAAGCGAAAAGAGCGACTTGAAAAATCTCGAGCAAGGATATGAAACGCTGTGTCAGGTGTTCCCCGAGTTTCAACTGAGTAGGGTTCATGGCAGGATGAAGTCGGCAGAGAAAGAGGAGGAAATGCAAAAATTCGTAAAAGGCGAAACGCAAATTCTCGTGGCAACCACCGTTATCGAAGTGGGCATCAATGTGCCCAACGCATCGGTGATGGTGATTCTTGATGCTCAGCGCTTTGGCTTGTCACAGCTTCACCAGCTTCGGGGACGCGTGGGAAGGGGAGCCGACCAGTCGTATTGCATTTTGGTGACCAAGCCGCAATTGAGTGCCGAAACACGTAAACGCATCGACATCATGTGCGATACCAACGATGGTTTCCGCATTGCCGAAGCCGACTTGAAACTGCGCGGGCCTGGCGATTTGGAAGGCACGCAGCAAAGCGGTATGGCGTTCGGCCTGAAGATTGCCGATATAGCCCGCGATGGACAAATTGTGCAAATGGCCCGCAATGAGGCACAAGCCATTATCGACGATGATCCTTTTTGCCAAAAAACAACATACCGGATGTTGTGGAATCGACTGCTGAGCCTTAGGAAAACCAACATCAATTGGGGTGCCATTTCGTAATGTTTGTACCCAGTTCTGTAAATATTTTAACAAATTATACTTAAAGAAGTTGTTAAAAACGTCATAAAACTGTTAACCTTGTGACAATTTGATGATTTTTTTATTACCTTTGCCAAGACTTTTTGATAAACCGATTCTTAATACTTTGAATTTTGTCGGTTTTGCAGTGGACAATTGCCCATCGACAACTAAAAAAAAGAATTATGCATTTTGAGAAAACGATTAAAATTTTGACGATAGTTGCCGTATTGGCCATTGCGACTGTTCCTGCATTTGGCCAAGACCTTCTGGCGCGGCAAGCACCGGTGGACAGGAAAGCGAGCAAGGTAGATACGGTGGCTCTCCGCAATATCATTGAAAGAGAAGAAAATTCGGCTGTAGCCCAACTGTATTCGGAATGGAGCAACAAATATGCACACCGTGCGATGAACGTTCCGGATTCGTTCCGTATTGACTTGCGCGGATTCACAATGCCTACGTCCAACAGGGTAGTTACCAGCAATTTCGGCCGCCGATGGGGACGGATGCATAAGGGACTTGATGTCAAAGTGTTTATCGGAGACACCATTCGTGCTGCATTCGACGGTATCATCCGCGTGGTCAACTATGAAGCAGCGGGCTATGGCAACTATGTCGTGATCCGCCATAAGAACGGACTGGAAACCATCTACGGGCACATGTCCAAGCATCTCGTCCACGAGAATCAAACCGTTAAATCTGGAACGCCAATTGGTTTGGGAGGCAATACGGGAAAGAGCACCGGTTCGCACCTTCATTTTGAAACACGCCTGTGTGGCGTTGCACTCAATCCGGCACTGTTGTTCGACTTCCGCAATCAAGACGTAACGGCCGATTATTTTATGTTCCGCCGCCGCGACCACGTAAAGGATCCGAATCTTTCCAAACGAGCACTCGGCAAGATGGAAGAAGACGAAGAGCCGGACAACAGCCAGGCATCCGCAGATGTTCATCCCGCAAGGACTAACGGCAATGATGCGAAATACCATAAAGTGGCGAAAGGCGAGACCCTTTATTCCATTTCACGCAAACTTGGCGTTTCTGTCAAGGAACTGTGCAAAATCAACAAAATCGGACAGAATATGCGTGTTCGCCCGGGGCAACTGCTGAAATATTCTTGACACAAAAGCGAAACCTAAATAAGATGACAGCTCACCAAGAGCAAGGCGAGAGGGGTTGAGGGAAATACATGGTGAAGAGAGTCTGAAAACGTCTGCATCGGTATTCTCTGAGTCCCTCTTCTGCTATCCGGCCTTTTTTCTCCCTTTTGCAGAAAAGATAACGGTCAATGTCGGTGTTCACCAAGGCATTTTAGTGTGCATCATCCTTGTAAGGCATCTATAAGGAAAACGAGAAAAATACGCAACAAAAACGTTGCCATTTTCTCGTTTTTTCTGTTTTTTTTGTACTTTTGCTTTCGTTTTGAATTTCTCGTCTTTTAAAAGCAGCAGGAAGACAAGAGATCAAAATCGACAGATGAAAGTTGGGCTACCATCCGGCTTGTCTAAAACCTATTCATGTATCAACCTCATTTGCTGCACAACAGAAAAAACAATGGTAAGAAAAATGACTACTTGGCTTGTCTTTTTATGCCTGTTTGCAGGTTTTCCCGATTCTGCAAAGGCGCAAAAGGTGAGTCCTGAAATTTCGACTGTACGCTTTATCCCGGGTGAAAGCGTTCAGCGGTCGAACGATTTGAAAAAACAGTACCCGATGTTTGAGATGGGCAGAGCGTTGGGAAATCCGAATGCAGGATTTGTACATGCTCCCGTCAAGGGGAAGGCCGTGGCTCCCGCTCACCCGATAACCATCAGTAGCCAGCGGGGCAAGCAAATGTTTGCCCAGACGAATGGAACGGAATTTTGGGTGAATATCACCTATGCACCGGGTATGACCAAAGCCACCGACCGGAGCATATCGAGTTTCAATTCCAGTGCTCCCTCCGATTTGAACACGCTCATGAACGGCAACTTCACGTTCTATAACGGTGTGGGTATGGTAGATGGAAAAATTTATGCCGGGCACAACGTGAAGGTGGAAGGAGAAGGATACAGTCCTATGCTCTATACCATCGACACAGAAACATGGACGTTGGCTGGTGCTGATTATCTGCAGGACTTCTCGCTGATGGCATTTGAAACAGCAACTGCAGCCGACGGAACCATATACGGAGAGTTCTTCAGTGCCAACGGGGCCACCAAGGAAATAGGCGTGGTGGATTATCTCCAGAAGAGCCGCACAACGCTGATGGAAACCGCGAAATTTTATGTTGCGATGGGCATCACGAGGGAAAACGTGCTCTATGGCATTGCCTCCGACGGCAACCTGTATAGGATAGACCCGGAAAAAAGAACAGAAACGAAAGTGGGTTCTACAGGCGTGAACCTGTCGGACGAATCCGGACTGTTCTATTATCAAACTGGAGAGATTGACACCAAAGACAATACATTCTATTGGCTTGGAACCGATCAGAGCAAAAAAAGTACTTCTTTATATACGGTGGATTTGCAAACCGGAAAAGCTACGGCACTCTACGAATTTGGAGAATACACCTTCTCTGGAATGATTATCAAGCAGCCGGAAGCAGAAGAAGGAGCACCAGCCATGGCAGAAAATCTCTCGCTGATGTTCGATGGCGAAGCCACTGATGGTTTGGTCTCGTTCACCACCCCGTCTGTTACTTTCGGAGGGCAACCCCTTCAGGGCAACCTCACCTACCAAGTGGTGGTTGACGGCAAAGAAGTCTCAACGGGAAATACTGCTCCGGGAAAGAGCGAGAGCGTAGGAGTGAGCGTTGATGAAGGGCAGCATGTGTTTGAAGTAACTGTCTCCAACAGAATAGGAACGTCTCCGAAGGCAAAACTTTCCCAATGGATTGGATACGATATTCCGGAACAGCCAACCAATGTGGTGATGGAAGTGGACAAAGAGAGCGGAAGTGCGTTCGTTTATTGGGAAGCTCCTGTAAGAGGACTGCACGATGGTTATTTCGGAGGCATCTATTATGACATCTACCGTATTGTAAACGGCCATAAAGAATTGGTGGAGGAAAACTTTGGCGACACCTATTTCGAAGAGACACTGGCCATCAGCGACATTTCCACATATAGCTACGGAATCGTGGCACGCAACGGATCGCAGAAAAGCGAAATGGCCTATTCCAACACCGAAAAACTGGGCCATGCTTTCAGTCCCCCATATATTGAAGATTTTGAAAACGAAGGAAAATTCATGACGTGGACCACCATCGATGTGGCTGGAGACAAGCAAGAATCGTCGTTCGGTTCAAGGGCGGCATGGATCTACGATGCAAAAGAGCAGGCTGCGGCCTATACATTCGGCGAAAAGATGGCCGACGACTGGCTTATTTCTCCACCCGTGAAAATGCTTGCCGGAAAAACTTATACCGTCTCGCTGCGTGCCAAGGCGCGTGCTGGCACATCGAAGGTATATCCCGAAAGAATTGAAGTGAAAATGGGAAAGGGAACGACAGTGTCCGACATGACAATGGAGATTGTTCCGGAAACCGATTTGGACAATGCCACCTATAAAATGTTGGCCAACACGCAAGTAGCAGTCGCTGCCGACGGTGACTACAACATAGGTGTGCACGCCATCAGTACCAGAGACGGCTGGACACTCTATGTCGATTCGGTGATGGTTGACCAAAATGCGTCACCCTCGTCTCCAAGTGCCGTGATCGATTTGGTGGCCACTGCCGATCCCAACGGTGAACTCAAGGCGAGCATCCGCTTCAAGACGCCTGCCAAGACGGTGGCGGGAGATGCCCTTGATGGTCAGGCCATGAATATAGAACTCCGTAGAGACAATAAAGTGATTCACGTCTTTGAAAATGCTGAATCTGGAAAGGAAATGCAATACCAGGACACCGATGTAAGACTGGGCTATCACACCTATGCACTGATCCCATACATTGGCGAAGAGCAGGGAGAAAAGAATGAAACCAAGGTCTATGTGGGAGTGGATGTACCCGACCACGTGCGCAATATACAGGCTTTTGACCAGACTACTTCTGTGAAACTTACTTGGAACAAGGTGGGCAACGTTGGTGCCAATGGTGGACTGGTGATTCCCGAAAACGTAGATTATATCATTTGGAATACAGCATCGTACAACGGAAACCTGCTGCTGTATCAAAAAATCGACTCCATCCGTAATGGAAGCGAGGTTAACATTCCTTTCAATACAGATGAAGGCGAGCAGGGCGACATGTACTGGGCCGTGCAGACGAAAAACATTGCCGGAGAGGGCGATGCCTATTTAGGTAGCCTGCTGGTGGGCAAACCTTATGAACTGCCAATGAAAGAGACGCTTCCCAATGGCTTACTGACCTATTTCTGGAGTTTCAACGGTCTCGGCACGGGAGTGCTGATGCAGCCTTCTGCCAATTCTTCCGACGGTGATGGCTATGGATTCGACATCTCGTCGAGCGAGGACGGTGGCTATGGCGAACTGTATTCGGGAAAAATTTCGCTTGCAGGGGCTGCTCATCCCACACTGACTGTCGATTTGAAGACCACTTCAAAAGACAATTCCATAGGTGTCTATATCGTGAAACCCGATGGAACGGAAGTGATGGCAGGCGTGATAAGTCCGGAAAAAGAATATTCCACCTATAAGATAGACCTTTCCGCCTATTCGACAGAACGCTACATCCGCGTTGCTTTCTTCGAGTCGTTCGATGTGGCCGGCAGTTTTGCGTTCGACAACATCAACGTGGTGGATATGAAGGAAAACGATCTGATGGTCAACTCGCTTCAGGTTCCTCCGGCAGTGAAGGCCGGAGAAAAGGCCAATATGAAATTGGTTGTCAAGAATTTTGGGTTGAACAAGGTTGATGCTTACACGGTAAGAATCACGGCAGGCGACCAAGAACTGCTCAACCAGAACGTGACAGAGGCGTTGGAGCCGATGAAGGAAAGAACGTTTGAGGTGTCGATGGCCACTACATTGTTTGACGAGGCAGGCGACCGCACTGTAAGGGCGGAAATCATTTATGGAACTGATGACAACCGGACCAACAATGCTGCCCAAAGCACCATTTCGGTCTTGGCTTCGCAAGCGGCAAAACCCGAAAACCTTACGGTTGCACAGAAAGGTGACGGTGTGGAAATGAACTGGGAAGCCCCGAGGAAAGCCACCAAGCTGCTGACAGAAGATTTTGAGAATGTAGAGGTGTTTGAACCGTTCTCACTGGGCGGCATCACAGCAAGTATGCACGAAGGCGCATTCGGCGAGTGGTCGCTGATTGACGGCGACGGGCAGCAAGTGAGCATGTGGGGAGCCGTTTCATACCCCAACGCTGCAAAACCCCACGCATGGCAAGTTATCAATCCCGAAACTTTGTTTGGAGACAAATTGTACGAGAAAGACCGGGCATATTCCGGCCATCAATATATCATTTCTCTGTGTCCGTTTACCGGTGCTGCCGACGATTGGCTGATTTCGCCCGAATTGCCAGGCATTGCGCAAACCGTTACCTTCTACGTGAAGTGCCTGTCGCTGATGTATGGTGACGAAACTTATGAAGTGCTTTATTCAACCACCGACAACCGGAGAGAGAGTTTTGTCAAGTTGGACGATCCCGAATTGCCCACCACCGACTGGAAGCAGCAAGTGGTCAACTTGCCGGCAGGCACGAAATATTTTGCCATCCGCCATACGGCGGCCAATGCATTCGGATTGCTGGTTGACGATATCTCTTATGCTGTAGAGGGCGGCAATGTGGAAAAATACAACATCTACCTTGACCGTGAGCTCATTGCCACGGTAGAAAACGGAGCGACCACTTATTGGGTGACAGCGAAACTGTCGGACGGAGAGCACTTGTTCAGCGTTACAGCCATTAACGATGAAAATGTGGAATCTGCTCCCATATCGGTGAGCCTTGTCGTGACAGGCATTGAAGAAATCTTGAACAGTGGCCTTCCTTTCGATGTATATAGCATCGATGGAAAATTGGTGCGCACCAATGCGCGCAATTTGAAGGGCTTGCGAGGAGTTTATGTCATCAACGGAAAGAAAGTGATGGTGAGATGAACCGAATGAAGGTTTTCCCTTCTTGAAGCAGAACGCCAGTGTGTCTCGTGGCAGGAAACGAAATGCCAGGGGCTTTTGTTCCTGCCAACGAGACATTGGGCATCTTGCCTTGCATGACACGCTTCTATATTCTATCTGAAAAACGATTAACCGAAACCGTATCAATTATTCTAAAGGAAAAAAGTATGAATAAAATATTGCTAAAATGGATTATGGTGGCAACCCTGTTCGCGTTGCCGTCTGCCGCTTGTGCACAACTGAATCCCGGGGATGTTGACAAAGCCTATACTCCCCATTTCGATGGAAATATCCTGTCGGTGGAATTGCAGGAAGACGGAAAGCACGTGTTTGCCGGAACCTTCAGTCATGTGGGCGACCGTACAGTGGGCGGCCTTGTCCGGCTAAACGAGGACGGGACACCCGACAAAACGTTCAATGAGGGAGGTTCAGGATTCGACAATTATGCCACCGCCATGGCGCAGACCGCCGACGGAAAATTCATAGTGGCAGGTCTGTTCAGCAAATACAACGGACAGCCGGTGGGCATGTTGGTGCGCATCAATGCTGACGGAACGCTCGATGAGAGTTTCAACGGCAACAATAAATTCACATTGGAGGGCAGCGCTTTTACAGACGAAGTGCAGCTGCAGCACATCGCAGTGCTTCCCAACGGCCAGTTCTATGTGGCCGGCGGATTCAATCGCGTGAACGGGAAGCCGGCTCCGCTCATCGCACGTTTCAATGCCGATGGAACTCACGACGAATCGTATCTCCCCACCAAAGAAGAGATTCACCTGAAAACTTCGCCATACGTTGACGGGTTCTATATGGATACAGACGGCAGCGTCTATCTTGGAGGAGCTTTCGGTGCCTACGGAGGCAAATTCTCTAACAAACGCATGGTGCATATTACTTCCGACGGCAAACTCGATGTCAATTTCCTGCAGCCGGGTTTCGATGGGTATGTCAAGTCCATTGCACCGTTCGGAAACGATGGCCTGATTGTAGGAGGCGACTTTGTTGAAGTGGATGCCGGTTCGCGCTTCCTCACTTGCGTCATCAATAAGAACGGTTCGCTTCGCGAAGACTACGACCCACTTCAGTTCGCTTTCACGGATTACCCGGAGGATGAGAGCCTTGCCGTGTTCTCAGCACAATTGGTAGGCGAAAATGTCATCGTGGCTGGTGGCGACGTGTCGATTCCTCCCCATTCTTTTGTCTATGTGCTTGATAAGGACGGCGAAAATATTTCGGATGCCTACAACTTTGGTGGTGGCCCCAACAGTCTTGTCACGTATATGAAAGTGGACGAGAAAAACGGGTTCGCTTATCTCAGTGGTTTCTTCACCCAGTTCAACAGCATCTCAGCTTCCTATTTTGCCCGTGTGGCTGTTCCTAAGAGTGCACCTTCAGCCATCCAGGGCATTGACAATGGCAACAGGCTGTTCTCTGCCAACTACCGCAAAGGCACTTTGTCGCTGAACAGTACAGAGAAACTTGCCGATGTGAGAGTGGTTGACATTATGGGGCGCAGCATTGCGGAAGCGAAATTCCTGAATTCTTCCAAACTCTCCATGCCGTTGGCAAACGGAATGTATGTCGTCATTGCCAAAGGTATTTCCGGAAAGACCTACATTGCCAAAACCGTTGTGAGGAACTAAGCCCGCTTTGAACCGACAAACCATAAAACGGGGGACACACACTTGTGCGTCCCCCGTTTGTATTTCGGCAAATAATCCGTTGTTTTCTGTAATCCCGATTGAGGATGCGGTAGCCTGATTTGAAATCAACAACACCTCCAATTCCTTGAGGTCTGTCACGATAAACAACGGCTCGGAAATGGGCTGTGTATTAACTGCACCAAACATGCCGTTTAATTTTGATTGTTTACTAATTCAAATTTTCTTCGCTCAATATTTTCTGACTTTTCAATAAATTCTTTAAAGGTAGAACAAACCAATCACAAAGTCTTCTATCTTCCATTATTATTTTCGCTGAGCCTAATAATTGCTGTGCAGGAGGTAAATTCTTGTTAAAGACCGTTTTAAGACCATTGGGAAAAGCAATGTCTATCATATATACGCCATCTGCAGTCGGTATGCTTGATATGGCGGATACTTTTCCCATCAGATTTCCATAATCTTCTTCAGGGAAATTATTGACACTTATGATAACTCTTTGCCCAATTTCTATTTCTCCTGCCCGTATTGCGGGTAAAGATGCTTTCCCGATAGGTGTCTTAAGGTTTATAGGCATTATAACAAAAGACACATTCCCGTCCTTTATGTATTGTCCCTGTCCCCATACATCTACAAGATTAAGTATACCATCAATAGGACTTCTCATAATGTAGGTCTGTTCCCATTGTTTTATGATTCCCATTAAATCTAAGAAGGCGGAGAATACGGCTTGTTCGTATTGTTGAGTAGTGCGAAAATGTTTGTTCTCAAGGTCAAGTATAGACGCTTTGTCTGAAATCTGTTGCATTTGATGTTGGCATTCTTCCAATTCTCTCTCTATTGGCCCTTGTAAACTTTGGGAGTACATTAATCGTGCCTTTCCGTAATCTTCTTCCGACAATATGTTTTTTGAATAAAGTATGGAATCACGAGTGAATGTTTCTTTGTTGATGCGTTCTTGTTCTAATTTTAAGATACACTGTTTATGCTCTTTTTTCTCCTGAATCTTTCGTGAATCCATGAGTTTTTGGGCCAAAATCATTTTTCTCGGAAAGTAGTTCTGTTTTCTGTAATTGTACAAGGTTTCTATATGATTACAAAATGTAGAATAGCTCTTTTGCAGTTCGCCTATCTGAAGAGACGTTTCTTCCGTCCACGTGACCAATGCAGAATGCATGGAAACGTCACTTCGGAAAGTTGTTCAAGGGTTATTCTTGCACCGATGGTTTTAAAGCCGACAAGTTCAGCGGCCTCGCTGATGCCCGATAATGAAACTCCTTCACGGGTAATGTGGCTATTCTCCCTGAAATATTGCAGGGAATATGACTTGCCATAGTGCTTTGCAATCATACGGAGACAAGTCGGTCCGCAGTCCATCGTGTCTGGTTGGATATAGAGTGGAAATCTCGAATACATTTTGGGAAGCGATCATTTATTCAATGGGAGTTACCTCATATCCTTTTTCTCTCAGGAGGGCAATCAGTCCTTGCATACCCGACAGATGCCAGTTGCCAACGGCTACAAGGGTGGATTTCCTTGCCATCGTGTCGATGATTTTGGGAAGCCAGTTTTTGTTTCTTCCAATTTGTACAGACAATTTGCTTTCCGTAAGATTCCAATTGGAGGATTTGCCCAAGTATTCTTGAAGTTCGTCCAAACGGTTTTCCTTGTATTTGTCTGTCAGACAAGACAAGTCAAGCGTGTCCGACTTTATCTCAACAATTCTTTTATACAGATTCCGAGCCTGTTCATTTAAAGGTTTCCTGTATTCAAGAGTGTCTGAAAACGGGTATAGAATTGCGGTAGCTTGTTCCACCAAGGTTTCCAAAGGGAGACATTCTTTGCCAAGCCCCTTGGAATATTCGTAGATGCAAATGTCAACAGTTTTCGATGGAATTATTTTCTCGTTTGTAGGAAACACTTTCAATCTATGAGTCCAAAAGGCAGGAAGACACACTGTATAATCTGTCTCTGTATATTTTCTCAGGAAACTGTCAATCACCTCATATTGCTTTTCTGACTCAAACAAATCCTTGTAAGAGACACTGGAAACCATGCGGTTTCGGTCGGTGAGTTTCGCTGCCTCGACAAACAGTTTCGCAGCGTTGGCACATTCTTCCATGCAAGTGGAATCTTCAAAATCATTGCGGGTCTCGTTGAATACGACATCAACCTGCCCAATCGCATCCCTCAAGCCATGAAAAGTTTCAAAAACTTCCTCTATCGTGTAGTTATGGTCTTGATTATGCATGGTTCCGAACAGGTATGAATCC
>JALFBL010000010.1 GCA_022773395.1 Prevotella sp.
CGCAGGTGGCAGATAGAGTCTCTTTTCAAGCAGATAAAGCAGAACTTCCCGCTTAGATACTTCTATGGGGAGAGTGCCAACGCCATCAAGATACAGATTTGGGTCACGTTGATTGCGAATCTGTTGCTCTCCCTGCTTCAAGGCTCCTTGGAAAGACGCTGGAGTTTCTCCGGCCTGGCAACTATGGTGCGCATTGTGCTTATGGAATACCTCAACATGAATGATTTCTTCAACATGCCGGATGCCGACATGAAACTCATGCTTGAAGCTGCGGCTGAATCGCCACCGGAGGCAACAGAAAGTGGCTAAGGGGGGCTTGTCATTAACATGCTGTCATCCCAACTATTGTGCCTCAATGAGTTGGGATGGAGGTTGCTATGTTTAGCGGACAGTAATAATTTGCTATGCCCTACTTGAAAAATACAAAGGCACAGGCATCACGGGGCACTCCATGTTCCTCTACGACCTTAACAAGAGTGGTGTAACCATCGAACGCTTGAAGAATAAGCAGGGCAAAGTCTATGGTCTGAAGTTCTCTTACAACGGACAAGGTTTTAAAGCTTCCGAAATTGGCAGGGAGTTCGGCTATCGCTCCTTGCAGAAGAACTTTGAGATAGTCAATAAAGCCGAAACAAAGGAGACAATAATAACAAAAGATCCCACAATGGCGCACGAGTCGGCAAAGAATAAAACTCAACCGAATACAGGCTATCAACTTGTTCCTCCCAGCCGTTCATACGTACCGCCTGCAAAAGCAAATGACAGTTCATCTATTGCACAAGCCGTAGGAAATGTAGCAAGCACTGCCTTGAATGCTGCCGAAGAAATGATTTTGGGAGCAGGTGGACTTATTAATCCACAGACGTACGGTGATGATTATGCCGAAATGGCATGGCAGCACAAACTCAGAAATCAAGCCAAGAAAAAGAAGAAGCGAGGAAGAGGAATATAATCATTCTCCTTATTTTTCAATCTTTCCAAACAACAGATGGAGCAAAAGAGCGAAAATCTTATCAAAAACGCTTGTTATTCAAAGCAAATGATTATCTTTGCAAATAGAATAACAAGCGTTCTTTGTTGATGTAGAAACATGCGACAGAAAGCACTTCGCTCGTTTCCAAATCGTTACCTGTTTAGTTTGTATCACAAGGTAACTTCTTCTTTCTCAATTAGATACATTTTAGAAATCATCTCGCGATGTAAGTAAGGCTTACTTACCCGGTAAAATATGCCAAATTGCGGTGTAAGTAGGCATAAATTACCGGAACGGCCCCGAAAAATGGCTCCGCCGTTTTTCACGAATTTCCAACGGATCATCCGTCACTTTTCTATTTTGCGAGTGAATCCGGCGGAAAATCCAACCGAAATTTTAACAGAATTGATCTTTATCGGGTTAAAATAACATAAATCACAGGTGCCATTTTTCTGTTTTGATAGAAAAAAATATATATTTGCAAAAAGTTAACTTATCATTAGTCGCAAAACCTCCATTGGGAATTCCGGATAGCCCATAGAGGATTTTGTTTGTTTTGAAATTTAATCTACTTTCAGCAATGGAAAACAAAAAAACGCATTTTTTTATTATTAACCGTGGCGTTGCCATGGTATTATTACTCGCTGCATGTATGAACTCCTTTGGTCAAGCCAACAAAAAGTTGACAAGTATTCCCAAGACAGGATCCGGCATACTAAAGGCAGAACAAGCAGAAACACTTTACGACTTGCCTGCTGCGCTGAGCAACATAGGCAATATTGACCCAAACGAAACGGCAGTTTGTAATTTCCTCACCCGGCACAAGGAAATTAATGGAGGTGCCTATTTGTTGGCATCGTCTGACAAACCTGTTGTTTATAAGTATAATTCTACAGATCTTCCCATAAAATGTTTGTGGACTGTACCTGGAACGTCGCCGAGTCAATACGATGAAGCCACAATTTCCGTGCAATATAAAGTGTCAGGCATATATGACATGCCCACCTTGAGCATCACAAATGATTCAGGAGAGAGGTCATACACTGCTCCTCATAAGATTAAGGTTGGAGGACTCTCGGAAGTGACAACAATCGACATGCAGTCATGGGGAGCGACCTATCTTCTTGGTGCGATGCCTTTTTCTGAAGGACCCGATGTTGCAGGATATATTGGAGGAACAAATGCAAAAGGAATCGTTGGTTTTGGCAACTTATTCATGTTTGGTACTGATGATGCTTACATGGATGGAGTTAATGTGTATCTTCACCACAAACCGACAAAATACAAAGCCGATGCAAAGATAACACTTCAGGTCTGGTATCCGTCGGCAAATACAGACGGTTCATTGAAATTCAGACACATCCCTGTCGAAGCGTCAGTTATAAACATGTCTGACATAAAGGCCGACGGAGAGGAGGGTGCATGGGCACTGACTGCCGATGGTGCTGTAGCATCATTCATGTTTGACGCTCCTCTGGACTTGAACGGAAAACCATTGCTCTTCATCTCTGTTGAAGGATTCAGCAACGACCCTCAAACAGAAGACTTTGCAATACTTGCCGATCTTATGGGTAAGGAACTGGATGAAATAAGCGTAACGAATCGCTTAGCCCATAATTCCTTTGCAAGACTTGCGACAGAGGACGATTACTTACGGCCAATACACACTTTTGGCGGCGGATATGGCAGTTTGGCAATTTGCCCTCTGATTCGTACGGCAGAAACAACAGGAATCGGCAAAATCGGCAAAGGCACTTCAGCAGCGTTTTCCGTACGCCTTGATGACGGAAGAATACAAATCAAAACCGATATGGAAGGCAGGTTCGTATTAATGAGCAGTTCCGGAAAGACCATTCTGGCAAAACACTTGAATAAAGGATACCATACGATTCCGGCAAACGGTTTGCCTAACGGAATCTATATTGTTAGAGGTCCGAACAATACAACAGTAAAAGTATTAAAACAACATCCATTCTGAATTTCAGAACCGGCCTTTAATAATTATCAAAAATTAATGTAACACTGACGTTTACTGATTTTGTACACGTCATTAAAACCTAAAAAAAACAATGAGAACACTGAAAAGATTTTTGCTTTTGACAATCGTGGCCTGCTTTACCTGCATATCCGTAAAGGCACAGAGTGGGGCATGGAAATTTATTGCTACCGGAGACGGAAGTTCCTATGCCATTGACAAAGATGGTGCTCTTTGGTCATGGGGGTGGAATGAAAGCGGTCAGTTGGGGATTGGTGGGGGAAACAACAAGTATTCCATTCCTCAAAGAGTTGGCGAAGAAAACAACTGGGCATTTGTTACTGCAGGAAAAGCCTATGCCTTTTTCATAAAGAAAGATGGAACGCTTTGGGCTGTTGGAGACAATTCCAAGAATGTTCAAGGTGTTGGCGATGGACAGTCACACAAGGTTCTGACCCAAGTAGGAACAGACCGCGACTGGAAGACTGTTGCCGTGACAAGATTTTTTGGATATTCCGCCTTGGCAATAAAGACCAACGGAACCTTGTGGGCGTGGGGCGAAGGCGAATCCGGTGCACTTGGACTTGGCAATTACAAAAATTATGCCACTCCAACCCAAGTCGGTACTGACAATGATTGGAAAGACGTCTCCGTGGGCAATGGATTTACGATAGCGCTAAAGAATGATGGCTCGCTATGGGGATGGGGATGGAATGCCAGAGGATGTCTCTGGGATTTGCCTATGCTTGTTAAAGTTCCGACACAAATGGGTACTGAAACCGACTGGGTGAGTGTCTTTGCTGTTGCTGAGACAGCTTATGGAATAAAGACAGATGGAAGTCTGTGGGTATGGGGCTATTGTGACAACAACACCTTCGGATTTGACAACCCTGAGTTAACGGAGATAAAAGCACCTAAAAAAGTTGAGACCTTGAACGGCAAGGTGAAGTTTATCTCTGGATATGACGCAGGTAGAACTGCTGTTGTTGAAGAGAATGGCAAAGACATCGTTTATACCTGGGGAAGCAATGCAGACGGAGCGCTTGGTAATGGTAAGGGTGTGGCTGCCGATGCTGGCAGCGGAATAGAAATGTCACCTGTTCCAACGAAGATAAACCTGCCCGAAGACATTGTCTTTGAACAGTTGGCATGTGGCGAAGGTTTTTCCATTTTAAGGGGAAGCAACGACAAACTCTATGGATGGGGCAAGAACAGAGGCGGCCAGTTAGGCAATTATTGTCCTGAAGACCAAATGACTTTTGTCCAGTCACCGATTAAAGTGGGTGAAAAGAGTGAGCAGACTGATGAAACACTGACATTCTCGTCTGAAGAAATACCTGGTTCGTTGCTGGGAATCAAGAAACTAAAGTTGGTAGGTGCCTGGGGAACAAGCGATTTCCAGAAACTGACACAAACGATTGGAAATAATTCAGGATTCCCACCGGCAGGAAATACTGTCATAGAAGAAATAGACATGTCCGGGGCAACGATAAAGCCAAACACTTCATTGTTTGTTCCAAATGGCTTGTCAAATGCCGGGACATTCCAGGGATGCAAAGCACTAAAGGTTTTTGTAATGCCTTCTGCTGAAGAACAGGCAAATATTGTAAGCCTTCGTTCTGCGTTCCAGAATTGCACTGCCCTTACCGAATTAGACCTGACCGGATGTGTCAATGTCAAGGAGATGACAGATATGATGTTTGGATGCAAATCAATTAAGAAAATTGATATTTCAAATTGTGTAAATGTAAAAGGTAGCGAGAGCGCATTTGACCGATGCGAGGCGCTTGAGGAGATAATCATGCCAGCCCAGTTCACACTTGGGAAGTTCACATTTGGCTATTGCCATCAGCTGAAATTGATAGACTGGAGCCGATACGGCGGTGATACAGCACCAGACATGCCAAATGACTTATTCCAAGACCTGGACAATGATATTCTTACCAATATAACACTGATTGTTCCAGAGACATCCTTTGATTCTTTTGCAAATCACAATGACTGGAAGAAGTTAAATGTAGTAAAGGCCTCGGCAACTTCTGTTTCCGGCGTTGAGCAAACAAGCAATGAAAAATCTTACATATATAATCTTAATGGCATGATTGTAGGAAGCGATTTAAAGCAACTCAAAAAGGGCATATATATCATAAATGGCAAGAAGGTCGTTGTTGATTAGAACCACAGCACCTTCATGTTGCCAATCAGTCATAGACGGAATGTCCCCGGAAGTTTGACAGAAAACTTCCGGGGGCACTTCATCATGACATACCCTCAAGACATGCCAAAATAGAATCTGATTTGACATCAATTATTATTGAAACGAACCAGAAAAACCACTTCCCTGTTTTTTCCGGCATTTCAACGGTTGCCCCGTCACCTGCCTAAATGGATTGCCCTATTCTGTTATAGAACTGCGTTACAATGTCCAGCATTTCATCAGGCAGATAGGACAGTGCCGTGCCCACCAAATGGTCGGGAATCTCGTAAAAAGCCTCTGCCAAGATGCCGGTGATGCAGGCTTTCGTATCAGTATCGCCACCAGCCATTACAGCCATCCGGATGGCCTCCTCAAAATTCTGCGACTCAATGAAGCATCTGATGGCCATGGGAACCGTTTCCATGCAAGTTCCGTCAAAATGACCTTGACTTCCTATTCGATAAACATCTTTCAAAGGAATCACCTCGTATCCCCACAATTTCTCCACCTTACGCTCCACCTCATCCCGATTGATGCGGCTATTGTGCAGCCAATAAGCAATCGTGGCAATACATTCCGCCCCTTTCTGCCCTTCTTCGTGGTTATGGGTGGGCATGGCTGTTTTGCGCGCTTCTTCCTGCACCTGCTGAAATTCGGTAAAAAGCCATGCTACAGGGCCTACCCTCATGGCGGCTCCATTGCCGGAAGAGCCATACGGCTGCGGATTTTCGCTTGTCAGCCACCGGTGAAACAGGATTTCATATCCCCCCAATGGATTGGGATAACGGCGACACCACTCCAACAGGGCATCCTTATACTCTTTTCCGTTCAATATGGCATCGGCAATGGCAATGGTGCAAATGGTATCGTCCGTATAATCACATTCTGGCGCAAACAATTCAAAACCCTTTGCCGGGGCTTTTGAGAATTCAAACCGCGAACCTACAATATCTCCAATAATTGCTCCTATCATGGTATAAAATGTTTTAAATGGAAAAGACGGTTTTCGTTGAAAACAATACATGTACAGATGGTAGTAGTCCAACCGGGAATCGAACCCGGATCTAATCTTTAGGAGAGATTTGTTCTATCCATTGAACTATTGGACCGGCATATTGGTACAAAGGTAGTGCTATTTCATCGGATTACAAAATAAAATCATCATTTTTAAACATCAATGGGATGGTTTCGCCCCAAAATGCCCCCAACAGGGCACATGAAAGCCGTTTCAGTTATTCACCTGCAACCTCCCCATTGGCCCCGTTGTGGAAGCATGATACCGCATCAGTTTCCCACCACCGGCCCCGCTTGCGACAACACCCCTGTTGTTCATGTCGTAGGTTCTTCCACAATGGGCGCATTTGGCTTTTCCGTCGCTGCTCATCGAAAGCAAATAGCGAGGTGCCGATGCTTCCTCGTAACAGTTGGGGCATTGGGCATCGTAGGCATAAAATTCGTGGGGACTGCTCAGGTTTCCAAACCCTACGATAATGCCGCTTTCGTTGTAAACGCCCAAAACACAGGTGCTCTTCCTTTCTATTTCGGTCATGTTTTGCACGCTGGTCTTCCCTTGGTTGTTGAGAAAGGCGAAACGCCCGCCGTTCGATATGTATATCCTGCAAAAGATGCCCGGTGACATACTGTTCATGGCCGACATGAGCGTGGCATCCAAATGCTGCGAATTGTCGTAGTTGAAATAAGCCCTATGCTTGCTGAATTCAAATTCGGTTTCACCGCAAGCGATAGGGAAAAGGAACAAGAGGAAGGCAAACAGCGAAACGCCCAGCCCCCTCCGCCCACGTTGCAACAACCTGGCAAAAGGTATTATACCATCAGGCCTATCCCGATGCGCCATTTTCGCCGTCCGCCTCATTCGTAAGGTATCAACGCCAATGTTTCAGCAAGTTTTTCCAACCCCTCCTGTAGCGGTTTGGAAATCATTCCCTTGATGAAAGGATTCAAATCGGCCTTGATGGTAAGTTTCATTTTGCTCGACTGCTCCGACGTGGGCAGCAACTGCACCCACAGATTGAAAGGAACAGGCGACTGGGCAGTCTCATACTTGATGCATTTGGGATTTTCTCTTTCCACAATGCGCAAGGTGATTCTGCCCACAGGATCCACGTGAATGCTCACGCTATCGTTGTCGAACTCCAAATCCCTGAATTTATCTTCCGGCAATCGTCCTTCCAATCTTTTCATGTTGCTCATATCGCTGAGCACGGCGAAAACTTTCTCCTGTGCGTAAGGAACTTCCTTCACACCGCTTTCAAATTTACTCATTTCTCAAATGTTATGGTTTTACAGTGGCTTGTGGCAGGGATGCCAATTTCCCATCTATGGATTCCAGTGTGCAGGGTCTTTGCGCCATTCGTGCAAGACATCCACATCCGTATGGGCAATATAGCCCGTTTCCAAAGCCTCTTCCACCACGTGTTCGTAGTCGGTCAACGTGACCAGTTCCACCTTTGCATCCTCGAATGCCTTTTGGGCAACGGGAAATCCGTAAGTGTAGCTTGCCACCATTCCTATTACCTCGCAGCCCTGCCTGCGGATGGCTTCTACCGCTTTCAGGCTACTGCCACCCGTCGAAATCAAATCCTCAATCACCACCACTTTCGTTCCAGGCTTGAGTTCTCCCTCAATCAGGTTTTCCAACCCGTGATCCTTGGGTTTGGAGCGCACATAGACAAACGGCAGATTCAAAGCGTCGGCCACCAATGCTCCTTGGGCAATCGCACCCGTTGCCACACCCGCAACCGCTTCTGCCTCTGGGAATTTTTCCAGGACGGCATGGGTCAACTCCAGTTTCACATAACTGCGCAAGTCGGGATACGACAATGTTTTCCTGTTGTCGCAATAGAACGGCGACTTCCATCCCGAAGCCCACGTGAACGGGTCGTTCGGCTGCAGTTTAATGGCCTTGATTTTCAACAGTCTCGATGCAAATGCTTTCTTCAATGTATCCATGGGAATATGTCATTAATATGATTTTTGGGAGACAACCGTTTTCGGCATACGGCTATCCGCATGCAAAAGTAGAAAAAAAAAACGAGTTATCCGCCACATCGCCTAACCTTTTGTGTATCCCAGAGTAAGTATGCTCACGCTGACGTTCTCCGCCTTGAGCAATTCCCCACCGCAGGCAAGGAGAGTGGCACCTGTAGTTGCCACGTCGTCTATCAGCAAAATGTTCTTGTTGTTGAGCCGCTCCGGAGCCACCAGCCGGAAAGCCTCCTTCACGTTGTCATGTCTTTGCCACCTGTCTTTCTGCGTTTGGCTTTCACGAAACGACTGCCGGTGAAGAATGTCCGGAACAACAGGAATGCCCGTCACTTCGCTCACCCCCTTGGCAATTTCCGCACTTTGGTTGTAACCCCGCCGGCGTTGCCGTTTCTTGGTGAGCGGGACGGGAACGAGCAGATCGATTCCGCTGAAAAAACCGGAAGCAGAAAATTCCTCGGCCATCATGCGGCCCATCAAGACACCAATCTCCGGCGCATCCATATATTTCAAACGATACACGATACGGCTTGCCGGAGAGTGCGGTTCATAGAACATCAATGCCGAAACCTTTTGTACCGGCATCTGCAACCAAAACAACTTTGCCATGTCGTTGTCGGACGGGGAAAAATGATAATGGGTACGGGGCAACCGAAGATTGCACTTGCCGCAGATACATTCCTCACTCACGGCAAGCCTTTCACCGCAGACGACACACGCTCTCGGAGAAATCAAATCCAGCAGTCTGCTCCAAAAACTAATCATCCTCATACCTGCCGTCCTCTTCCATACAACGGCGAATGATGTCCATGGTAAATCCTCTTTGCAGGGCAAATCTCATCAGTTTTCCGTTCCGCTCGTATGCGTTCTTTCCCTGAATGTCCTTTCGCTTGCTGGCCAGAAGCGGCAACAGCACGTCTAAGTATTCCTGTTCGTCGATTTCTCCGAGCACTTTCCGCTGTATGTCTATCGGTATCCGCTTGAGAAGCAACGCTTGTTCCACCTTGCGCCTTCCCCATTTGTTATACCTGATCTTGTCTTTTGCAAAAGCGCGGCAAAAACGCTCTTCATCTATAAACCGATGGTTGGTGAGATGGTCGAGAATGCGCCCCTGCGTTTCCTCGTCGATTTGCCACCGCTGCATTCTCTCCCTCATCTCCTGTCGGCAATGTTCGGCTGTGGAACATAAGGAGGTGAGTTTCAGCAAGGCTTCTTGTTCTGACAGTAGTTTCATGCGTGATGATATTTTCCGGCAACGGCCCTTGCCAATCGTTGTTTTCCAAAAGCGTCGTGACGCAGTTCTATGTGGGAGAACCCTTCCCCGCGCAGCATATCCACCAGGTCCGTGGCATAGAGGGGATTGATTTCAAAGTAGAGTTCGCCGTCCTCCTTCAGGGCAACAGCAGCATAACGGGCAATCGAACGGTAGAATTTCAGCGGGTCGCCGTCTGGAACGAACAGAGCCGCATGCGGTTCGTGCTCCAGCACGTTTCGCTCCATGCCGCACCGTTCCTTCTCACAAATATACGGAGGATTGCTCACGACAATATGATAAGCACTGGGCGTGGGCCGTGCGTTCAGGATGTCTGTCGGCTGGAAGTTCACCGCTGCTCCCAATGTCCGGGCATTGGCCAGTGCCACTCCAAGTGCCTTTTCCGAAATGTCAAAGGCATCCACTTTCACCCTTTCCATCTCCAGCGCCAGCGTCACGGCAATACACCCGCTGCCGGTTCCGATGTCCAACAGGTGCAGCCCTTTTCTGCCGGAAGCACTTTTCCATATCCAACGGCACAGTTCTTCGGTTTCGGGGCGTGGAATCAGCACACCGTGCTCCACATGAAACATCCTTCCGCAGAAGTCAGCGGTTCCCACAACATACTGTACCGGTTCCGCCTCTTCCAGCCGGCCTCGCTTCTCCTGCAGTTCACTTTCCGGCAGCCGTTCCACTTCTCCGCACAAAATATCGGCGAGCGTCAACCCGTAGCACACGTCCAGCACATAGCGTGCCACAGCCTTTGCCTCTCCCTCTCCATACACTTTTACAAGTGGTTGCCAAAATTCATTGTATGTCATCATGTCCAAAGGGTTCTCTTACGGAACGCAAACTTACATATTTTTTCAGAAATACTTTCAACGATTGTCCTTTTTTTTTTGCAGACAACACTCCCTTCTGTTCTTTTCTATCGCATACGGCCAATAGGAAAGCGAGAGAATGCGCTTTTCCGAAAGCCACATTCCCTCGCCAACCAATTGTTTGCCGTTGCGGCAACAGCCCCATCTTGCAGACTGTCCTAACCGCTATTGCTTCACGACTGTTTTCCTGCCGTTGATGATGTATATACCCGGCTCTAATCCTTTCAAGCTGTCGCTGTTTTTGAGCACGCATTTCCCGTCAAGACTATACACATTGAAAAAGCCCGGGGTTTCGGCCTCAAGGGTCATCACATCGGTCACGACAACCGTCTCGATGGGTTTTGACTCAGACCCGTCGGCATAAACGGCCGTCACCTGATATTGGTATTTTCCGTCTGTCTTGTTTTCCTTGTCAGTATATTTCACTTCGGTCACCTCGGCCAGCCACTTTCCGTCTCGGTATATGCGATAACTTTCCGGTGCCGATGAGGGTTCAAACGTCACGTCATCCACCATGAAAATAAGTGCGTTATACGATTTTGTCTTATGGTGTATGGCCAGGTATTGTGTACCTTCCGGAACGTCCACACTGACTTTCTCCCACGTGCCGCTCCATTGTTCGCGGTCGTCTCCGAGCTGACGGAAGTCATTCTTGTCTTTTCCAGTCTCGGAAACCAGTACCGCAAAAGTTTCCGTACTGGTACCTTTTTCGTTCGTGGCATTGTTCACGTGGAACGTGACGGTTTGGTTTCGGCCAGACAAGCGTGGAGTTATCAGGTAGTTGTCGGCATCTACATATTTTCCATTTTCATCGTATTGGTAGAATGCCACGGCTGCCTTGGTACCAGACAACGGATTGACGCCGCTGCTGGATTCGAAAAAGTCGGAAGGTTGCCAATTCATGAAAGCATATTGCTCGTTTTCGTGGGGAAGGCTCACGACCTTGCTCATTTTTCCGGCATATCCTCCATCAGCATCAATGGTGGTCCAAGTGCCGAAATCGGTACTCCAGGCATCGTAATTCTCAAAATCGTCGGTCATTGTGCCATACGTGACAGCAGGTGCGTTCCATTCCAACACAACAGACTCTTCTGTTCCCACAGTTGCTTTCAGGTCGGTAGGCGAAGCCACTTCGACAGCACTCAGTTCCACAACGGTGGTTGCCACGTTGTTGGCAGTGTTCAGATCGCCGTCTGTCAACACTTCGGCCTTTATGTCGAGACGGTTGGCACTGTTCACTGTCGAGGTTTGATAATCGAGCTCTATGCCGGTATATTCCAAGGTGGCCAGTTCCCTGTCTATTTTTTTGTTGTATATTTGTTCGTTGTTCACAGTCACTTTCAACACAGGATCCACCATCTTGTCGAGTCCCCGGTTGGACACCATTACCTTGAGTTTTGCCTTCTGTCCTTTCTTCAATCCCTTAGGAGCAGTAAGTTCAACCGCTGCATCTTTCTGTTCCGGATCAATCACGTTGATGTTGTCTATGAACACAAGATTGTCTCCGAGATTATCTGTGGCAATTCCGCGCAAACGCAGAATGAAATACGGTTTTTCCGTCGTAGATGCCGGCAGACTTACAACTGCCTTCTCCCACCCATCGGTGGCTCTTTCCGTAAAGTCCACAGTCCACACCTTTGCATCAATGGTGTTGTCAGCGTACTGCAAGTCCACGCTCAGCCGAGCCGGACATGCTGCATCTGCTTTATACCAGAACACAAGCGTCGGGTTCTTGCATCCTCTCACATCCATCTTTCCAAACAAGAGCGAGCCTGAAGCGGCGGCAGTAGAGGTGAATGCCAAAGTTCCTCCGTCAGAATCGTAGCTGCCTTTCTTCATCACTCCCCAGTTGAATCCGTCTTCCCTTTCAAGTCCGATGAACTTACCCTCGGAAGTGGAGTTCTTCAAACTGTTATGATAAGGCAGGGTATAAGGTTTCCCGACAATCACGGAAGAAATCCCGAATGCGCTTTTTCCCGCTTCGTTCAATGCCGTCACACCGTAAGTCAGATAATTCTGTTCGTTCCCCTGGTCGGTATTCAGACCCGTGATTTCGTATTCGTTTGTTCCGGTAACACTTCCTATCTTTCCTGCCATCGCCGCTCCATGGGTGACATCGTATATGTCATATACCACCGATGCGGGATTGATGAATCCGCCATTGTTGCCTTTCACATCGTCCCATACCAGTTTTATACTTTTCGTGTGGTCTTGTGCCTTCACGTTCGGGACCGTAGGCTCGTCCACACCCACATATACAGCCACATCGGCCTTCATTCCTTTTCCGCAGCTGTTATAGGTGGTAACGGTGTATGTGTTGACTCCCTGCACGACCTTGTCGTCTGTCACCACTTGTTCCGAAGCAGGTTCCGGCGTTTTGATGGTAGCCATGACCACCCCGTTGCGTTTCACCTCAATGCTGTCGATGGCTTTCAATGGCGACCCATCAACGGTCAGGGAAGGCGCAATGAAGGTAACGGTGGCCTGTAACTTTCCTTCAGGATTGGCAGTTGCCTTCAAGTGGGTAACAACACCGGGAGCCATCGGATCCATTGCATTCTCTATGCTGATAGAGTCCACATACAGGTAGAAAGAGTTGGCATTGGATATGGCATGAAAACCGAAATGGTAATTTCCGTCTTTTGTTGGGGCTACGGTTCTGCTGAATGTGGTATGATTGGTAGAGGTCACCTCTGTCTCTTCTACCAGTTCCTCTGTCATGTCGGCCACGGTTGCTCCTTTTCCCCATTTCACCTCAAAGCGTTCGGAAAAGTCCAAACCAGCAGTATAGGCACAGAAGTTCAAGACATATTTCTTACCTGCTTCCAAACGGACGGGAGGGGTAATGAGCCAATCGTCACCGGAATTTTTCGGACTGAACCGATAGAATGCCGCAAAAGTGTCAGAATCCCACATCCAAGTGCGCTCGTCTGCATTGGCATCTATGACGGTATAGCGGGCGTCGATGTCTTCGTTGAAATCATCGAAGAAAGGCACTTCTGCTACTTTATCGGATGCTTTCCGGGAATGCCGAGAAGGAAATGCACTGATCTTTCTTTCTTTTGCTTCTTTTGACAAGGAAACCTTGTCGGCTCTCTTGCCGGCCACAGAAGACGGGGCGACCTGAAAAGGCATCGCTGCCGCTGTCAGGTCTGCTTTCTTGGGAAAGACATGCTTCCCCGATGAAATGCCAAGGGAACTTGCCACGCTTTTGTCTCCTTTTGTCATTTTCTCTTGTGCCTTGACAACCGACGGCGAAAAGAGCAAAAGACTTGAGACAATTAGTTTTACTGTCATTACTTTTTTCATTTTCTTGAGTTTCTTTTAAGGTTACAATGATACGTTATTAACTTTGCAAAAATACGAGTCTTCTGTGTATTCAGCAAAAAATTATTCGAAACGAGTGTGTTTTATAACATTTTTTTGCGATTACATTTATTGTAGCACCTTCTTAACCTGACATTTATGCCACTGACAATGGAAAGGAAAGGGATATCAACATTTTGCATTCAAGCATTCGGCCTCTCGGTATTCGGCAGGTGTCATGCCATATTTCTGCGAAAACTGTCGGTAAAGTGTGGTAGAAGCCATACCGCATTCTTGGGCTATCGAATCAATGGTGTAGTTGGGGTGTTTCTTAAACAAATAAACTGCATGTTCCAATCGCAAATTATTGATACATTGCGAATAGGACAGACCCATATATTTCGTGAAGATTGAAGAGAATTTGTTTTTAGGAATATGGTATTTCTGAATTAAAGCGTCGCGGCTCAAATCAGACCTGAGATAGAGTTTGTTTTCCACCAATTCATTCCACACACGGTTGAACAACTCTCTGTCTGCATCTGCCGAAACCTGCTTCTCCTCCGGCAACTTCCGCTTCGGTTGCAGTTGCCATTTGTCCTGCAACAATTCATCGAGCATTCTCGCCATCATCCTGTTCTTGTTTTTCAACTTTCTGCTATGGCAGGCTGCTCTATAATTGATATAAACCAGAGAAGAGACCATGACAACCGCAATAACGGCTATGGCTATCAGCCTTTCCTTTTCAATCTGGTCTTTCAGTTTCAGTTCCGTTTCTTTCAGTTCATAGACGGATGTCAGTTCTTTCATGCTACTGGTTTCTTCCTGGTCTATGATTTCCCTTTTCAACAACGCCAGTTTCTGATAATTCACAGCAGCCTCCTGAAAACGACCCTTTCCCATATACCCTTCGGCCAACATGCGCAGCACGAAAGTCATTTCCGCTGTATGCTTCACCGAAATTTTTTCCAAGTAAGCTATTCTTGCCTGTGCAAACACAATCATGTCGTCAAACAGTTGATTGTCATGGAGATAAGGCATGATGCACCTGTAGTCATACTGATAATTGTTGCCCGCAGTTTTGAACTTTTCGTAAAACCCTCTTGCTTCTTCCTGCTTTCCCATGCGATAGGCCAACACCGCCTCGTGGGCATAAATGTCTTTCTGCCTCTGCGGTGTCAGCAGTTTTATGGCATTTCCTTTTTCGTCTTTGGCGTGTTGCACAAACTTTTCAAGACTGTCCATGACAGCACGCTGTTCGTGGTTCATGCCGTCCTCTTGCAAATATTCAACGATGGTCATCATATAAGAGTAGAGCACAGCGTTCCTTTGAAGTGTTTTATGCTTTTCGACCATATCCAATGCGCCATACATTTGCCGGTATGCCTGCTTCTTGTCTCTTTGTGCATGAGCAGCCCTCCCTTTGTAAAAAAGGGCATACGCCTGATATACATAATCGTTTGTCTTTTCGGAAACTTCGTGCAGCCTGGATGCGAAATGTTCTACACCCTTCATGTCGTTTATGTGGTAATAGCATGGAATCACCCTCATCCACAGTTTCTTTTTCCACTCCATGCTGCCCGAGATCTGGGTATCGTACAATGCCCGTTTATACAAGTTGAGAGCGGCAAAATAATCGCTTCGGTTGAAATATATGTCGCCTTCTATCAGGTTCAGCTCGTATTTTTTCACCGTTTTCTGCTGTTTCAGCTTTCTCATGATTTCCTGAGACTTTCCGAAATCGGCAATGGCATAGCGATAAACTTGCTCTATCCAATCGTTTTCCGTTTGCTTGTTGGCGCAAACTGCACATGGAACAAGTAGCAATGCCCATAAGAATAATTGACGCATCATCCGGGTGTATTGTATCTTATTTTTAAATTTGGGATACAAATATACGTTTTTTATCATTCATCAAGAAAAAGAACTTCTTTAGCAGAGGCTTCCACCCCGCCTTCATCGTCTTCGTCTCCCGACCAGATATATTCCCCTTCTCCACCACTATGAATAATTCCACTTATGTTGTTGGCATCGCTGCCTGTCAACAAAAAGTTTTCTTGTACACACACAATGACCACGATCTTGGGAGATTCATATTTCTTTTTCATACATATTTTCCAAATTAAATGATTATTTTTACACACAAAATCTTTGACGGTTCGTTCGTTTATCTTACCATCACTTTTTTGCCATTCACAATATACATGCCGGCAGGAAAACCGTCCAACGAATCATCGTTCGATTTGACCGGCTGTCCTCTCATGTTGAAGATTTCCACCTTGTCCTTATGGTGTACGTATACTTCTGCACAGATTCCTGTTGTACCAGACTCGAACATTCCCAGTTTTCCGTCGGTAACCTTTTGGTTGTCTTTAATGATTTGCCAATAACAACGATAGGTGCGCAGATGCCTTTGCTTGCCCCCGTTTGCTTGTTTGTAAAATTTCAGTATGCCGTCTTGGTTGGAGAAAATAAATTCTCCAGGTTCAAGATTACGTCCCGTTGGCGTGTAGGTGCCCAGCATTTTGAGCAGTGTCTGGCTGGCCGACGGGTCTTCGCTTTGGTTGGAAATCTGCACACTGTGCGACAAATCCTCATCGACCTTCATGCTTTCCTCCTCAGTATGTTCAACAATGAATGCAGAACCATCGTTTTGCGCATCCGCTTTCAGCAGATAGGGCGTATGGGCCAACATTTTTTTATCCTCCACCAAATCAAACTCAAGATGATACAGGTGTTCGCCTTTTGCATTCTTTCCCTTGTAGTTCGCCTTGGTCATTTTTGCCACCAATGCTTTGTCTCCGAAAACGGCACCGGCATCCACATCGGTGGGATAGCATGCGGTCATCCACTGCACTTCGTAAGGAATGATATCATCGGGAAGTTTTTCCCATTCATAGCGGTTTCCTCCATTCTGATAATGCCCGTCATCGCCATAAGGTTCACTGTTGTTCGCATCCGCATATTTCCAGTTGTCGGCATTTTTATAAAAGTTTTCATAAACATGCTCGCTTTCCACATAAAAAACGCAGTTTCTTACTTGATCCATTCTTTCCTGATCTTGCGTTACAAAAGGATAATTGCCAAGCGTGCGCTGCTTGTCGCCCATCAGATAAACCGTTCTCATCGACTCACATCCATGGAGAAAATATTCACCGATGGAAGTGAGGTTCTCGGGAATTACCAAAGAGGTGAGTTTATGGCAAGCGCAAAGAAAATGATCACCGACAGATGTGAGCGAATTGGGCAATGAAATGCTTGTCATTTCCTTACAGTATTGAAAGGCATACCCTCCAATGGATCTGAGCGAATTGCCAAGAATCACTTTCTTTAGGTTTGTACAATTCCAAAAGGCCTTTTCTCCTATTTCTTTAGTGGTATTGGGCAGTGTGACGGAGGACAAATTCTGGCACAGGGCGAACGCACGTTCATCCACAGTCACCAACGACTGTCCGAAATCTACCGTTGTAAGTTGTCCACACCCTTCAAAAGCACTTTTTCCCACTTTAACGATGGATGTCGGAAGCACCACTTTCTGTATGTCTGTTCTTGCCCAAAAAGCATTTTCGCCAATTTCAATAACGGGCAATCCCCAATGTGTTTCGGGAATCGTGATGACACTGCCTGTTGCAGGACTCCCGTCACGCACCTTAACCCCAATACGGTCACCGTTGCTGTCATAAACGAAATCAAAACCCATGTATTCCTCATTGTCTGCCCATGTGAAAATTGCAGACAGCGCCAACATGACCGTTAAAATTTTTCTTTTCATTTCAAATGTTTCTAAATTTGTTCGTATCCATTCTTACCCTTGTCATTTTACCCTTTTGCAAAAAAACAAATGTTTTGAGCGTGCAAAATTATATGTTCACTGTGAAACGGGCTGACGCAAAGAAACAGTTGCTCTCCCAATTTGTAATTTGTCTCTTTCATTTGGTCACTCCAGCCTGCTTTTCCATACCTGAGTTAATGTCTGCCAAACCGTTACCCATGTCGGTGCCTGGATTCCCAAAATCGTTATTGCCCGTTCCGGTAAAGTTGTCCAACGGCACTCCATCAACAACAACCAATGGCTGGTTGGCACCGGAAACGACCACTTCCTGCATAGCGTATCCGATATGCAAACGATAGTTTATTGTCACCTGTTTTTAACGTTTTCATGGTTAAACGTTGTAAAAATCGCCATGACTTTTCTTGAACCGCTTCTTTCTGCATGAATGCATCATACTCATACACAACGTTCCCCATTGCACGGATACCAATGCCAACAGCCCTACTGCAATTGGAAACTGTTTCCCCAAGAAGATGTAAAATTAACGAAAATTCCTGCATGGCAAACTGTAGCCGTAAAGAAAATATGGGAAAGAAGACCAACTTTTCTTGAAAAATGATAACAATGAAAACTCTTTTCAGAAAAAAAGGTTATATTTGCAGTCGCAATTGGTTCACGAAGGTGATGAAAAGGGAATCGGGTGGGAATCCCGAACAGTCCCGCTGCTGTAAACACCGTTTTTGAAAGGCGACAAGTGCCACTGTAACCACGGGAAGGCGTGCCTCTTTGGTGTAAAGTCAGAAGACCTGCCGTTGCAATATGTTTCATCACGGCCCTCGAGGACAGGGCTTTGAATACTGTTTCTATGACACACAGAATTTTTTCGCTTTTCTTTTGGTTGTCCGTCAGTTTAGGGATCAAAGCCCAGAGCGACACCATTGCCGGCAAAACACACCGCATTGACGAGGTAACGGTGTCGGCCAAGCGGGTGAGCAAGAACGTAGTGTCGAGCAAGCCTGTGCAGGTGGCAGACAGGCAGGAACTGGAAAAACTGGGACTGGTCAACCTGGCAGAAGCCGTGAAGAAGTTTGCAGGCACCAGCGTAAAAGACTATGGCGGCATAGGAGGCATGAAAACGGTGAGCGTGCGCAATCTCGGTGCCCACCATACGGCTGTTGACTACGACGGCATAACAGTGAGCAACACGCAGGCAGGACAGATAGACATAGGGCGGTTCCCGATAGACAACGTGCAGAGCATTTCGCTGGCCATGGGCGAACAGGAAGACCTCACGCAGAGCGCACGCCACTTGGCTTCAGCGGGCGTATTGAGCATTGTTACCGAAAAGCCCGACTTGAACAGCAAGAACATACCTTTTTCCCTGCAAACCGGATGGAAAGGCGGCTCATTTGGCTATGTGGAACCACATCTGAGAATGTGGTATCAACCCGGCAACCGCACATTGGCAGGCATCCAGGCCTCATGGATGCGTGCCGACGGCATCTATCCCTTCACATTGGTCAACGGACAGTTGGTGACAAAAGAAAAACGCATCAATTCCGACATACATTCGTGGCACTATGAGGCCAACCTCTTCCATACCTTCAAGGACAACAGCGAGTTGCAGGCAAAGGCACACCATTCCTATTCGGAACGGGGGCTTCCCGGAGCAGTCATCTTTTACAACAGCGATTCGGACGAACGTTTGTGGGACGAGGATTTTTTTGCCCAACTCATGTACAAGAAACGACTGAACCGCTGGTGGCAGATGGCCGCAAGGGGTAAATTCGCCCATTCGTGGACACGCTATGAAGATAAGGACGTGAAGTATGAAGACGGACTGCTGCGCGACGTGGACCGGCAGGACGAGTACTATCTCTCAATTACCTCCTCGTGGCAACCTTCGCACCATTTCTCGGTGGCACTGGCCGAGGATGTTTTCTGGAACCAATTGCGCACCACGGTGGATGAAGGAGCCTTGCCCACCCGTTTCACCACCCTTACAGCCCTGTCCATGCGCTATGCCACCGCCCGTTTCCTGCTCAATGCAAACATGGTGGGCACATACGCCAAAGAGAGCGTGAAGGCCGGTCAAGCACCTCCCGACAAACATCGGCTGTCGCCCTCGCTGTCGGCATCGTTCCGTCTGTTAAACGATCAATCCCTTTATCTGCGTGCCTCGTGGAAGAACACTTTCCGCGTGCCCACATTCAACGACCTGTACTACAGACGGATGGGAACGCGCAAACTGCTTCCCGAAAAGGCTGTCAGCTACAACATTGGCTTCACTTGGAATTGTCGTCCGACAGGCATTTTGAGATATGCCTCGATGACTCTCGACGGATATTTCAACTTTGTGGACGACAAGATTGTGGCCTTTCCCAGCACCTACATCTGGAAAATGGTGAATTACGGGAAAGTGCACATCAAGGGGCTGGATGCCACTCTTGCAGCCGAAGTTTCCCTTCCCAGAAAAATGAGCATCACCCTTCTTTCAGCATACTCGCTGCAAAAAGCCATTGAGAAAACAGACCCCAAGAAGAGCACCTACAACAGTTTGCTCCCCTATACTCCCATCTTCTACGGCAACGCCTCGGTTATCCTCAACAATCCATGGGTGAACGTAGGCTATTCCGTGGACTACAGCGGCAAGCGGTACAGTTCGTCCATGAACACCGAGGCATACAAACTGGAACCTTACCAGGAACACTCCATTACATTGAGCCGACAGTTCAAGTTCAAACACTCTGCCCTGAAACTGCAGGCCTCGGTGAAGAATTTCACCAACGAGCAATACGACATCATCAAATACTATCCCATGCCAGGGCGCACATGGAACATATCTGGAACATTTATTCTATAAAATTTAATTAAACTTTTAACAAAATGGACAAGAAAAGAAGTTTTTTAATGGGAGTCATGGTACTCCTGGGCATTTGTACGACGATATTGTCGTCTTGTAAAGATGAAGTGGATTTCGAGCAGAAAGTTGACAACTCCTGGCAACAGGGCAATAAAATCAACGATATGACCCAGACCAGAGCATTCGTGCTTTGCGAAGGAAGTTATAACGGCAACAATGCATCCATCACCTATTTCGACTGGTCGAACGGAAAAATTTTCGACAAAGACGTTTTTGAATTTCAAAACAGCAAACGGATCGGTGACACCGGCCAGGATCTGATAAGGGTTGAAAACAACATGTTCATGACCGTTTACGGCTCAAGATACATCTCAAAACTGACAGGGGCAGGTGTCGAACTTACCCGTACCCCGGTTGACAAGGAACTGGGCAGCCCTCGATTCATGACATATCACAATGGCTATCTCTACACAACCACCTATGGAGGATTCGTTGCCAAATACAACGCGTCCAACCTTACATACGTGAGCAAGGTGGAAGTGGGCAAGAACCCGGAAGAGATTACCGAACTCGACGGAAAACTTTATCTTGTCAACAGCGGATGGGGCAACGACAACCGCCTGTCAATCATCGACACCAAAACATTCGAAAAGGCAGAACACGTGGAGATTTTCACCAATCCCCAAAAGATAGAGAATGTGGATGGCAGACTCTTCGTGCAGGGCTACGGAGGCAAGGATACCTACAACTATCAGGTGGGTGAGTTCAATCCGGCCACCAAGAAATACACATTCATTGCCACGGCCACCAATTTTGTTCCTGCAAACGGAAAACTTTACATCGTCAATTCTGTCACCGACTGGAGCAACAAGCCTTACAAAACAACCAATTATTTCTCTTCCTACGACTTGAAGACCAACAAACTGACGAACGAAAATCCTTTCAAGAACATGCCAGACGAATTGGTCAGCTCATCCGTCTTTGGAATGAGTGCCAATCCTTATACAGGCGACATCTTCGTGATGACATCCGACTATGTCACCAACGGTTACATGTACCGTTTCGACAAGAACGGAAACTTTGTGGCAACAATGCCTGCACAGGGTGTCAGTCCCAAGAAGATTGTCTTCTTCAAATAAATGAAAAGAGCGATATTCTATCTATCCATTTGGCTTGTCGCTGTTCTCTCGGCTTGCACCGGCTCTCAAAGCAAGGGCGGCGGAGAGGGCGGCGACACGCTCAAAATGGCTTACGCCACACGGCTGTCCATCGTCAAACACGATGGATATACCATGGTGAAACTCGCCGACCCCTGGAACACGGGCAAGACTTTGCACACCTATCTGTTGGTACCGGCCGATCGGCCTGTGCCCAACAACCTCCCTTACGGCACCCTTATCCGCACACCGCTCACGAAATCGGTGATGGCCACGAGCGTACACTGCGGCCTGCTGATGGCCATGAACCGTCAGCAAGCCATTGGAGGCGTGTGCGATTTGCAATACATCCATCTGCCCTACGTGCAGCAGATGTGCAGGGAAAAGAAAATCATCGACTGCGGAAGTTCACTCTCACCTACGATAGAGAAAATCATCGACCTGCAGCCCGATGCCATTTTCCTGTCGCCTTTTCAAAACAGCGGCGGCTACGGGCGACTGGAAGAATTGAAAATACCCATCGTGGAGACTGCCGACTACATGGAGACATCGGCACTGGGCAGGGCCGAATGGATGAAATTCTATGGACTGCTGTTCGGGTCTGAAGAAAAAGCCGACAGTCTGTTTCGCAACGTCGAACGGAAATATCTGCAACTGGCAACGCTCGCCAAAACCTCGAAAGTGAAGAAATCGATGTTGATTGACAAGCAGACAGGCTCTGTGTGGTACGTGCCCGGTGGGCAAAGCACCATCGGAAAGATGATTTCCGATGTTTCTGTGGGCTACGCCTGGCATCAGGATGTGCAGAGCGGAAGCATTCCACTGCCGTTCGAGAGCGTTCTGGAGAAAGCCGGCGATGCCGACCTCTGGCTGTTCCGCTACAATGCGCCCACTGTCACCAACCTGCGCGAACTGCTCACCGAGAACAACGGCTACCGGCAGTTCAAGGCGTTCAAGAATCGGGAAGTGTATGGCTGCAATACCGCGACCACGCCCTTCTACGAAGAAACACCGTTCCAGCCCCACCTGCTCCTGCGCGATTTTATCTGTATCGCCCATCCCGACCTGCAGTTGGGAAAGCCACGCTATTTTGTGAAAGTGAATGAATAAAGGAATACGATACATCCTGTTGACGACCTTGCTGACAGCCATTTTGTTTGCCGTCAACATGGTGGTGGGTGCTGTACCTATCCCTGTCACCGATGTGGTAGGCATACTTTCCGGCCACGCCGCCGAAAAACCTTCGTGGGAGTTCATTGTTTTGCAGAGCCGTTTGCCACAAGCCATCACCGCCACGCTGTGCGGGGCTTCGCTGGCCGTCAGCGGCTTGATGCTGCAAACGGCATTCCGCAATCCGCTGGCAGGTCCCAGCATCTTTGGCATCAACAGCGGGGCTTCGCTCGGTGTAGCGTTGGTCATGCTCTTTTTGGGGGGCAGCCTCACGGCAGCCGGCATTTCCTTCACCGGTTTCATGGCAGTTCTTTTCGCCGCCTTTGTTGGGGCAATGCTCGTCATGGCATTGATTCTTTTGTTTGCCGCCATCGTGAAAAGCCACATCATGCTGCTCATCATAGGCATCATGATCGGCTACATCACCTCTTCTGCCATCTCCCTTCTCAATTTCTTTGCCACCGAAGAGGGCGTGCAAAGCTATATGATTTGGGGACTTGGCAGCTTCGGGGGCGTCACCATGGAGCAAATGCCGGTGTTCGTCACCATCAGCCTTTTGGGGCTGTTCGGCTCCCTTCTCCTCATCAAGCCCCTCAACACGCTGCTTCTCGGTGAACAGTATGCCGAGAATTTGGGCGTGAATACCCTGCGTGTGCGCAATTACTTGCTGTTTGTCACGGGCATCCTCACCGCCGTCACCACCGCCTTTTGCGGTCCTGTCGCTTTTATCGGACTGGCCGTTCCCCACATTGCCCGCATGCTTTTGGGCACCGAAAACCATCAGTCGCTCATGCCGGCCACCATCCTTACCGGTGCCGCCATCGCTCTGTTGTGCAACATCATATGCGTTTTACCCGGCGATTCCGGCGTGATTCCCCTCAACGCCGTCACCCCCATCATGGGTGCTCCCGTCATTATCTATGTGATTGCAAAGCAGAGGGGGAGCAACTAACCACTATGAACTATCAAAGAAAATGAACGATTCTGAAACAAGATTGCGCCCGCTGATGTTTGCCGGAACGGGCAGCGACGTGGGCAAGAGCATCGTGGCAACCGCCTTTTGCCGTATTTTCAAACAAGACGGCTACACCCCGGCACCTTTCAAGGCGCAAAACATGGCACTCAATTCGTATGCCACGCCCGATGGACTGGAAATCGGCAGAGCGCAGGCCGTGCAGGCAGAGGCTGCCGGAGTGGCGTGCCACACAGACATGAACCCGCTGTTGCTGAAACCCAACAGCGACCATACCTCGCAAGTGGTGCTCAATGGAAAACCCATCGGCAACCAGCACGCCACGCAATATTTCAGAAAAGAGGGGCGCGACTTCCTGCGCGCCGAAGTGCACAAGGCGTTCGACCGCTTGTCCGCCCGTTTCCATCCCATTGTGATGGAAGGAGCAGGAAGCGTGGCAGAGGTCAACCTGCGCGATGTGGATCTGGTAAACATGAACATGGCAATATATGCCGATGCCGCCGTGATTCTCGTGGCCGACATCGACCGGGGCGGCGTTTTCGCCAGCATCTATGGCACCATCATGCTGATGGACGAAGAGGAACGGAAACACATCAAGGGCATCATCATCAACAAGTTCCGGGGCGACCTCTCGCTGTTCAACGACGGCCGACGCATCATTGAACAACTCTGCGGCATTCCCGTATTGGGTGTGCTCCCCTATTTCAAGGACATCCACATCGAGGAAGAAGACTCCGTGTCGCTCGAAATGAAATGCCGTGAGGCACAGGAAGGAAAAATCAACGTGGCGGTGGTAATGCTCCGCCACCTCAGCAATTTCACCGATTTCGACGTGTTGGAACGCGACGAGCGCGTGCATCTTTTCTATACCAACAACACCGAAGAGATAAAGAAAGCCGACATCATCATCATTCCCGGATCGAAAAGCACCCTTGCCGACCTGGTTGAACTGCGCCGCAACGGTACGGCGCAGGCCATTTTGCGCGCCCACCACGACGGAGCCACGGTAATGGGCATTTGCGGCGGCTATCAAATCATGGGACAGGAAGTGTGCGACCCCCATCATGTGGAGAGCGAAGTGGAGCGGATGCCCGGTTTGGGACTGCTGCCCACACACACCACCATGAGCGGTGCAAAGCGCACCGTGCAAACCACTTTCCGGTTTCTGGACGGCGAGGAAGCATGCCACGGCTACGAAATACATATGGGCAAAACCGAGATAACGGGCCAGAATGCACGCCCCTTGTGTACCTTCGCCGCTACCAGCAGCACAAAAGAAAGCCTTGACAACAAGGAAAACCTTGTGTCCGAAGGCTGTTTCGTCAGCGAAAAATGCTTTGGCACCTACATGCACGGCATCCTCGACAATCCTTCCATCGTTGATTTTCTGCTCGCCCCCTATATAGAGAAGGTGCAGCAGCGTGCCTCTTTCAACTATGCCGCCTACAAGGAACAGCAATACGACCGCTTGGCCACCGAAGTGCGCAAGCGTATAGACATGCAGGAGATTTATCGACTGATGAGCATTTGAGAAAGAAACACCAAAGCCACCATCACCATTTCCACCCACAGGTTAATGCGGACGGCGCGGCGCATGTCGTCCGAGTCAATCGCCCTGTCCGTTTCGCCGATGTAGGGCTTCTCTATAATTTCGCCAAAATAGGTGTGCGTTCCCCCGAACCGGCATCCCAGAATGCCCGCCAATGCACTTTCGGGATAACCGCTGTTGGGCGAAGCATGCTGCCGTCCGAACCGCCGGACGAACGAAACCAACTGTGGCTTTCCTGCCACCAGCACCATCAGCAGAGCCGTGAGCCGAGCCGGAATATAGTTGGCCACATCGTCAATCACGGCAGCCACCGTGCCAAACCGTTTGTATCGCTCCGTCCGGTAGCCAATCATCGAGTCGAGCGTGTTGATCATTTTGTAGGCCATCATGCCCGGAATCCCCAGCAGCGCCAACCAGAACAGTGGGGCAACCACCCCGTCGGAAAGGTTCTCGGCCAGCGTCTCCAGTGCTGCCTTGCGTATCTCTTGGTCGTCCAGTTGCGATGTGTCACGCCCCACAATGCGCCCCACCTGCCTGCGTCCCTCCTCCAACGAACGGTCGGCAGCCTCGAAAACCATGCGCACCTCTTTTACCAACGTGGTGCCGGCAAGACCATAAAAAACAAGGATGGCTCCAAGAGCAAGGCCTGCCCATTCGTTGATCCGGAAAACGAAGCCAAGCAACACCAGCACAACCATGAAAGTGAGCAAGATGAGCAGCACGGCAAGAAGGCCACCCTTCAGCCGTCTGTACCCATTCCTGTTCAGCAGACGCTCGCCGGCCGCGATAGTTTTCCCGAACCACACAATGGGGTGAGGCAGCCACGAAGGATCGCCCAAGAGTTTGTCGGCCAACCAGCCTGTCAATAACGCGAAATTCATAGTGTCTGTGGCATTTTGTTTTTCTCTGCAAACAACTCCTTCAAGGCAGAAATCAGCAGATTGTTTTCTTCTTCCGACTGTGCTGCAATACGGATATATTGCCTGTCCAAGCCCACGAAATTGTGGGCCGACCGTATCAAGATGCCGTAGCGGTCCACCAGTTTCCGTTTCATTACCAAACTGTCTTCCCCCTCCATGCGCAACAACATGAAGTTGGTGTGTGTGGGCATGGCCTCAATGCCTTCTCCTATCTGGTTGATGGCATTGCGCAACCGCTGTGCTTCTGCCAGATATGCCTGCATGTCAAAGTCGAAGCGGCTTTCGTGCTGCAGAATGTAGCGGCACGCCTCTTGTGCCAATGCGTTCACGCTCCACGGCATACGCCCCCCGCGCAATGTCTGCACCAGCGGTTGAGGCCCCGTCACGTAGCCCAGCCGCAATCCCGGAATGGAATATTTCTTTGTCATGGAATGCAGTTGGATGATGTTGCCTGCCAGGGTCGCCTCGCGCGGCTGCAACAGCTCTTCCATACAGAAGAACTCGTAGCTCTGGTCGATAACAAACACCGTGCGGGGATGTTCGAAAGCTGCTTCCACCACCTTTTCCCTTGGAATCAGACTGCCCGTTGGATTGTTCGGGTTGCAGAACCACACCATTTGCATGTTGTCCGTCACCTCGTCCAGGCTCTTGATATGGCAGATCTCGTGTCCATGCATCCTGCAGGCATCCTCATATTCGCTGAAAGTGGGTGCCAGAATCGCCGAGCGGCATCTCCTTCCCGTGACTTGCGCAATAAGATAGATGGCCTCTGTTGCGCCATTGGTAACCAGGTTTTCCTCTTGGCCATTTCTGTGCTTTCGGCTCAGCATCCGCTCCAGGTCTCTCGCCTCTGCCGGCGGATAATGGTCGATACACGCCATACAACCGGCCAGATGCTCTTTCAGCCCCGGCATTTGGATGCCGTGGAAAACATTGCTGCTGAAATTATGTTTGATGATGCCCGAATAGTCGTATATGTCGTCACCGTGTCCTGTAATCATAGTGTCCTTATTTTTTTACTTCTTTCACCAAATGCCGCATGAAATGCCCTCCCCATACGTTGTCGCCGACATGGCGAAATCCCACGGCACGGTACAGCCGCTCTGCACTCGGATTTCCGCCATCCACCAGTAGCCCCACCCGCCCGATGCCCATCCGTACTGCCCTTTTGGGCGTCGCATTGAGCAGCAGGGTGGCAATGCCCTGCCGGCGGTATGCCGGCAGCACGGCCAGACTGTCTATATACAATTCACCGGCCTCCGTCTCATCGGCCATGCCGCTGAAATCCGTTCCCAGATACACTTTGGCGGCCTCTACAAACCTCTTGCGCCGCTGGTACAGTTCCCCGCCGTCGTACATCACCAGCGCACCCGCCACAGTAGGGCCGTCCATAGCCACCAGTGTGTTTCGATAGCTGTACTGGCTGTCCTCCTGTTCCACCAAGTGTGTCATCATCTGCAGGAAGTCGTCCAATCCGCGCCCTTCTCCGCAGAAATACAGGCAGCACTCATGGTTCATGGCCAACATAATCAGCCGTGCAATGTCTTTGGCCTGCGCTATCTTTGCTTCTTTTATTTCTATCATCGTGATTGAATGGCAGGGCAAAATTAAGCAAAAAAACTTATTTAATAAAACCCACCGCCCTTATTTCACGCGATTACTTCCTCTGAAAAGTTTCTTCGGGCGGAAATGTCACAAATATTAACAATTCACCGAAATCCTTTAACACGAAAAACGGCCGTTTTCTGAAAAAAGTTTTCCGCGCGCCCAAATACGCGATTCTACGGGTGTTTGGCAAACGACTGGCATACAGCAGGTTGAAAAATATTGACAAATCTCGCCCGGTAATTTATGCCTACTTACCTTGTAATTTATGCCAAATTACCATATAAGTAAGCCTTACTTACCCGGTAAAATATGCCAAATTGCAATGTAAGTAGGCATAAATTACCGGAAAGGTTCCGAAAAACCGCTCCGCCGTTTTTCCCGATTTTTCAACGGATCATCCGTCACTTTTCTATTTCAACCGGAAATCCTGCAAAAAATCCGGCCGAAATTTTAACAGAATTAACCTTTGTTAAGTGCTGAATATATATATATATATTTCATGCCTTTTGCCTTCCAAGAAAACGATAAAGGTTAGTAAAAATAATATTATATTTGTACGGTGTTTTTCCCGACTTGTCAAGACCGCTTTTTTGAGGCAGAGCATTACCGGGACTTCATGGAAGACTGAAGCGCAGGCCTGCAGAACCATAAAAATTGGTACGGTGCTGCATGGCAGAACTGTGAAAAAAATGAGCAGGAGGCAAACACTGACGGCAAGTGTTTATCTCCTGCTTTCGTGTTGGCCGAGACAGCCTCAGCACATAACCGTCATTACAATACAATCTTTTGCGTATAGACGCACCCTGCCACAGATGTTTTCACCAAATACGCGCCACCTGACAAAGCAGAAACATCAAGCAGGCTCGCTCCGTTTGCTTTCTTGCAGAGAACGCCCGCCGCATCATAGATTTCCACCTTTTCCGGAGTGGTGTCGGAAACCACAATCACCTTGTTGCCATCTACCTTGAAAGTAACCTTTCCATCGGAAAGATTGGCAACAGAGGTGGCAGCGTTCTTGACAACCCTGAAACTATCGAATACTGTTTCTTTTCCGTTTCCGTCCACAATGTAAGTAACAATATCGATGGCATCCTTCGACACGGAGACAGAACTGAAGGTAGGATCGCCAGTCTGCCCGAACTTACCGGAAAACAATCCCCAATAATTATTGACAAGATGAACCGGTTCTTCTGCCCTCATTTCTTCTTCATTTCTCGGCTCGTACTTTTTCTTGCCGGCAGAATTGTTCAAGAAATATAAAGTTCCGTGGGCCACATTATAAACACCGCCTTCTTTGCCCGTCATGTTTTCTCGTACTCTTCCGGTCACCTCCACGCGCTCTTCGACAGCATTCTCTACAAGCGTTTTGCTGGCGTTGACCACAGGCCCGATAACCTCATACACATGGTCGTGCCCTTGCAAAGCCAGGTCGATTTTCAACTCATCGAATATCGGCAGCATGGCATCCCTTACAGCCACTGCATCCTTGTCACTCTGGTGCGACTTGCTGCCGGTGAACATACATTTATGATAGGTGGCAATACGCCATTTCGCATCAGGATGCCTGGCCACTTCTTTACGCATCCACTCTGCCAAAGATTTGAAATATCCTTCTGTTTTCCAGTCTTCAAAATTGATGACCAGGAACAGAGCGTCCCCGTACACAAACGAATAGACAGTACCATCCATAGCCGTAGGAACGACACCTTCAAGATGGCTGTAGGTGGTGTCTGTATTGAAATGCAAACTGAAGTTTTTGTTCGGGCTTGTATCGTGGTTGCCTTGAACCGGCACGATAGGCATGGCCAGCCAGCAGTCCTGCATCGTGGAGAACCACTGTTCCCACTCCCACTCAGAATTCTTGTCGCCCGAACTTTCCACAAAATCACCGTTGCAAAGAAGGAAGCTGGCACCGGGCATGGTTCTGAAAGCCCTGTTCACCGTCTTCTTTGTTGTCTCGAACATTTCGGCAGTGTTTGCCTGCGTATCAGTAATGTAAATAAACGAGAAACGGCTTTTGTCGTCTCTTGCAGTGGTAAAAGTGCCGATGTCGCTCCATCCGCCGTCACACCCGACGCGGAAGCAATAGGTTGTGCCAGGTTTCAGTCCACAGGCAACGGCCTTGTGGGCGGTATAGTCTTTTTTGTCTCCGATTTGAATGCCTGTCTTCGCAATTTCCTCACTGTTTTTCTTACTGTAATAGTTCAGCCGGGCATCTGTTGCATTTGCCTTGAAAGTCATGATGTCCGCACCTTTGAAGTCTTCGGCCGAAGCCTCTGCTTTCTCCACGATTTGCACTTCGCCACTCACGCCCGTAAGGTTGGTGAACCAGTTGAAAGCCATGCGGGTTTTCGGATCTCCGTTGAGCACCATGCTGATGCCATAAGGCTGCTGTGCCGATTGCAACTGATGATAGGCAATCTGCAGGTTGACCCATGAAGGGATGGTGTAATCGCTCTCTTTGAGCGCATGGATGTCCTGTGCAATCATGCTGCCGGCCGATGCGCCGACCATGAAAACAAACAGGGCAAATCTTTTGAGTAGATTTTTCTGATTCATGTTTCTTTACAATTTTAATTCATCGTTGTTTATATGGTCTTTGGCCTAAAGACGATGCAAAAGTAAACACTTGATATTGCATATTTGTTGCGAAAGCATGAATAGAGCACAACATTTCCGTGTCCCTCCTTTTACAATTTTAAAGGAATGCCTGTTTTTCTTATAATATGTCCATTTTACCACCTTTTTTCTAAACAGAAATGAAATTTATGATAAAATATATTACATCGCCTTTCTCTCTACAAAAAAACATTATCTTTGCAACGTGAAAACAGAAGCCTGATCACCGTGTTTTCCACAATTCTTGACAAGGCCGACGTTTCACCTTACACTATTGTTCAATTAAATACAAAAGATTATGAAGAAAAATGTATTGATGTTAGTTTTGATGTTGGTTTCTGTAGCCTCATTCGGACAAAATGAAGTGGGTTCCATTACGCTTCAACCCAAAGTGGGTGTCAACATTGCCAATTTGAGCGAAGGCAACGCTGATGCACGCATTGGTCTGGCAGCAGGTGCAGAATTTGAATACCAGATTTCGGACATGTTCAGTCTTTCCGCAGGGGCCATCTACTCCCAGCAGGGAGCCAAGGCATCGAATATCACCACCAAGCTCGACTATGTAAACGTTCCCATTCTCGTCAGTTCTTACGTAGCAAAGAACTTTGCTTTCAAACTGGGCGTACAACCGGGATTCAAAGTAAACAGTCAAATTTCAGCCAAGGTTGGATCGACATCCGGCAGTGCGGATTTCAAAGCAAAATCGATGGATTTTTCCATCCCCATCGGTTTGTCTTACCAGATCAGCAACTTCGTCATAGACGGCCGCTACAACTGGGGACTCACCGAAGTAGTTGAGGGCTGGAAATCCAAGAACAGCGTGTTCCAGTTCACCATAGGCTACCGGTTCAGAATGTAAGAATAAAGACCATATTCCACCAAACAACAAAAAGTAGCCAGATGCTTTGCCTTGTCAAAGAATTTGGCTACTTTTGTCATAGATTTGACATCCATACGATTATGACACAGATTATTCATCATTTCACAGACAACGACGCCTATACGTTCAGCTGCCAATATTATGTCATGAGCACCTACCCGAGGGCGGAAGTGGAATATACGTTTTTCGACCGCAACAGAACCTGCTATCCGAAAGGGTTCGAGGAATTGGTAAAAGAACAGTTGGGACAGATGCCGCGCGTAATGATTACCGAAGAGGAAATTGCCTTCATGCGCAAAAAAATGTATTATTTGCCTGAATGGTATCTCACCTTTCTGCGAGGCTACCGCTTCAACCCGCACGAGGTATCGGTGGCACAGGACGAAGAAGGGCACCTGGACATCAAAGTGAGGGGAAAATGGTATTCCACCATCATGTGGGAAATGCCCATCCTCACCATCGTATCGGAACTGATGCACAACTGGCGAGGCGACATGGAGCACTACAACCCGAAGCTCGAACAGGAAAGGGCGAAAGAAAAGACCATGGAAATTCTGAAAAACGGATTGGTACTGGGAGATATGGGCACGCGCCGCCGCCTGTCGTTCGACCATCACAACATGGTGGTGCGCACCATGAAGGAAGTGTATGAGCGAGGAGGATATGACGATGAGCAAGGGCACCATCCCTGGACGGGACGCATTACGGGCACAAGCAACGTGTATCTTGCCATGAAACACGACATGACCCCCATCGGAACCATGAGCCACCAGATCATTGAGTTCGAGGAAAACGTGAGCGGTGTGTTTGAATGCAATTTCAACGTAATGAGCAAGTTCAGCGACGTGTACGACGGAGACAACGGCATTTATCTCTACGACTGTTTCGGCGACAAGGTGTTCTTCAACAACCTTTCCAAGAAGATGGCAATGATGTTCACGGGACTGCGCGTGGACAGTGGAAAGGAAGAGGAGCAAACGGAGAAAATCATCGAGAAATACAAGAGCCTGGGCATTGACCCCGCCACCAAGCAAGTGGTGTTCAGCAATGGGCTGAACATCGAACGTGCCGTGGAAATCCACCGATACGTGAACAACAGGATGCAAGACAGCTATGGCATAGGCACATTCCTTACCTGCGACGTGGAAAACTGCGAACCCATGAACATCGTGCTGAAACTGACCCGAAGCCGCATTACGGAAAAGCGAGAGTGGCACGACTGCGTGAAACTTTCGTGCGACAAGGGAAAGACCCTCGGAAATCCCGAAAAGTGTGCCTACCTGCTGAAGCAAATCGGATAAATCCATTACGCTTATTATATGAAACATTAACATGAAAAGATTCTCACTTCTCGCAATGAGTGGAGCGCTGCTGTATGCATCAGCAACCATTGCTCAAGTGGATTACAGTAATCCAGACTTGAAACAGGCGGCAGCCGTTGAGCACCAACATGGGGAAGGAAATTGCTAACCTGAAAATTGCCGAGCCGGGAGGCACCCGTGAGCGTTGTCACGACACTTTCCGGAGTAGAAACCATGGCAGATTCCAACAAACCGTTTGACGTTCATACTTTAGACGGGGTAAAGATACGTAAGCAAGTGCGCTCATTGGAAGGATTGCCCAAAGGTATTTACATCGTCAACAACAAAAAGTGGTGGTCGGACAGAAATTCAGTCGATAGGCATGGCTTTGGCTGAAAATCAAAAAGCAAAATCCGCAATTGGACGATTTCTCACCGATTGCGGATTTTCAAGTTGTCCCAGGCGGATTCGAACCACCACAAACAGAACCAAAACCTGTTGTGCTACCATTACACCATAGGACAATTGCAGGTGCAAAGGTAGTGGTTTTTTACGCCACTACCAAATATTTTGTTCATTTTCTTACTTGACGGTGAGCAAGAAGTAGTTCTTCTTGCCACGCTGAACAAGCAGGTATTTTCCGTCAATGAGGTCTTCTGCAGTGACGGGACGATCGAAATCCGCCAGTTTCTCTTTGTTGAGCGAAACGCCTCCGCCCTGCACCATTTTGCGCATTTCGCCCTTGCTGGGGAATACGGGAGCCGCCAGTGTGAACAATTCTATGGCCGGCTGTCCCAACATGGACTTGTCGATATCATAGTGGGGCACACCATCGAACACATCGAGGAACGTGGCCTCGTCGAGTTTCTGAAGAGCCTCTTTGGTAGATTTTCCGAAAAGAATGCCTGAGGCCTCAATCGCCATGTCGAGTGCTTCGCGAGAATGAACTAGCACGGTGACTTCTTCGGCCAGGCGTTTTTGCAATACGCGACGACCGGGATCTTGACTGTGCTCTTCCACAAGCGCATCGATCACGTCCTTTTCCAGACTTGTGAATATCTTGATATAGCGTTCGGCATCCTCATCGCTTACGTTCAGCCAGAACTGGTAGAATTTATAAGGAGTGGTGCGTTTCGGGTCGAGCCAGATATTTCCGGTTTCGGTCTTTCCGAATTTCTTTCCGTCGGCCTTTGTAATCAACGGGCAGGTAAGGGCGAAACTCTCTGCTTCGCTGCCCAGAGTGCGGCGAATGAGTTCCGTGCCTGTGGTCATGTTCCCCCATTGGTCATTACCGCCCAACTGCAACTTCACGCCCCTGTTCTGATAAAGGTAGAGAAAATCATAGCCTTGCAGCAACTGGTAAGTGAACTCGGTAAAGCTCAGTCCATCGCGTGCCGTACCGTTCAGACGCTGCTGCACGCTTTCTTTCGCCATCATATAGTTCACGGTGATGTGCTTTCCCACTTCACGGGCAAAATCGAGGAAAGTGAATTCTTTCATCCAGTCGTAGTTGTTCACCATCTCTGCCTTGTTGGGCACATCAGCCTCAAAATCAAGAAACTTTGCCACCTGAGCCTTGATGCATTCCTGATTGTGGTACAGTGTTTCGTTGTTCAGCAAATTGCGTTCCTGACTTTTGCCCGACGGGTCGCCAATCATGCCGGTTGCTCCACCCACCAGAATGAAGGGCTTGTGCCCGCAACGCTGCAGGTGGCGAAGCATCATGATGCCACACAAATGTCCAATGTGCAAAGAATCAGCGGTAGGGTCAGTGCCCAAGTATGCCGAGACCATTTCTTTCTGCAACAACTCTTCGGTGCCGGGCATGATTTGCGCCAGCATTCCGCGCCATTTCAACTCTTCAACAAAGTTTTTTTTCATCGAATGATATGTATTATATTAATGGTGTCTGTTATATTTTTCTGTGAACATGAGTCAGGGAACAGGATCGTACCCGCTTCCCCCCCAGGGATTGCACCGCAAAATGCGCCATACCGAAAGCCATAACCCCTTGAATGGGCCGTACTTGACAAGTGCCTGCCGTGCATATTCTGAACAGGTGGGCGTGAATCGGCACGAGGGCGGCGTGAAAGGAGATATGACGCGTTGATAGAAAACCACCGGAATGAGCAGCAGGAAAACCAAAGCCCGAGACATGAAATGTATGACGGAATGAACTATTCTCATAAGTTTTCCGACATTCTTCGCAGAAGTTTCACAATTCTCCGTTCCACGTCCGACGTCTTGAGCAAATTCTTCTCAAACCAGATAAATGCAATGGCCACTCCCTCTCCTTCTGCCGGCCTTACCAAATGTTTGTTTTTTCGGTAGGCTTCCCGTATCTGCCGTTTCACCCGATTGCGATTGACGGCCAGTTTGAAACAGCGCTTGGGCACGCTTATCAGAATGCTTGCCACCGGTTCACCTGGTTCCTTGCGTTCCGTTTTCATATAAACAAGCCGGACGGGGTATGCAACGAGCGAACGGCTCTTGCCACCACCGAAGAGTTTGTCGATAAGGATTTTGCTCGAAATCCGCTCTTCTTTGCCGAATGTCTGGGTCCGGAATGCAGGCATACGTTCTGGCTTATTCCTGACGCGCAAGATAGGATCTCAGAGCACCTGTCATGGAAGGGAATTTCTCCGACGGTGCCTCTATCACCAAGTTCAGGCCTGCATCGTGGGCAGTCTTTGCCGTAGCAGGACCAAACGTTCCCACGGCAATGTTGTTCTTGGTCGTCCCAAAAGTTTTTGTAAACGCATTGATGCCCGACGGACTGAAAAAGATGCACATGTCGTAGTCGAACTCCTTGACTTCTTCTTCTGTAAAATCATTGCTGACAGTTCTGTACATTACACACTCGGTGTGATGCAGTTTCTTTGAATCGAACAAATCCTTCACACTGTTGTCATGGACACTGCTCAACGGAACCAGATATTTTTCAGTCTTGTGCTTGACCATAGAGGGCAGCAAATCATCAATTTTTCCCGTAGTTCCAAAGAACACTTTGCGCTTGCGGTACTGCACATACTTCTGAATATAGAGCGCCACTTGCTCCGTTACGCAGAAATATTTCATGTCTTCCGAAATCTCCAAGCGCATTTCCTTTGCCAGTTTAAAATAGTTGTCAATAGCATGGCGTGACGTGAACACAACTGCGGTGTGCCCAACAATGCTCACTTTTTGCTGGCGGAACTCTTTGGAAGTGAGACCTTCCACCTTAATGAACGGACGGAATACCAATTCCACATCGAAATCGTTCGCAATATCGTAATAAGGCGACTTCTCGCTTGACGGCTGCGGTTGCGATATCAGAATCTTCTTTATCATCAGTCTCTTAGATATTAATTTTTAGATAGTCCACAATTTTTATCAGAAAGCCACCCAAGGCTATGAGAGGTATGATTTCGAGGGCACAAAAGTACAAAATTATTTGCAATAAAGGCCTGTTATTTTTGAAAAAGATGACATAGCACTTGTAAAACGTCAGAAGTTTGACCAGGATTAAAACAATCGACATATACATTACAGCACCCTGCATGGACAAGTCGAAATAACTCTGCAAAAGAACCAAGGGAAACAGCACCACCCCCTCCACGGCCGTGAGGAAAAGCATGGCTTCGAGCCACCGCATGTTTTTCTTCGCATTGAAGAACACAAGATTCAACAATGTGGCCAACAGCGTTCTGAAAACGAAATATACCATAATGCACCCGAAGAATATTCCGATGAGCTGGTATTGCGACGCAAGGACAAAGGTGTCGGCAATGTTCTGCAATGTATAAAAGAAAATAAGCAGCGAACATATCAGCCCGGTTTGAAGGATCAAGAACATCAGGAAACGGTATTCGCCTGTTGTATCAGTGGGCGTTGTAACGTTTTCGCTGCGAGGCACATAGAAAAATTTCTTGGCTTGGCGGAAAATAAAATGTTTAGTCCGTGCAAAAGCCAAGAGAGCAAGGATGAAACAGGCAAGAAGCAGACCCGTCACCACGTGGTCGTTGCGCATGGCATAGGGCAGCGGATCGCCCGCAATGCCATATCGTGCGCCTTCTACCTCGGGGTGAAACAAACTGTCGTTGGAGAAAAAACTCTCGCGGTAGTATTGCGGAAGCGTTGTCTTTCCGGAGGATTTCTCCTTGTCGGGAGCCGACAGATGCAGCGTGTCAGGGCGTTGGCCGAGATGCTTCTGTTCCGGTCGGAACACAGCCTGCATGGCTGAATCCTGTTGTGCCGGCGTGGCATTGGGCGGCAACTGCCCCAGCACCTGATAAGGGTGCTTGGGCTTTGTCCTGTCCATTGTGCGAATGGGTACGCCAGACTTTCCTTCCAAAGCAGCATCGGCTTCCGGCTCCGCCTTGACGGCTGGCTGCTGCACATGATGCAGCGTGTCCTGCTTCTGATACATTGTATGTTATGAAAGCCCGAATGCCTTTTTGATGTCAGCCACTTTGTCTAACTTCTCCCACGTGAACAGCTCCACTTCCATTTCTTTTTTCTCATGATAACGGCTTTCAAACACCTTTTTCACCACCTCGTTCTTTCTGCCCATATGCCCATAGGCTGCCGTTTCGCGGAAGATGGGGCTGCGCAGTCCCAGCAACTTTTCAATGGCTTTGGGCCGAAGATCGAACATACGTTCTATTTTGGCGGCGATTTCGCCGTCACTCATCTTCACACGCCCTCTTCCGTAGGTGTTTACATAAACGCTCACAGGCTCTGCTACACCGATGGCATAGCTCAACTGCACCAAGATTTCGTCGGACACGCCTGCCGCCACCATGTTCTTTGCTATGTAGCGGGCAGCATAGGCTGCGCTGCGATCCACTTTGCTCGAGTCTTTCCCCGAGAAAGCACCGCCACCGTGCGCGCCCTTTCCGCCATAGGTGTCCACAATGATTTTTCTTCCGGTAAGCCCCGTGTCGCCATGAGGTCCGCCAATGACGAACTTGCCTGTAGGGTTCACCAAATATTTGATGTCGTCGTTGAATAAATCCAGCACCCTTTGGCTGTGTATTTCTTTCTTCGCACGTGGCACCAAGATGTTGACAACGTCTTCACGGATTTTTTCCATCATCTGCCTGTCGGCTTCTTCCTGATGGCTTTCATTCTTGATAAATTCGTCGTGTTGCGTAGAAATGACGATGGTGTCAATACGTTGCGCCTCTCCATCGTCATTGTATTCCACCGTTACCTGGCTCTTCGAGTCGGGACGCAGATATGTCATCTCCCTGCCTTCCTTTCTGATGTCTGCAAGCGTTTTCATCAAAAGGTGAGCCAAATCGAGTGTCACGGGGATATAGTTTTCCGTTTCGTTCACAGCATAACCGAACATCATGCCCTGGTCGCCTGCCCCCTGCCGTTCTTCCTCGGCACGGTCAACGCCACGATTGATGTCATCGCTCTGCTCGTGGATGGCATTGAGAATGCCGCATGAATTTCCGTCAAATTGGTATTCACTTTTAGTGTAGCCTATCTGGTTGATGGTCTTTCGCGCAAGCGTCTGCAAGTCAACATATTCTTCGCTGTGCACCTCTCCCGCAATCACCACCTGACCCGTGGTGACAAGCGTTTCGATAGCCACGCGCGCCTTGCTGTCGTAAGCCAGCAACTGGTCGAGAATTGTGTCTGAAATCTGGTCAGCCACTTTGTCGGGATGTCCCTCTGAAACCGATTCCGAAGAAAATAAATATGCCATATTCTACCTTTTAAAACAATGAATGTGCAAAGTTACTGCAAATCACAGACATAACAAAGTAAATAACATTTTTTATCCTTGAACGCACCACGGTGCCGGCCTTTCTCCCGTCCAAGGCTGTAGAACGGCAGGGCAACACCACATTTTGTCTCATTTTGATTAACTTCTGTGCCAAAACGTTGCACAATTCATTTTTAATGCCTACTTTTGCTAAGAATTTAACAATCCCATTATCGTTTAGGACTAAAGTAACTTATGGAGAAAATAGACAATTTGGACAAGAAAATATTGAGCATCTTGTCGAAAAATGCAAGGATTCCCTTCAAAGACGTTGCCGCCGAATGTAACGTGTCGCGCGCCGCCATCCATCAACGCGTGCAAAATTTGGCAGAAGAAGGCGTGATTACGGGAAGCGGATTTGATGTGAATCCAAAATCGCTGGGCTACACGACATGCACATACGTGGGCATCACATTGGAAAAGGGGAATATGTACAAACAAGTGGTGGAAAGGGTTTTTGAAATTCCCGAAGTCGTTGAATGCCACTTCACCACAGGCCCTTACACCATGTTGGTGAAATTGTATGCAAAAGACAACGAGCAGCTGATGAATCTGCTCAACAACCGCATACAGGAGATTCCGGGCGTTGCAGCCACAGAAACACTGATTTCATTAGAGCAAAGTATTAAACGCGAAATACCTATCGCTACAGAGTAATGGAAGATTTCAATCTTCAGGCTCACCTGGATCAATGCTACTCCTCCTATCCGGGAGCCGTCCGGCAGCCCGTCATCGGCATCACGAGCAACTACGAGGGGACGGATGTTACCTTGAGAGACCGCTATTACAAGCAGGTGATTGCCGCCGGAGGAACACCCGTCATCATTCCGCCGGTAAGTGACAATAATGTGCTGGCCAACACTTTGAGCCATATCGACGGACTGCTGCTGAGCGGTGGCGGCGACTACAATCCGCTGTGGTGCGGCGAAGAGCCATCGCCCCGGCTGAAAAACATCAATGCCGAGCGCGATTTGCCCGAATTGATGATTACACGCCTGGCCTACAACCGACAGATTCCCATGCTGGGCATCTGCCGTGGCATGCAGACCTTGGCAATGGCCTTGGGTGGACGTGTGGAGCAAGACATTCCGCTGCCTACGGTGAAACATTCGCAGGATGCCGACAAATCGGAACCGACTCATCGCATAAGTCTTGAAAAGGGCAGCGAACTGTATTCGCTGTACGGGAAAGACGTTGTATTTGTCAATTCGTTCCACCATCAGGCTGTGGCTGATCCAGGCCAGCATTTCCATGCAACGGCAAAGGCGGCCGACGGAACAATAGAGGCCATGGAAAGCAGCGAATTCAAGTCCATTATGGGCGTGCAGTGGCATCCCGAATGGATGGAAAACGGACTGCCCTTGTTCCGCTGGCTGGTACGGCAAGCCGGCAATTTCCATAATGCCAAACGGCTGCACGACCGCATTCTTACACTCGACACACATTGCGACACACCCATGTTCTTTCCGCAAAACATCCATTTCGACCGCCGCGATCCGCGCATTTTGGTGGATCTCCACAAAATGACAGAAGGCAGGCTGGACGCGGTTGTCATGGCGGCTTATTTGCCACAGCCCAGACTTGGCGAACAGTTCTCGCAGAAAGTGGCATTTGATGTAGATAGCCCATTGGTCTATACCGATCTGATTTTCGACAAGATAGAAGAAATCGTGAGAAACAACAGCCCATACGTAAGCATAGCCCGAACACCGGCCGACCTTTACGAGGACAAGCGCAAAGGACGCAAGAGCATCGTCTTGGGCATTGAAAACGGATTGGCTTTGAACCACGACATTACCAATGTCGAGCATTTCTCACGGCGCGGAGTAACCTACATTACCCTTTGCCATAATGGCGACAACGACATTTGCGACAGTTGCAGGGGATGCAGCACGCACAATGGCGTGAGCCAGTTTGGCGAAAAGGTTATCCAAGCCATGAACGACAACGGCATTATGGTGGACCTGAGCCATGCGGGCGAAAAGAGTTTCTACGATGCATTGGAAATCAGCCGCACGCCCATTGTGTGCAGCCACAGCAACTGCCGTTCGCTCTGCGACCACCCGCGCAACCTTACCGACCAGCAGATGAAACTGCTGGCAGCCCATGGAGGCGTGGTGCACGTCACCCTCTACAAGGGATTCTTGCAGAAAAACGGCGAGGCCAGCATAAACGATGTCATGGCACATCTGGAACATGCCATACAGACCATGGGCATCGACCATGTGGGACTGGGCACCGATTTCGATGGAGACGGTGGCGTTTGCGGACTGGCCGACAGTAGCGAACTCATCAATTTCACCCTGCAATTGCTCAAAAGGAAATACAGCGAGCGCGACATTGAAAAAATATGGGGAGGCAATTGGCTTCGCGTGATGTCGCAGGTGCAGTGTGCGGCACATTAATCGACAACAATAAAACAAAAGAACAATGAGAACAAAATATCATTTGCATATACATTATTATTTATATATAGGAGTGTGGCTGTTGGCCTCCATGCTGACAGCTTGCAAAAGCAACAAGCAACCGGTTTCGGATGCACACCTGGCAGTTTCGGGACCCGTTGGCCCATCGTTCAATGCCGACAGTGCGTATCGTTTCTGCGAGGAGCAATGCGCTTTCGGCCCACGCACGATGAACAGCGAGGCGCACGACCGGTGTGAAGAGTGGATTGTCAAGAAATTCAAACAGTATGGCTGCACGGTGACCCTTCAGAAGGCCACCTTGACCGGATATGACGGAACACCGCTGAAGAGCACGAACATCATTGCTTCCTACAGGCCTGAACTCACTTCGAGAGTATTGCTCTGCGCCCATTGGGACAGTCGTCCGTGGGCAGACAATGATCCCGACAGCACCAATTGGCGCAAACCCGTCATGGCGGCAAACGACGGTGCAAGCGGTGTGGCCTTGATGATAGAAATGGCGCGGCTGCTACAGCAGATCGACACCCTGAAGGTGGGCGTGGACTTTATCTGCTTTGATGCAGAGGATTGGGGAAAGCCCCAATGGGACGCAAGTGAGACAGGAGACGATTCCTGGGCATTGGGGTCTCAATATTGGGCACAGAACACGCACGTAAAACCCTACAACGCACGCTACGGCATTCTGCTGGACATGGTGGGCGGACAAGGTGCGCGCTTCTATCAGGAAGGACTGTCCAAACAATATGCACCTGCCATTATCGACAAAGTGTGGGCTGCTGCCAAAGTGACAGGATTCGGAAGCTACTTCCCCGATGCCGAAGGCGGCTATGTCACGGACGACCACCAGGCCGTGAACGATTTCGCAAAGGTTCCCACCATCGACATCATCCCTCACTACCCCGATTGCCAGCAAAGTTCTTTCGGCCCCACATGGCACACAGTGAACGACACGATGGAGCATATTGACAAACAAACCTTTAAGGCTGTGGGACAAACGGTTGTTCAAGTTTTGTTCTCGGAAAAATAGCGACTGCACCTGCCAGTTGAACCGGAAAATGCAAGGGACAATACATTGCTATTCAAAACATGCAGTCAGATATGGCATTTGACAACATAGAAATTGAAATCCTAAAATACGAGGGCAGAACAGTTTCTACAGGACAGGGAAAAGCAGGCAGAGAACTCCAGAGCCCTACTTTCTGGATGAAATGCCCCTCTTATTTTTGCATTTCCTCTTTATGTTTGTCCACGATATGACTGCGCTTTTCGTTTTTTTTGCCTATCTTTGCCCAGCAAGAAGCGGGAAACAAAGAAAACCGGTTCGGGAAACGTGGAAAGAATGAGGGAAGTTTCGTTTATCAGGCAGAACATCGAGAAGTGGAGGGAAACGGAAAGATGGGTTGAGGATACCAAAGAGGTATCGCCCGACACATTGGCTGATGCCTATACGGACATCACTTCCGACCTGGCTTTTTCGCAGACCCACTATCCCACTTCGCGCATCACCATCTATTTGAACAACTTGGCCTCGGCACTGCACAACGAGATTTACAGGAACAAGCGCGAGAAGTGGTCGCGCATGGTAACATTCTGGACACGTGAAGTGCCACACACCATGCATGATGCCCGCAAGGAGTTGCTGGTATCGCTTGTCATATTCGCTGCAAGTGTCCTGATAGGAGCAATGTCGCAATACCATGATGCCGACTTTGCACGCTTGATATTGGGCAACGGGTATGTAGACATGACCTTGGAGAACATAGGCAAGGGCCAACCCATGGCAGTGTATAGCGGCAGCGAGGAAATGGGAATGTTTCTCGGCATTACCCTCAACAACGTTTTCGTTTCGTTGGCAGTATTCGCTATGGGCATCTTCACCAGTGTGGGCACGGGATTCATGCTGTTCAGGAACGGTGTGATGCTGGGAGCCTTCCAGACGTTCTTTTTCCAGCACGGACTGCTCGCCGAGTCGATGCTTGCCATATGGTTGCACGGCACGCTGGAAATTTCCGCCATCATCGTAGCAGGAAGTGCCGGTGTGGCCATGGGCAACAGCTGGCTGTTTCCAGGTACTTACTCGCGCATGACATCGTTCAGAAGAGGCGCCATGCGAGGTTTGAAAATCGTGGTGGGCACCGTCCCCCTGTTCATCGTGGCAGGATTCATAGAAGGATTCTTCACACGGCATACTGAATGGCCGTACACACTGCGCCTTGCCATCATTCTGTCTTCACTCGCTTTCGTAATCTTCTATTATATAGGACTGCCCCATATTATTACAAAAAAACTCAGAACAAATTAAAATGAACATCCAGAAACCCCTTATCCAATTGTACAAGGTGCGCAGTTTCGGCGAGAAAATCAGCGACACCTTTGCATTTATCGGCGAGAATTTCAAAATTCTGTTCAAGCATATCACCTATTTCCTGCTGCCCCTGTGCCTTTTCCAAGCTTTTGCGCTTAACGGACTGATGGGCAACTACATGGCCCTTTTCACCCGGTTTTCCGATGCAGGAACAGCAGGCAACGGCCTGGACTCCATGGGTTGGGACAGTTTGTCAGGCATCCTCATGAGTCTTGTCGCCTACGTTGTTCTCTACACCGTCGGCTACACGCTGCTGACGAGCATCATCTATGCCATGATGAAGGTGTATGAAAGGCGCGGCGACCGTTTGAAAGGCATTGGCTGGGAAGAGTTGCAGCCGCAGATGGTGAGAAACCTCAAGCGGGGAAGCATCCTGATACTTGTCACCATCATCCTCTCCATAGCCGTCTTGGCATTGTTTGCACTGGCGTCTTACATTGCTCCGGCACTCATTCTTGTGGCCTATGTCCCACTGATTGCCGTGGCCGTACCCTTGGCACTGTTCATGCCTATCTACCAGTTCGAGGACGATGCCACCCTGTGGGTGGCGTTGCGCAAGTCCTTGCGGTTGGGATTCAAAACATGGGGCGGAATATTTTCCCTTCTCATCGTGTTGTCCATATTGGCCAGCGTTTTGCAAATGATTACCCAAATGCCGTGGCAGATTGCTGTCATGATCAAGATGTTCTTGGGTATGGAAGGTGCAGAGAACGCCTTCATTTCATCGTTCGGCTACAGTTTCCTGGTCTATCTGCTTTCGGTTGTCAGTTCGTTTGGCACTTATCTTGCCTACTCCATCTTGGTGGTGGGACTGGGCTATCAATATGGCCATGCCTGTGAAAAAATAGACAGGATGACGGTTGAAAGCGATATCGACAAATTTGAACAACTCTAAGCTGTGCCACAAGATGCTGCCCCGCTCTGCCGATACACTTGTTTGCGACACCATGCAGATTTCTGCCTGGCAGAACGATGGTGCCTACAATTATCATCAAGAACTGATGGGGCAGCAGAAAAGCCTGATGGAGTGGCTGATGGAGAAAATGATGGAAGTGCTCCAGCAGATTTTGGGCTCCACGTTGGCAGACCAATTGTCCAAGCCGCTGCTCATGATGGCTGGCATCAGCCTTGCTCTGGTCATCCTGTGGTTTGTCTATAAGAACCGCCCGGAACTGTTTTCCTTCATCCGAAAGGTAAAAAGAGAAGAGAAGATGGAGGATGACAGCATCTATGGGGTGGATTTTCGGGAGCGCATCCATGAAGCGGTAAGCCGAACAGACTGGCGAGAGGCCGTAAGGTGGGCGTATCTGCAAACACTGAAAACACTGAACGACGGAGGAAAGATTGACTGGCAACCGTACAAGACCCCCACGCAATATGTCTATGAATTTCGCTCAAAGGCATTCCGTGACATGACCAACAACTTTTTGAGAGTGCGATACGGAAATTTTGACGCCGACAAGCCACTTTATGAAACCATGTTCCGCTTACAGGCGGAAATAGGAAAGGAGACAGAGCCATGAAGTTCAACCAGCTGTTCATTCTTTCCATTTTGACATTCCTCGCTTTCGTCTTTGTCATGGAATACCGTATGCCCAAGAAATTTATCTGGACGCCTTCGTTCAGCCATACCGACAAACAACCTTTCGGGTGCTATGTCTTCGACAGTGTTCTGGTGAAGTCGTTGCCTAAAGGCTATCGCGTGACAAAGAAATCGCTCTACCAAATGAGAGATGACAAACAGCCTAAAGGTGTGCTGGTTGTGGCAGACGACCTGTCATCGTTCAGCCGGACAGACTACAACGCCTTGCAGCAAATGCCAAGAAACGGCAGCAAAATCATGCTGGCAGGCAACAGGATGAGTACAGTGGTGGAGAAAAAACTGTCGTGCCGGTTCTGTGACATGTATGTATCTATGTCGCTGCAACAATATGCCGCGCAGAGGCTGCACCGCGACACCCTCAGGTGGACAGCCGACAATAGATACAAAGAACGCCTGTACAGGTTTTACCCACAACTGTGCGACCACTATATCAGCGTCAAAAAAAGCACAACAGGTGCGAAACTGCTGGCAGGGCCGTTGGGGAACGGACGTACCTACCCCATAGAGAAAGAAGAATGGGCGATGGCCGTAAGTTATCCCGTGGGAAAGGGAGAAATCATACTTGTTTCCACGCCGCTCATCTTTACAAACTATGCCTTGTTGGATGGAGAAAACCACGAATACATTTTCAGATTGTTGTCGCAAATGGGCAATTTGCCCATTGTGCGCACCGAGGCATATATGCCCCAAACTGCCCAGCTGCAGCAATCGCCGCTCCGGTATTTCCTGTCTCAGAAACCTCTGAAATGGGCGGTTTATCTCGCGTTGCTCACCATTGTCCTGTTCATGCTCTTCACTGCCAAGCGTCGCCAGCGCACAATTCCCGTCATGGAAGAGCCGCAAAACAAGTCGCTTGAGTTTGTGGAACTCATCGGGACACTCTATTATCAGAAAAAAGACTATCGCGACCTGGTGATGAAAAAATTCATGTTTTTCGCTGAACTAATGCGCAGAAGATGGCAGGTGGACATCACCAACCGGGAAGACGACGGACGCACCTTCTCCCTTATTTCCTCTCAGACAGGTATGGAACAGCAGGAAGTAGAACTGCTTGTCAACGACTTGCGTAGAATGAAAGACAGCGAAAGACAAATCACGCCGAAAGCCTCTACTTTATATATAGAGAAAATCAACGAAATCATCAAAAGCATATAATTCATGGAAGAAAATAACGTACTGCAAAGGGCAGACCTCGTGCAGTTTGCCGAAAAAATACAGACGGTGAAAGACAGGATTGGAAAGATCGTGGTGGGGCAGGAACAAACCGTAGAACTCGTGCTTACAGCCATTCTCGCCAATGGCCATGTGCTGATAGAAGGGGTGCCGGGTGTGGCCAAAACCCTGCTGGCCCGATTAGTGTCCAAACTCATTGATGCCCGCTTCAGCCGTATCCAATTCACACCCGACCTCATGCCAAGCGACATCCTGGGAACAACGGTGTTCAATATGAAAAGCAGTGAGTTTGATTTCCATCCGGGTCCCGTGTTCACCGATATGCTTCTGGTGGATGAAATCAACCGCGCCCCTGCCAAAACACAGGCGGCCCTGTTTGAGGTCATGGAGGAGAGGCAGGTGACCATTGACGGAACAACCCGAAAAATGGGCGATGTCTATACCATCATTGCCACCCAGAACCCCGTGGAACAAGAAGGAACCTACAAGTTACCCGAAGCGCAGACCGACCGTTTCCTGATGAAAATCACCATGGACTATCCGTCGCTGGACGAAGAAGTGGCCATTCTTGAACGTCACCACAACCAGGCAGACTTGGTGAAGCTCAACAATGTAGCACCCGCTGTCAGCATCGACGAACTGCTTGCCATGCGCGCTTGCATGCATCGGGTGTTCGTTGAGCCGTCGCTCCTGCGCTATATGGCCGCCATCGTGCAGACCACGCGCAACAGCAAGACGGTGTTTCTCGGAGCATCTCCCCGTGCATCGGTGGCCATACTGCAAGCCTCGAAGGCATACGCACTGCTGCAAGGACGCGATTTCGTCACCCCCGAAGACATCAAGTTCGTCACTCCGCCCATCCTCCAGCACCGACTCGTTCTCACCGCCGAGGCTGAAATGGAAGGCTTTACGGCCATGAAAGTGGCACAAAGGCTCATCGACAAAGTGGAAGTTCCTCAATAACAACGCTGCACGCCCATGTATCTCACTCTCCGGTTCTATTTGGCCATGTCCACCGTTGTCCTGCTCGTTGCAGGTGGCTATCTCTATCCTCCATTGTTCAATATGGGCATGGCAATCCTGTGGATACTGATGGTAACAGTGGTGGCAGAGACTGTCATGCTCTACAGCAAACGGGGAGTCAGGGCAGAGCGGGAATGTTCCGAACGATTCTCGAATGGTGACGACAATCCTGTGCATATCCGTGTGGAAAACACATTTCCGTTTCCTCTCCAATTGGAAGTGATTGACGAGATACCTCCGGAATTTCAACGGCGAGACATTTGCCTGAAAGCCCGTATTGGCGCAAGGAATGAGCGACACCTGTCTTACCTGCTTCGCCCTGTGGAGCGTGGCGAATATCATTTCGGACTTGTCCGCATATTGGGCACCACTGTATTGGGCTTGGTGCAGCGGCGTTTCTCATGCAGTCATCCGATTGCCATCAAGGTATATCCTTCCTACCGGATGCTTCGTCAATACGAACTGATAGCCATCAGCAGCCATCTTGCAGAAAGGGGCATCAAGCGCATTCGCCGCGTGGGACACCATACCGATTTTGAACAAATCAAAGACTATGTGAAAGGCGACGACTACCGCACCATCAACTGGAAAGCCAGTGCCCGCAGACACCAGCTCATGGTCAACGTCTATCAAGACGAACGGTCGCAACACATTTATAACGTGATTGACAAAGGAAGGGTGATGCAACAGGCATTTGCGGATAGCAGTGCACACGGCAGACAAAAGGGAATGACACTGCTGGACTATGCCATTAACGCCTCGCTGGTGCTGTCGTACATCGCTATCAGGAAGGAAGACAAGGCTGGCCTAATTACTTTTTCCGACCGCTTCGAGACGTTCGTTCCTGCCTCACGCCAGTCGGGCCACATGCAAACGCTCCTCGAAACACTCTATCACCAGCGCACCCTTTTCAGCGAAACCGATTTCTCTGCCCTTTGCGCCAACATCAACAAGCACATCAACAAGCGCAGTCTCGTTGTCCTCTACACCAACTTCATGGGCATGGCATCGTTGAAACGTCAACTGCCCTATCTGCGGCAGATCGGCCGCCGCCACCGCCTGCTTGTGGTTTTCTTTGAAGATACCCAACTGAAAGACTATATCCACTCTCCCGTCAGCAATATGGAAGAGCAGTTTCGCCATGTCATTGCCGAAAAATACGCCTACGAAAAGCGTCTCATAGCCTCCACCCTCAAACAAAACGGCATTCTCTCCCTGCTCACAGCACCCGATGCACTTTCTGCAAACGTCATCAACAAGTATTTGGAGTTGAATTCGCAATGATCCAACAACTCAGTTCTCGTGAGTTCTAAGGGTTTTCCAAGGGGTTTGTTTCTTTTTGAAAATCGGATTTATAAAAAGTGGAGGTTCTTCCCCAATACATATAATGGGGTGTAACGGTTATGACAAATTCATAAACAACAACAAACCCAAATCGCTCATCAAGAGCCAAAACGTCATGGTCAAACTCACAAATTATTGGAAACAAAACATTTACACGATTCGTCTTCTAACAGCGATCATTAGAAACCAACGGAATTACGTAGATTAATAGCCTAATGACCACAATTGGGGATAAATGTATGGAACAAGAAACAAAGCGGATTGGGTGTCTATAAATCTTTTAAACTTTACCAGACAGCAACCGTTCTGGACATGTGCCACCTAACACGGAATGACTAAAGATGACGGAAGGCGAACAATGCAACCCCTCCGAAATGCCATCTGCATTTTCGGAGGGGTTGCATTGTTCAGGCAGATGCCCTTGTGCGTGCCCGACAAAAGTTTATTTGGTTTTTTTTGTGGTCCTGACAAAATAGGCAACCAGCAGGAGATAGATGGCCAACGAACATGCCTGCGACAGCGGGTTGCCCAACCACGTTTCATTGATGGCATTGAAACCTGCGAAACGGAGCAATGCGCTCACTACACCCATCAACGCACCTCCGGCAATGAATCCGCTGGCAATGAGCGTTCCTTTTTCACCACGGTCTTTGTTAACTTGAGCGTCCTTACTGCGAGTGGTAACAAACCAGTTGACCGCTCCACCCACCAACAGGGGAAGGTTGAGCTGGATGGGAATGAACATTCCGAGGGCGAAAGGCAATGCCGGTACTTTGCAGAGGGTAAGGACAACGGCAATGCCGGCACCGATGGCGTAAAGAATCCAGGGTGCGCCCACTCCGTTCATCAACGGGTCGATGACTGCCGCCATGGCATTGGCCTGCGGAGCAGCCAGCTGACCACTGGAGAATCCGTATGTTTCGTTGAGCAGCATGATGACACCACCAACGGTAGCCGCCGACACCAATGTGCCAAGAAATTTCCAGGTTTCCTGTTTCTTGGGGGTGGTTCCAAGCCAGTAGCCCACTTTCAGGTCAGTGATGAGTGCGCCTGCCATCGAGAGTGCCGTACATACCACACCTCCCATAATCAAGGCTGCCACCATGCCGCTGGTACCTTTCAAACCTACTGCCACCATCACGACGGAGGCAAGAATGAGCGTCATCAGCGTCATTCCCGATACGGGATTAGACCCTACAATGGCAATGGCGTTGGCCGCCACGGTGGTGAAAAGGAAAGCGATGACAGCAACAAGCAGGATGCCCACAACGGCAAAGAGCAGGTTGCCATCCATTACACCGAACCAGAAGAAGAGGAAAGTGACAAGAATGGTGACGATGGAGCCGATGGCGATAATCTTGAAAGAGATGTCGCGCTGTGTGCGCTTCACGTCCTCGGGTGTTGCGCCCTTGCTCTTCATTTCCTTGGCTGCCAGCGAAACGGCACTGCGAATGATGCCCCACGACTTGATGATGCCAATGATGCCGGCCATGGCAATGCCACCGATACCGATGCTCTTGCCATAGGCTGAGAAAATTTCTTCGGGCGACATCTGTCCCACGGTAGAAGTAATGGAGGGATCCCAGACGTTGAGCACTTGGTCACCGAAGAGCAATGCCATGCCCGGCACGATGATCCACCAAATGGCCAGCGAACCAAGACAAATGATAAAGGCATACTTCAGTCCGATGATATAGCCCAATCCGAGCACAGCCGCACTGGTGTTGAGTTTGAAAACAATCTTGGCCTTGTCGGCAATCAGCTCGCCCAGGCCTATCACGCGCGATGTGAACAGTTCGTTCCACCATCCGAACGTGGCAACGATGAAATCATACAGTCCACCGATAAGTCCCGCCAGCAGCAACGGTTTGGCCTGGCTGCCACCCTTGGCACCGCTCATCAGCACCTGCGTGGTGGCCGTGGCCTCCGGAAAAGGATATTTGCCGTGCATTTCGCTCACGAAATACTTGCGGAAGGGAATGAGGAACAAAATGCCGATGATGCCTCCCAGCAACGATGAAAGGAACACGTTGAGGAAGGAAGCCGACATTTCGGGGTATTTGGATTGCAGGATATAAATGGCTGGAAGCGTGAAGATGGCACCCGCCACCACAGCCCCCGAACAGGCACCGATGCTTTGGATAATGACATTCTCGCCCAGACCGTTCTTGCGCTTGGAAGCGGTTGAAACGCCCACAGCAATGATGGCAATGGGGATGGCCGCCTCAAACACCTGCCCCACTTTCAGTCCAAGGTAGGCTGCGGCTGCTGAAAAGAGCACCGCCATGAGGAGTCCCCAAACAACCGACCAGCCATTCACTTCGGGGAATGTCTTTTGTGGAGACATCACCGGTTCGTACTGTTCACCCTCTTTCAGTTCCCTGAACGCATTGTCGGGAAGCTGCATCATTTCTTTTTCCTTGTTTTCCATAATATGTATGAATAAATTTGTGTCATTGTTGTTTCATTTCTTCTACCCTTGGAAGTGGATGCTTGTGTGTACGGCGGAAATGGTCGAAGCCGCGGCCATACACTCCGATCACTGCACTTTGACTGACAAACGCATCAGGGTCTATCTCTTCTATCATTTGGAAAATTTTCGCGCTTTCGCTTTTTTTCGCCAGCACAAAGAGCATCTTCATCTCCCGCTCGGTATAAAAACCCGTGGAGTTGATGACTGTGCATCCACGGAGCACTCCCAGATTGATGCGCTCGCCTATTTCCTTGTATTTGTCGGAAATGATGAAGAACTGTACGCTCCGCCGCATGGAGTTGACAACCTGATCCACGCAAAATGCAGTAATATAGAGCACAACGTAACCATAGATTACCCTTTCCCAGTCTTTCAAGACAAAATAGCTCGAGGTGATGATGACGATGTCGCATATCAGGATAATTCTTCCCAACGACAAATCCTTGTATTTGTTGACGATGGCGGCAATGATGTCGGTGCCGCCCGAACTTCCGTTTGCTCCCAAGCCCAACCCTACGCCGCTTCCGCAGAACACCGCCCCGAGCACACTTGCCATGAACGGCTGGTCGTCAAGCAGGTGCAGACTGCCCATAAAGTCGCGGGTCAACGACAATGAAACGGTGAGCACGAGCACAGCATAGACTGTCTTGATGCAAAATTTCCATCCCAAAATCTTTAATGCCACCAGCAACAAGCCCGCATTGATGACAAAATAGGACAATTGGGCGGGAATATGCAACGGACTCCATTCAAGAATGGAAGCAATGCCCGGAACACCACCGGTGGTGATGTTGTTGGGCAACAGGAAAACCGACCAGCCAATGCAGTATGAGAGCATGGCAATGGTGATGAAGGCATAGTCGCGTAATTCTTTGAAAACCGACTTGCGTTGTAATTGGGCAGCTCTCATAATTGTTTATTTCATCAGCAGGGCTACGAGTTCTTTCATTCCCTCACCGGCACCTTTCTTGATATGCCTGAAACTCCCCGCCCTGCGCGACTCCACGTCATTGGGGTCGATCAGATAAACGGGTGTGCCGGGCTTGGTGCGATGGGCAAGCCCGGCAGCGGGATAGACGTTGAGCGATGTGCCGATGATAATCATGATGTCGGCCTGTTCGGCATAATCGGCAGCCACGGTAATGTTGGGAACGGCCTCGCCGAAGAAAACGATGAAAGGCCGGAGCAACGAACCGTCGCCCGCTTTCTCGCCAGGCGCCACTTCGAGACGGCTTCCTCCCAAAGTTTCCTGGAAATGCGGATTGTCCACATCGCGGCTTGAGCAAACTTTCATCAACTCACCGTGCAGATGGATGACATGGCTCGAGCCTGCCTGTTCGTGCAGATTGTCCACATTCTGCGTAACAACCGTCACGTTGTATTGCTCTTCGAGCTTTGCCACCAATCGGTGTCCCTCGTTGGGCTGGGCATCTACCAATTGCCTGCGCAGCATATTATAAAACGAATTCACGTAGTCGGGATCGTTTTCCCACGCTTCGTGTGTTGCCACACGGCTCACGGGATGCTTCTCCCATAGCCCATCGGCATCGCGGAACGTGCTCAGCCCACTTTCGGCCGACATTCCCGCACCGGTCAGTACAACTATCTTTTTCATGTATATTTTCTTAACAATGCACAAAATTAGTATTTTTTCCGCAATAACAATCACATAATCAGATAAAAATAGTACCTTTGCATGATTTAAAACCACAACATACTAATATTTTACACAAGAAGAATGGATAAGTTAAGTTACGCCTTAGGACTGGGCATCGGCCGGCAATTGGCGCAAATGGGCATAGAAAATTTCAACATCAGCGACTTTGCCGCATCCGTCCAGGATGTCATTGAGGGAAAGGAACTGAAAATAAATCATCGCGATGCACAGAACATCGTTCAAGAATATTTTCAGGAGAAAGAAACGGAAATGAACAAGGAAAGAGAAGAAAAAGGGAAAGTGGCAAAGGTGGAAGGTGAAAAATACCTTGCAGAGAATGCCAAGAAAGAAGGAGTGGTGACTTGCCAGAGCGGTCTGCAATATACTGTCGTCAAAGAAGGTACGGGAAAAAGCCCCAAGGCTTCCGACAAGGTGAAATGCCACTACGAGGGTTTCCTCATCGACGGTACGGTATTCGACAGCAGCGTGCAGCGCGGTGAGCCAGCAACATTCCCGTTGAACCAAGTGATTGCAGGATGGACAGAAGGCTTGCAGTTGATGAAGGAAGGCGCCAAATACCGTTTCTTCATCCCTTATCTGTTGGCTTACGGGCCAAGCGGTGCCGGCAACAGCATTCCTCCATACGCAACGTTGATTTTCGACGTGGAACTGCTTGAGGTGCTCTAAGCTGCGACACATCGAACCATGAGGTTGAGAAAGAGAAAATTTACAATAAAATCAAAAAAATGAAAAAGTTAACATTCGTAGCCGCTCTGGCTATCGCTGCCGCTTCGTTTACATCTTGCGGCAACAACACTCCAAAGGCAAGCCTGAAGAGTGATTTGGACACGATGAGTTATGCCATTGGCATGGCACAGACTCAGGGCTTGAAAGAATATCTTGTACAGCGTCTCGGCGTGGACACCGCTTACATGGAAGACTTTATCAAAGGTTTGAACGAAAGTGCCAATGCCGGCGAAGACAAGAAGAAGGCGGCCTACTATGCCGGAATACAGATTGGCCAGCAGATTGGAACACAGATGATTACTGGCATCAACCGTGAAATCTTCGGCAGCGATTCTACGAAAACCATCTCCATGAAGAACTTCATGGCAGGTTTCATCAGTGGAACCACCGGCAAGAAGGGATTGATGACGCCCGAGCAGGCACAGGTTATAGCACAGTCCAAGATGGAGCAGATCAAGTCGAGAGAAATGGAATCTCAGTATGGTGCCAACAAAGCGGCCGGAGAGAAATTCCTTGCCAATTATGCAAAGCAAAAGGATGTCAAGAAACTCGCAGGCGGCGTGCTCTACAAGGTAATCAAGGAAGGTAACGGTGCCATCCCTACAGACACCTCTTTGGTAAAGGTAAACTACGAAGGAAAGACCATCGACGGCAAGGTGTTCGACAGTTCCTACAAGCGCGGCGAAGCCGTTTCTTTGCGCGCCAATCAGGTGATTCCCGGTTGGACCACTGCATTGACCCACATGCCCGTTGGTTCGGTTTGGGAAGTTGCCATTCCCCAGGACAAGGCTTACGGCTCTCGCGACCAGGGACAAATCAAGCCTTTCTCTGTGTTGATTTTCAAGATTGAACTGGTAGGTCTTGGAAAATAATATCCATGCAATCAATATGATAGTTTTGATATGAAAAGAACCGTAATATTGGCACTCACTGTAGCAGTGAGTGCTTCTTTCTTTACAGCCAATGCCCAGAAGAAAGACAAAAAGAAGAAAAAGGAAAAGGTAGAAGAGACAATGCCTGTGGTACTGACCACTCCGTCCGATTCTATCAGTTACGCTGCCGGAATTACCCTTACCAACGGTCTGGTACCTTTTCTCAAGCAGCAGTATGGTGTTGACGAGGCCTACATGGGCGATTTTGTGCGCGGTTTCGAAGAGGCCACCAAATCGGGTGTCACAGAAGCCACGAAAGCATACGGTGCAGGCATCAACATTGCATCGATGGTGAAAAGCCGAATGCTTCCTGGTGTATCGGGAGAATTTAAAGATGGACCGGACACCATTCAGGCAGAAATGTTCTATAAAGGGTTTATGGCAGCGTTGCAGAACGACAGTACACTCTTTAAAAGAGGCGATGCCGAAAAGTTCTTCAAAGACCGTAAAGACGCAATGACAAATGCCAAGAACGAAGCTAACCGCAAGATGGGAGAGGATTTTCTGGCTGCCAACAAGACCAAGGAAGGTGTGAAAACTACTGCCAGCGGACTGCAATACAAAGTGCTTGTGCAAGGTACGGGCGAGATTCCTACTGCTACCGATGAGGTAGTGGTGAAATATGAAGGGAAACTGGTGGACGGCACCGTTTTTGACAGCAGTTATGAACGTAAGGACCCAACCAACAAGTTCCGTGCCAACCAAGTGATTAAAGGATGGACCGAAGCACTTACCATGATGCCGGTAGGCAGCAAATGGCAACTCTTCATTCCGCAAGAACTGGCTTATGGAGAACGTAATGCCGGAAAAATTGCTCCTTACAGCGCGTTGATTTTCACCGTGGAATTGCTGGGCGTTGAAAAGCCCAAGGCTGAACCAACTGAAAAAACGGCCGTCCCTTCCAAGGCAACCACCAAAGCAACGGCCAAGAAAAAAGGAAGAAAATAAATGGAAAGCCAACAGACTGTGTTTTAAGAACGGTTTGATGGTATAAAACGAAAAAGAGCCAATGTTCCGGCTTTTGAAAACGGAACATTGGCTCTTTTCTATATGCTGCAGCTACACCTATTATTATAATAGTGGGGCCGATGCCTGTAGTCCATATTTTTTACTTATCCGCAAATCTTTGGCAAATTGCATAAATATCACATAATACCACGATTTTTAAATAATATTCTACAGAATGTGCAAAAAATGCAAGAGAAAACTATCTTTTTATGCAGAAAATCTTGGATTTTTCATTTATTAATCCTATCTTTGCGCATAGCTTTTGAAAAATTATCATCGTTTCATAATATAATTATACTTTTAGGGTGAGGTAGGGCGTGATGTCCATCCCTCACTTTTTGTTTGTTGCCACAAAGGACATCTTGTGGCATTTTATCCATGAGCAAGCTTGTCCTGTTCGATTGAAATGTGTATTTTTGCACGTGACTTATCATATTATTTATAATCTTTAACCTCATTTTATGAATTTAAGAAGAATTACTTTCACCTACTTGGCAATAGCCATGCTTTGTATTCAGTCTGTCCATGCACTGACGGAGAGAACAGAATCGTTTTCCCATCGTGCAGAAAAAAATCAGCAAGGAATGATGTTGCTAAACAGCAAAATGCTGAAAGGCGATGCCGTAAGACTGAGTATTGCTGCCGAAAACGGAATTGTAAGCATTGATTTGGGAGACGGAAATCTTTTGGAGAAAGAGGTATCGGCCGATGTGGACAAGCCAACGTTTTTGCCGCTGACCGCTCCTGTTGACAATCCCACAATAACCATCAAGGGAAACGTTTTGGGCATTGAATGCTCATCACTACAGCTGAGCGATCTGGACTGTTCCCAAATGCCTTCCATGCTGCTGTTGAAGTGCGACATCAACCATCTTGGCTCACTGGACGTTTCACACAACATCCGCCTTGCCCGCCTATATTGTAATGACAACGAAATGACATCCTTGAATTTGGGTGAAGCGGAAAACCTGCTCTTGCTCTACTGCCAGGAAAACAAGTTGGAGACACTGGATCTTTCCAAGGCCTCGAATTTAATGGAGTTGGCCTGCTACAAGAATCAACTGGCGGCATTGGACATTACCCAATGTCCCGAAATTTCCGTTTTGAATGTGAGCAAGAACAAAATCAAACAAATTGATTTGAGGAAACAAAACCGACTCAGTGAACTTTTCGTAGAAAACTGTGGCTTGCAGTCACTGGATGTCACTGCCACAAGTTATTTGGAAAAATTGTATTGTGGAGACAACCAACTCACTGAATTGAATTTGTCAAAAGCCACACAGTTGCAAGAACTGAACTGCAAGTTGAATAGCCTGAAAACATTGGATCTGTCTTCATGCACCCAAATGAGCGAACTGTATTGTTTCTCCAATCAATTGGAAGAACTGGATTTGTCGAAGATGAAAAATCTCACTGTGCTGAGCTGCGGAGACAATATGCTGAAAAAAATAGACATTACCAACAACCCCGCACTCGAATCGGTAAGTTGCAGCTTCAACGCCTTGGAGGAGTTTCATTGTGGAAACCACACAAATATCGTTGCCATGGGTTTGGACCACAACAACTTGACCACTCTATCCGTAAAAGGACATACCGCTTTGCAGATGCTGGATATAAACCATAACCAACTGACGGTGGAGGGAGCAAAAACCTTGTTTGAAAGTCTGGAAGCACGTTCGGAAGACGAACCGGGCTTTTTGGTGATGCTCAACTCGGCGGAATTTCCAGAACCCGACAACAACCAATTCAACTATGCCGATTTTACAAGTGCAAAAGCAAAGAACTGGTATCTTGTAGATGGCGAAGAAGAAATCACAACCGGAATCAATCAGGCGAATCATGGCCAGTGCCATGTCCGCATTTCTGCCGATCAATCAACATTGAATGTCAGAGGGGCACAGGAAAACGCCACAATTGCCATATATGGCGTGAATGGCATCAAGGAAATCTCGTCAACGACGGATCAGCAAGGGCATGCAGATCTTTGTATCGCATCGCTCCATAAAGGTGTACATATTGTCAGGGTGGGAACCTGCCAACACGTTTTTGTTTTTAAATAGCCGGGAAGCATCCCGTTGCGTCTGTCGCAGGTTTGAAAGGCAAAGAGTCCGAAGCATTCTCCGGTTTGCCACAGAAAAAGGCCAAGGGTTTCTTGGAAACTCACGGCCTTTTTACCGTATCTGCACCGGAGGCCGAATCTTCGAGTTCGAATTCGAAAAACAGTTTTTTTTCGATGATTGTTCAGAAATAATGTCTGAATGATATAAAAAAATATTATCTTTGCAGCAACTTATCTTGTTTGTACGACAACATGGGAATATGTTGGCGAAGAGAGGAATGAATATGTGCTATGAAATGATAGAAATCAATTGAAGGAAAACAAAGATATTCTGACTTTTGGAAAACATTCAAACAGACACATAGCCATTGTAGGCTGCAAATGCAAATACTTGTTTAACAATAACAATCTGTAAATGTATTAAAATGAAACAACTAATTAACTTTTTGTCCAGCAGGGGCTTATTGCTGCTTGCCATCCTGTCGGCAGGGCAGTTGAGTGCAAAAGCACAAGAGACAGATGAAGTGTGTTTAACTTATTCGAGCAGAATTGAAAATCCGCAACCAGGTTCCGGCCAAATTCTTTCAAGAGGAACGAGCGGAGCAGGCATCGAATTGCAGCCGGTACAAGGACTCGCCGGCGCACGTATCAAAGCCATAGAACCTTGCTTTATCTTTGACAACAAGGACCAGGAGTTGTCGGGCATGGTGTGCGTATGGGATTCCGAGACGCGCAAAGTGCTTTACAGCCAAGATGCCGATTTTAAATTTGGATACAACAAAATCATGCTGGACACGCCTTTTCTCATACCAGACACACCAATTCTCATAGGAGTGCAACTCACCCTTAACGAAGACACAAAGGTGCTTGGGGCTGATGCTGCCGGTGCACGGTTTACGGGTGGGCGTTACGTCATCTTCGGAACATATATATACGACTACACTCTTTACGAAGGGTACTCTAACTGGGCCATGGACGTATGGATTGATCCCAACGGGAAAGACCTGAGCCAGAACTTTCCAATTTTGGACATCAGCAGTAGGAATCCGTACATCACAGCCGGCGGAAAGGCTGCCATAACCGTGAAATTGCAAAACCTCAGCACCCAAAAGCTTACTGCTGCAAAATGGTCTGTAAGAGGCATAACGGCAGATCCCGTAGAAGGCACGACGAACGGAGAAATGGCGAAAGGAGCCATAGCCTATTTGCAAACGGAAGTGCCTGTAGAGAGAACCGCCGACATGCAATTTGCCTTGACCGAAATCAATGGAAACACCGTGAAAAATGAAATGCCGGCAAAGCTCGGTGTACTGTATTATTCCAAGAGCGGCATGCCTAAACGCGAACATCTTATAGAGCGTTGGGCTGGCGAATGGGCACCCTACATCGGGAAATCGATAGGTGAGACAAAAGATGCCCAAGATTTCTTCGAGGGAACTGCCCTTAAATTTAACATTTGCCAAATTCACATGCATGAAGGTGCATATACAACAGAAGACGGTGAAGTTTTTGGAATGAACGCCTATGGAGGACTGCCCTCAGCAAAGCGCAGTGCCCCCAGACTTTCGCTTAACCGAATGACTTTCGGAACCGACAAGACCGTGACCTACTCTTCCGAGGGGCGCACTACAAAATTGCTTGACGAGACAGACAAAAACACTTATTCTTTTTATGATTTCAAGGCAAGTCTTAACAAAACGGACAATCCCAATGAGTTGAAGGCAACAGTTGACATTCAGGAACTTGAAAAAATCTATTTCGACGATGTGGTAGTTACCCTTTCACTGCTCGAAGACAATGTTCCGGTAATCGACCAGATAATGGCTCCCGATGGCTACAACCATCATCAGGACATCTTTATCAAAACCATCAACGGAGTGAATGGCACACCATTGGCATTCAGCAATGAGAAATTCAGCCAGACCTACGATATTGTTCTTCCCGAGCCCTTCTCCGGAAATCCTGACAATTTCAAGGTGTTGGTAACTATCGGCCGCCGTCCAGACGCCAAGTCTCACATCTGCTCCAAAACCATACTCGATTCTCGCATCCTGAAAGTTTCAAATGCGGGTACCACAGCCATACAAGACGCGGAAAACGGCTTCCGCCCTTCCGTGAGCGTTGAAAATGGAAACATTAGAATATGGGGCGACTACGACAAGGTGGAGGTATTCAACTCCTGCGGAAGACAAATGACCCAGACACAACTGCCGGATGGCCTATACTTGGTGAAAGTGTATCATGAGGGCACAGCTACCATACAAAAAGTTTTGGTAAAGAAGTAGAATGATGAAGAAAGCAGTATTCATGATCATTGTCGCTGTGTTAAATTCCGCTGCCTTTGCGCAAACCAAACGCGTAATCGAGGAAGAATACACCGGCACAAGATGCGGATGGTGTCCGAGAGGCACTGTGGGGATGGAACTGGTACAGGAAAAATATGGAGACCGTGTGATACAGGTGGCTGCCCACTACCCACCGCAAGACGGCACCTCCATGGCAACATTGTCAAAGTGGTCGGGCTACGAAAATATTATGGCAAGAATTGTGGGAGTACCAACGGCATTCTTGGACAGACGGTTTGACATCGACCCTTACCATGGAAGAAATTCCAAAGGATTCGGAGCGCCAGAAATGATTGACCAACTGCTGGAACAAAAATGTATTGCAGACATTGATGTTGAAGCAAAATGGACCGACGAGAAGTATCAATGGGTTGAAATTACATCCAATGTTAAATTCTACGAGAATCTCAACCGGGAATACAGGCTGGCCTATGTCATCACTGCCGACAGCATGTATAAAGATGATGTAGATTGGGCGCAATTGAATTATTACTATAATTTGGGAGACGACTCCAGCATAACATCCGACCCGAATCTTGAACCGCTTACGCACGAAAAAAAATACATAAAGGGACTGAAGTACAACCACGTTCCGGTGGCAGGAGCCGGGGTGGAACTGGGTATGGAAGGTTCACTTCCTCCATCGGTAGCCACCACTGAAAATTATGTACACAGAGTGCAACTTGAGATTCCTGTTTTTGAAACGACAGAAACCAATCCCCACCCCACGGTTATTCCCAAGGAGCATTTGAATGCAATTGCTTTCATTCTGGATGCCAAGTCAGGATATATTGTGAATGTGAATAAGATGAAAATACCAGCACCGGCCACCACGGGCATCAATGCCCCCTCCACGAAAGAGGTATTCCCGTCTAAAACGATATATGCGGTTGACGGAAGTCTCAGGCCGAAAGCCATGCGGGGACTGAACATCATTAGGATGGAAGACGGCAGCATGCGGAAAGTTTGGGTAAAGTAGTGTCAAACAGTAAGCTAAAGAAAAGAGTTAAGCGCCTGATTATTGGCAGTTTAACTCTTTTTTTTACACCTGCTTGGTACAATTCCATTTGGTTCATCGCGTATATCGTTATGGAGATTTTTCAAATCTCTACCTACGCATTTGTCGGACGAACCGAAAAGAGATAACCGCAGCCAACTGATACGCAATTGCTTCCCTTTCATCTCCATGTGCCAAAATCCAGAAAATCTGTTTTAAACAGTTGCGGTTATTTGAAAAAAGATGTATTTTTGCAACCGTCACTAAGTTTTACAATATGATGAACAGAAAAAGACCGCTTCGCATGTATGCCCTTATACCGGTGTGCACACTTCTATGGATGAGTTCTCCACTAAAAGGCCTGGCACAGAACCAATCTATGGACTATTTCTATCAAGACGGCATCATGTTTTTTCGAGGATCGCCAATGACCGGAACAGATCCGGCTTCATTCATAGAATTAGGACATGGGTATGCCAAAGATCGTTTCAATGTCTATTATAAAGGCAAGGTGTTGGAATATGTTGACCCCTTTTCTTTTCAACTAAAGCGGAATACGTATTCCGAATATGACGACGTTCTCCCTTATCCAAATATGGAGAACGTTGAAGGATACAGAATCACGCCAAACGCTGTACTCTTCAACGGAAAGAAAATAAAAGAGGCAAACAGCCACAGCTTCAAGATTTTAAATGGCGGATATGCCAAAGACAACTTTCATGTTTATTTTTTGGGAAAGCAAATAGACAATGCCACAACAAACTCTTTTCAGTATATTGGAGACGGATATGCAAAAGATTCATTCCGTGTATTTTATCTTGGGAAGGAAATGAAAGATGCAACTCCATTTTCGTTTAAAGTGACAGGAAACGGCTATGCCGAAGACACATTCCGCACATACTATCGTGGTAGAGAAGTAAGCGATTGACAGCATAAATAGATATTCAACATTTAATGCGCCCGCTGGCTTGTCTCATCCGTCAGCCAGCCCTATTACCAACAACCATGCGATGCACAGAGCATAAAGACACAGCCTGCACGCATGGTTGCGGTAAAATAAAGGAAAGGCAGACTAAATGGTGATGCCCAATTTCACGTAAACCGTGTTGCGCTTGTGTCCGTTCCCATCAGCTTTTTCTTCGTATTTCGTATAGTTGAGACCCACGGCGGGAATCAGATTGAGGCGAGACACCTTGATACTGTAGCCCACAGAAAGGTCAAAGTCGAACTTTCCACGATAAATCTTGTCGTTGTTGATGAGAGGAAGACCTGTTTGAAGATTAACCACTACGTTCTTGGAAGTTGCCAACGGATGATAGCGGAGGTCAAGAAAGGCAGGAACATAACTGAAACTGGGGTTGCTGAAATGGTCAATACCAAACCCCAGCCCCACTGATACGTTGTCTGCCAGGTAATATCCTCCCAACACATGAAATGCCATGCCATTGTTGCTGCTGGGCTTGTTGCCGTCGGGGCCTGTTGTTTTCTTGCCCAATATATAACCGTCGCGAAGTTCCAAACCGCCCCACCAATTACTTTTTTCTTTCTGTTGTGCGCTCACCGCTGTTGTCACGGCAGCAACAAGCACGAGTGTCATCAAAATTTTCTTCATTGCATTTTCTTTTTTTAGTGTTATTGTCATTTTCCCATTCTATGAGGTGGTGTCCCTTTATTCGAGCACCACGTTCTCCACCTCCACTTGCTCACGGAGAAAGAGCAGGGCGCGCTCCTTGAACTTTTCAGGATTCTCGGTGGTGAGATAGTGGCACGACGAACCTTTTGTACATTTCCGTTCCATTTCCGGATGCCGTGCCAAATAATCTTTCAGGCTGTTGGCCACATATTCGCCCTGTGGTATCACTTTCACGCCGCATGGAACATATTTCACAATCTTGCTCATCAACAACGGATAGTGCGTACATCCCAGAATGACAGAATCGACGGCAGGGTCGCTCTCCAACAGTTGGGCTATACGCTTGTGGACAAAATAGTCGGCGCCGGGACTGTCGCCTTCGTTTGCCTCTACAATGGCCGCCCACAGCGGGCACGCCACTCCTGTGACGGAAATGTCGGGAAATATCTTGTTGATTTCAATGTCGTAACTCCGGCTGTTCACCGTTCCCTCAGTGGCCAACAGACCTATATGCCGACTTTGAGTGATACTGCCTATGCATTCTGCCGTAGGGCGGATAATGCCCAGCACCCTGCGTCCCGGGTCTATCTGCGGCAAGTCTTTCTGCTGAATGGTGCGGAGTGCTTTTGCCGAAGCGGTGTTGCAGGCAAGAATCACCAAGTGGCATCCCATGGAAAAGAGTTTCAGTACAGCCTCACGAGTGAATTTGTACACCACATCGAAAGAGCGCGAACCATAAGGTGCACGCGCATTGTCTCCCAGATACAGATAATCGTACTGTGGAAGAATCTTCCGCATTTGGCAGAGAATGGTCAAACCACCATAACCGCTGTCAAACACGCCTATCGGGCCTGGAACGTTCGCAAGGTTCATCATCTGCTTTGGCATTTGGTTTCTTTAGGGTCAATCGCTGGCTGAACAGGACAAGGGATGGAGCAAACGCACCGTCCACACGCTCTATTCTGCTGCCAGTGCCTGCCTTACATCGGCAGTTATGTTTTCGCCCATTTCGTTGCTCACGTATGGGCATGCGTTGTTGTCGGTGTTCAGAATGAAGGCGTAGCCTCTCTCCTTACCCATTCTGACAAGCAGCGAGTTCAACTTTTCTTTCAACGGAAAGAAAGCGTCGCGTTCGGCAGCCTCCAGCAATTGCTGTGCCTTTTGCTTGAACGCCACGTTTTTCTGCATCATTTCCTGCAATTCCGACTGGCGTTTCCGGCGGATGGCTTCGGCAAAACTGCGCTGGCCCTCAAGAAAGTCTTCGTATTTTTTGTTGAACTCCGTTTCGGCACGTTTCATTTCCGCATCGTATTGTGCGCGAAGTTCCGACAGATTCCTCTGTGCAACGGCATACTCGGGCATTGCACGGAATGCCTCGCTGTAGCTGAGATAACCGAACCTGATCTGTGCGCCCGCCAGGAACGGGAGCGCACAGAGCAAGATGGATATGAGGATTCTTCTCATTATTTCAATTTGTTGATTTCAGCCTTCACGTCCGAGGTAACATCCTTGCTCAGTGTGTCGCTGATATAGGGGATGCCGGCACTCACGTCCATGATGTACACATAACCACCGTTCTTGCCTACATTCTTGATGGCTGTGGTGATTTTGTTCATGATGGGCTGCATTTTCTCAGCCTGCATCTTTTGCAGATTCTGCTGGTTGTCCTGGTAGGCCTGCTGATATTTCTGCATCAATTGCTGGAGACTGGCTTCGGTTTCCTGCTGCTTGGTAGCGTTCATCGTGCTCTTGGTTTTCTCGTATTCATCGCCCTTGCGCTGAATTTCGTCTTGCATGCCTTTCAATTCGTTTTCATACTGCTTGCCTTGCGCTTCCAACTCGCCGCGCGCTTTGATGAACTCGGGCATGGACTGCATGATGGACTGAGCGTCAACGTGACCAAACTTCTGTGCGAATGTTGCCAATGGTGCGAACAGCATCAGCATTAAAAAAACTTTCTTCATTTCTACTTTGTTTTATAATATGTTATGTTTGTTACTTGTTTCAGTTGGCATAGCCCAACTTGGCCAGCACCTCATTGCTGATATCTACTTTCGGACTGGCAAAGATAATACCTGCATCGCTCGACCGGTCCAAGACCAAACTATAGCCGCGCATATCAGAAATGTCCTTCACCGCATTGTAAATTTCTTCCTGAATAGGTGTCATCAGGCTCTCGCGCTTCTTGAACAACTCCCCCTCTGGGCCGAAATACTTCTTTTTCAGGTCGCTGGCAGCCTTTTCTTTCTTCATGATGGCTTCCTGCTTGGATTTTTTCTGTTCTTGCGAGAGGAACACCACCTCGTTCTGGTAATTCTTGTAAAGCGTCTGCGCCTCGTTGTTGAGCGCCTCCACTTCGGCTTGCCATTTTTTTGACACCTGATTCAGCTGCTCGTTGGCACGTTCGTATGCCGGAACGTTTTTCAGTATATATTCCATGTCGATGAGCGCAAACTTCTGCGCACTGGCACCTGTTGCCACAAGGGCAAAGAGGCATAACATAATGATCTTCTTCATAAACTTTCTTATTTAATAATAATATTGTCTCTACGACATCCCGTACGTCAGAATTCCTGACCCAATACAAAGTGGAACTGGCTTCCTCCCTGTTTCCATCCATTGTTTCCGTCGGGCACCTTATCGAAACCGTACGCCCAGTCAATACCCATCATTCCCACCATTGGCAGGAAAATGCGCACACCCACACCGGCACTTCGCTTCATGTCGAACGGATTGAACTTCTTTGTGTCCTTCCAAGCGTTGCCCGCTTCAAGGAAAGTAAGGCCGTAGATGGTGGTGGCACCCAGCAGGAAAGGATACCTGAGTTCGAGCGAAAGGCGGTCGTAAGCATAGGTCTGGTAGCCGACGGAAGCATTGTCGTAACCGCGCAATCCGATGGTTTCTTCGGCAAATCCGCCCGAATAACCGCTCATGCCGTCTCCACCCACCGTAAAGGTCTCGAACGGCGACTTCTTGTATTTGTTGTAAGAGCCGAGCAGTCCGAACTCAACGCGTGTCATCAACACGAAACATTTTTGGCCACTGGTAAGGGCAGTGTAGGTCTTGCTCTTGAATTTCCACTTATGGTACTCCAGCCATCTATATTTCTCCTGCTGCTGCTGAATGAAATTGGCAGCCTTGTCATCGTTCGCCAGATTCCGGTAGTCTTTATGATCCCATGCCGACCAAGGCGGTGTAATGGATACGGAGGCCATAAACTCCGAACCGTAACGTGGGAAGTATGGGTTGTCGGTAGATGAGCGAGCCAGTGTGATGCCCAAATTCAAGTTGTTGGAGGCACCGTTGGTGAAAAGGAAATACCTCCAGTTTTTCATCACGTAACGCTGGAAGCCCAACTCAACCGACAGCGTGAAATAGTCGTCAGGCCAACGCAGGCGTTTTCCCCAACCCAATGATGCTCCCACCAGTTTGATGTATTCATCAGGGTCATAGTAACTCTCGTAGTTGTTGTAGTAACTGTTTCCGTAGCCAAAGCGGTAATTCATCAAACTGTTTTGCAACGCGGTGTTGTAATAAGAACTTGATATGCCGCTCTGCTTGGAATAGTAGCCGCTCAGGGTGAACTGTATGGGGCGTTTCCCTCCGAACCAGTTGGTAGAATAAGAGGTATTGATAGACGTGTAATATTTAGCATTGGTCTGCAGTCCCACAGACAACTGCTCGCCGTCGCCAATGGGAAGGATGCCGCGGTGCTCCTTGTTCTTGTTGAAAAGGTTTGCCAACGAGAAATTGTTCAGCTTGATACCGATGCGCCCGATAAGACCCGTCTGTCCCCAGCCTAACGACAGTTCCAGCTGGTCGTTGTTCTTAGGCACGAGCGTCCAGTTAATATCCACCGTACCGTCTTCCGGGTTGGTTTTCACGCCCGGATCTATTTGTTCCGGCTCGAAATGGCCCATGGAACCCAATTCACGGACCGAACGCATCAATGCTTCCTTTGAGAACAAATCTCCCGGTTTGGTGCGCAGTTCTCTACGGATGACATTTTCATACAGGCGGTCGTTTCCATTGATGCGCACATGGCTCAAGCGCGCCTGCGGTCCTTCGGTGACGCGCATTTCAAGATCGATGGAGTCGCCCACGATGTTCACTTCCGCCGGATCGATGCCCGAGAACACATAACCGTTGTTCCAGTAGTCGTTGCCCACAGCGTCTTCGTCCGTGTGCAGGCGTTTGCTCAATTGTTTCTGGTTGTACACGTCGCCACTCTTCATGCCGAGTTTGTTGTTGAGATAGTCTGTCGCATACACCGTATTGCCCACCCACGTGATGTTGCGCATATAATATTTCTTGCCTTCCGACACCTTTATATATATGTTCACATGCTTGTCGTCGTAATTCCAAACGCTGTCTTCAAGAATCGCGGCATCGCGGTAACCGTACTCGTTGTATTTTTCAATGAGTTTCTGCTTGTCTTCCTTCCACCGTTCGGGCGTGAATTTTTTGGCTTTCAAGAACGTGGAAAGTTTGCCCGCCTCATGCGTTTTGGAGAATGCACCTTTTCTGAACAGGCCTCCCTTGATTTTCTTCTCGGCCAGTTCATGGTTGCCTTCGATGATGATCTGATGTACTTTCAGTTTTTCCTTCTTGTCGATGTTTACGTCAAGAATCACCTGATTCTTGCCCGCTACGTCATCGCGCTGATTGATGATGACTTCGGCATTCTTGTACCCCTTGTCGTCAAAATATTTCTTGGCAAGAATTTTCGCGCGGTCAATCGTGTTGGGGGTGATCTGCGAACCTTTGAGTAGTCCCAGTTTCTTTTCCATATCTTCACGTTCCGATTTCTTCAGTCCGTAGTAGTTGATGGTGGAAACGCGGGGCAGCACCCCGAGATAAAAATGCAGGTACGCCTTGTCTCCAATGATAGAATCGACGGCAAGCGACACTTTCGAGAACAGCCCGTGCCGCCAGTAACGCTTCACCGCTTCCGTAAGTTTGCTGCCGGGAATGGTCACTTCCTGACCGATGGAAAGTCCCGAGATGCCTGCCAGCACATAGTCTTCATATCCTTCCACCCCCGAAATGGCAATTCCGGCAATGGTGCATGTACGGGGAACACCGGCGTATGAAATCTCGGGATTCACTATTTTTTCCTGCGCCTGTGCGCCCGTGCCGATGCAAAGTGCGGCGAGCAGCAAGACTCTTCCTAATATTTTATTCATTTACTTCTTTATATTAAATAGAATCGGACATCTTACAGTCCTCTCTGCATTTTCTTTAACCTTTTATCCTCATCTCGTTTTCTATCTGCGCTTCGGTCTTTCCAAATCGGCGTTGGCGGCTTTGGTAACTGAAAATGGCGCGATGGAGACATTCTTCGTTGAAGTCGGGCCAATAGGTATCACAGAAATACAACTCAGAATAGGCAATTTGCCACAACAGATAATTGGATATTCTCAGTTCCCCGCCGGTTCGTATCAGCAAGTCGGGATCTGGCATGAAACCCGTCTCCAAATGTTCGTTGATTACATCTTCGGTGATGTGTTCAGGTTCCAGTTTCCCTTCTTTCACTTCAAGAACAATGTTTTTCACCGCTTTGGTGATTTCCCATTTCGACGAATAGCTCAGGGCTATGACCATCGTCATGGCCGTGTTGTTTTCGGTGTGTCTGATGGTTTCCTGCAGTTTTTCCTGTACGTCTTGCGGCAAACGCCGGATATCGCCAATGACTTGGAAACGCACATTGTTCTTCATGAAGATCTCGTCTTCGAGAGCAGTGAGCACAATGCCCATGAGTGCCGACACTTCATCGGCAGGGCGGTTCCAGTTTTCGGTGGAAAAAGTATAAAGTGTAAGATATTCCACCCCGAGGTTCACGCACTCTGATGTGATGATGCGCACGGCATCCACGCCCGCCTGATGGCCGTAGCTGCGGTCTTTCCCTCTTTCGGTCGCCCATCTTCCATTTCCATCCATGATGATGGCAATATGCCTGGGGATGCGCTTCATATCCAATTTGTCAGTCATCTCTGTCATTGTTACAGGTTCTACATTTAGCCATAAAGCTGTACGTGACGGTCAGCTGCCATGTCGAATAACAGTCTTTGTTCTTGAACGCGCCCGTACTTTTTATATAATAGGGATCTTTCACCCCGTCGAGTTTGTCGCTGCCGCTGAAATGAACCGCCCAATCCATCACTATATTCACGCGCGAAGTCGCCTTGTATTTGATGCCTGCGCCCATAGGAAGGTTCATGGCCAGCACCCCTCCCTGGGCAGTGTCGGCGTAGGTTGCCCCCAGTCCCACGAACACGAAAGGAGCCAGCCGTCTGGCGCCCCGATAGTCTTTGCCCGTTCCGTAAGCCCAGAAATTGTATTCATAGCGCAGTCCTACATCTATCAGTGGATGGCTGAAGGTGTATAGGCGGTCTTTAAAATCCGGATAGAACGTGGTGACGTCCTTGGCATTTCCTTTCAGTTTGCCATACGATACGTTCGCCGCCAAGGCCATGTAGGGATTGAACACCCTTTTTGCCACCAACGACGCCATGGGCTGCTGGTGAGCGGCAAGATTGCCGTTGAAGTCGCCTAAATAAGACACCAAGCCCATTCCTCCCCCTATCTCCATCCGATATTCTTCGTCCCACTGTGCACTTGCGCCCACAGTGACCAGAAGCGATATCGTGAAGACAAGTATGCGTTTCATTCTATTCCGTAAAAGTTTTTTGCTCCGCAGCCCATCCCAGGCTGTTCAGTCTGCCTCGCCAAATTTGCCCGGTTCCTCCACAAATCAGCCACAAATAGTTATTTTTGTCCTTCATCAAAGCAAAAATGCCGTTCGATGACAGTTCTTTGGGCACGTTGTAGGTGGGGGCGGGCTTCCACGTAATGCCTCCGTCCTTGCTGGTATAGGCTGTGGAGAAAGATGCAGAAGCATCCGTGCCTTGTCCCCCTCCGCCCATGGCCAGAATGTCATCGCCATAGGCCACCGCCGTTGTGCCCTTCAAGTAGGGCATGGGATAACGGTTGCCGTCTGCAAACGGGATGTGGCTCCATTCTCCGGCAGTTGAGCCTTCCTCTATTTTAAACCATACGGTGGCGGTTGAATCCTGCGAAGTTGCCCCTGCATTGCGGTTGCCCAACAAGGTGAGACGGCTAAGCTCGGGATTGGTTTTCAAAGGCATTGCCACCAGACTAAAATCCTGCACGGGCAGCATTGCGGCATTGTCGGCAACGGTTTCTTCTGTCCATGTGATGCCGTCGTCGGCAGACATCAGCACTTCGCGGTTCTTCCCTACGGCATACAGTGCCTTTTCACTGCTTCCCACCAATTGCTTGACGTTCTGGGGCGAAGAAATGTCCGTCCAAGAAGAGCCATCCATTTTTCTGACGTTGCCATTGTCGAACACAAAGAGGGCGTCGCCCTTCACCACCACGCTCTTGTAGGCGTCGGCTTCCATCAAGGTATTGGTGCCGGTCCAGTCGGTGCCGTTTTCCGATGCATAAATCTCCGTGTGCGAGCCGTTCCGGCCAAAAAGATACATCTTGCCGTTGCAAGCCACCGCCTTCATGCCCTGAAACTGTGCGAAGGCCGTGCTTTCGCCCACTTTTTTCCAGTTGAATGCAGAACCGATTTCCTTGTGCACATTCACGTGGACGGTGTAGTCGCGCTGTGCCTGCTGACTATAGGAAAAGACCCTGAACACGCGCGGCGAAGTAAAGTCGATGGAATCCTTGTCGGAAAAATAGCTCAGCGAATCGCTGGTAAGGCTTTTCAAGGCGATGCCCCCCCCGTTTTTCGTGCCTATGAAAACGAGCACGTGCGCCGCGTCCGTTCCATAGGGAAGAGAATCGGGGTTGTAGATGACCCCTGCGATTTGATCGATGTAGAATCGTTGGTTTTTCCCTTCCACAGTTTTTTGATAAACACTGTCAGCTCCCGTGGAAGAAGTTGTATGTAAATACAAATTGAGTTTGCCCACCGAAAACGAGGTGATGGCTGTGTCGTCATAGGAAAGGCTGTCTTCGTCTGCCGAATTGAGGCAAGACGACAGCAGGGTGACCGCCAAAACTGTTATAGCGAAAGTTGATAAAATCTTTCTCATCATCAATTTATTTTGATTTTAGGTGCAAATTTAATCAGATTTCCTCAAATAGGGCATCTTTTCAATGCTATATTATGAAAATTATTAATTAAAGGGATGTTTTTTAAATAATGTTTAGGGTTTGAAGGAAAGGTTCGGCAAGATACAAGAAAGCCTGAAAGAAAAGGCACAAAAAAAGAGGACGATATGATTCACTCACTTCGGCCTCCTGAAAACTTAACGGACATTGGTGTTGACTAAAGTCACAATACTGAGTACTGTTAAAATAATCGTCATCACCAGCATCGCAGTTGTTTCAAAATCTAATAACATAATCTTTACCTTAAATCTATCAAACTACTAACCTATGAAAACTTTTATGGATACATTCTCACGAATGCGGCGCAAAGGTACAACAATTTTCCGAACCCGCAACACCCCATAACATCTTTTTAGACGAAATAGCATTATTTTTGATTTAAGTCAAAGGTATTTGGCAGCGGTTTTCGGCAAAAGCCGCTGCCAAACACTTTCGGAGAACAGGTGGAATACGCCTAAAACACAGCTACTTTGCAGCTTATGCCCGATACGCGTACCACATATACGCCTTGCAACGGAAGTTCTGCTGATGCCGATGACGAAACAACCTTGCCGCAAGCCACCGTCTTGCCATCCATGGTCAACACTTCATACACACTGTCCGAAGGTACTCCTTCTATCAGCAATTGCCTGCCAACAACTCTACATCTCACTGGGCTTTTCCCCATTTCTTCCATGCCTGTATTGACGTTTACAGTCGTGCTGCTCTTCCGGTTGACTGTCACATCCCCCTCAGCCGTTACAATTGTGCCTTCGGGAATCACGATGAAGCAACCGCTCTCGGGAATGACCATCCCCTCGAAGTTTCCCGTCAGTGCCCAGAACCGGTTTTCTTCAGTCACCACAGGGGTTACTTCTTTCAGCAGGGTCTGCCCTTTGCCGTCAAACACCTGCATCTTGGGGCTTTCCGAAAGTACGATGGCCCTGTCGTAATAGAAACTCACATCGTACAGCACACCATTGTCGGGATGATGGTCGAAAAGGTTGCACCACACATAGTTGAGAGGGGCTATCGGCTCCGCGTATCCGCCTACAAAATCCACCTTTTCCTCCACATTGGTTATATCGCTGCGCAACCGTGCGCTTGCACAGCCCTCCGGCAGCACCAATGAATAGCGCACGCCTTTCTCAAAGTGCAGGTTCGCACCGAAATCGGCATACACCTGTCCCAGGTTCCAGTCCCAGCCCACCACGGCTTCCACCGTTCGCACGGCAACGCCTTCGCGATAGAGTGTCATGGTGGGCTTGCCCACCGGCTCTGTTTCCGTAGAAAAATAAAAAACGATGTTATGGGTCGACTCTACTGTTGCACCGTTCTCGATGCCACATACGGCTTTGCCCAGATTTTCGGGCACGGAAAAGTCCACGTTTATGGCTTCTGTCATGGTGCCGGGATCTTTCACCGAGACAATGGCACCGGCAGAAATTTCCAGCCGGTAGTCTTTGCCTTTGGGCAACAGCAGATTGTCGAAGGCAATGATGGCCTGTCCCTGCGTGCGCTTCTGTCCCCGGTAGTTGCTGACAGAGAGCGTGCCCACAGCCACCGTCTTGCCTTCGCATACAATCTGCGCCCGGGCATTTTCAGCAAGTGCCACCTCTCCATCAAACGAAAAGGCTATTTCCGAAATAGGCGCATACACAGGTTTGTCACCAATGGAACAGCATTCGGGGATGAGCACGTCTGCTGCTTCCGCCGATAAGGATATTGCGGACATCATGAGTCCGAGAATACCAAGAAACAGTTGTTTTTTCATTATTTATTTACTTATTGATTATAGATTATATGAAACATTACTTTCCATTGTTCTCTCCGAAAACATCCAACAGGAGGTTTTGCTTATAAAATGCGGCACGACGGCTTTCCTTGCATCCGGCCATGTCAATTTATATGAATATTAACACATGCGAAAGGTTCCGGAATACCGTTGGGCAGAAGTGAAAGAAACGGGAAGCCCTTAAATTGCAACAAATATTAACAACTTAAAGAAATCCTTTAACACGAAAAACGGCCGTTTTCTGAAAAAAGTTTCCCGCGCGCCCAAATACGCGATTCTACGGGCGTTTTCCAAACGACTGGCATACAGCAAGTTGAAAAATATTGACAAATCCTGCCCGGTAATTTATGCCTACTTACCTTGTAATTTATGCCAAATTACCATGTAAGTAAGCCTTACTTACCCGGTAAAATATGCCAAATTGCGATGTAAGTAGGCATAAATTACCGGAACGGCCCCGAAAAACCGCTCCGCATTTTTTATCCCGTTTCCAACGGATCATCCCTTACTTTTCTATTTTACGAGTAAATCCGGTGGAAAATCCGGCCGAAAATTTAACACAATTAACCTTTGTTGGGTGACAGAATTTGAAAGCTTTGCCAATCAAAGTTTATCGCAGAATACTCATTACACAGAATTCTTACCCACGATTCAAGTATCGTATATGCCGCAAGAAAACATTCAGATAGTTGGAAATTTTGATATGAGGATGATTTATCTTACCCAAAGCCAATTATCGGAGATAAACTATCGGATAGGAGATAATATCTGGTCAAAAGGAGTGTCCACATTAAAACCAATGAAATATTTGCAAGTCTTTTTCTATTAGCCATTTACATATAAGACGGCAGAAAAGTGCCGACATGGATTCTATAGAGATTAGAAAGTTGGATAAGGCTTTGTTAATTGAGAGAAAAGAAGCATCTTTGCTGTCGGAAATATTTATAATCATTCCGACCATAATTTATATAAATATTCGATGGAGAACACAGTAGTACAGCAGATTAGAAAAAAGATTACTCGCAGTAAATTCGGTGAGATATTCCTTCATATTTTCAGATCCTGCTTTAGCTTTCATTCCACCACATAATGCTGATTATACCTGCACAAACTGCGCCGATGAAAAATATAGAAGAGATAACATGCCAAACCGCATTATTCTCATGCCTTTCAAATTGATGGAAATAACCTATATATTCCTCATTTTTTTGGCCCATGAAGTGGGTAAACAGTAAGGAGAGACCACAAGTGATTATAAGAAATATAAGGAAATGGGAATTCTGAATAGGAAGTATTCCAAGTTTCTTGAAAACTGACAGAATAAGCATTTCATAAGGAACAAACATAAAAGCCAATGTTCCTTCTGCACGCGCAATACTCATTCCTATATTTTTGTCAGAAAAACCGATATCCATCGATTTATGTATATTTCTTATGTAGTGCTCCAACGTTGGATTATTTTTCTGAATATAGCCAAACGGATCCCAAAAATATAGCCGTTTGTATAAACGATCGAATAAAGGTCCAAGTTTTCGCATCGGCATGCGATAACTCCAGCATTCTGCACAATATAGAGAATATAATAGTCTTATAACAAATAGTTTCATATCTGATAAACACAATCTTGTAAATATTATTTGACGATAGTATCAGAGAGCCATCTTCCAAATTATTCTCCATAGTAATCACCATCCATACCACCAGCAATTCCAAGAGTAACAGAACTTTCGGACGAACCAACAAATCCACCAAAAGCAGCACAGCCTATTCGGCCAGTATTCGATTATTCTAATTGATCTTCCAGGACAAAGGAAAATAAAGGCCTACCACAAGAATGATTTTTAAAAGTCCTTATGTAAGATTCGGATTTATTACAACTGTTTTGCACGTAATCGTAATATGACTCATTTGGAGTCCTATCATAATACCAATTAGCATCTGAGTTCTCTATAGTAGAATTATTCATACTATATACATCACCACCTAAGATTGGAATCACTAAAAGTTTGCATATTTGCACTATTTTAAGTGCTTCTTGGTATGGAAAAGCATAGCCTTCAATACCTAAATTTTTCAAGGAATAATATTTGGAAATATCATTATCTTGAATAATTGAAATTATATCATTCTGTTTCATTTTAGAGGACTAAATAATCTATGATTTATATTTCCATTGGGATCTTTAATACCAGGATTTACAATGTATAAACGGCGGATTCAACAAGCAAGTGCAAATTTAGGCAATTATTTCATAAAAGCATTGGCTTGGTGAAATGAAATGGATCAGAAGAAACGGTGTATCACAAAAATGCTTAAGTTCCTTGGGAAATGAGCCTATTTTTCATTTTACGGCAATCAACGGTTAAACTCACCGTCTGCTTTTACAAGGCGGTGAGTTCTTTTAATCCCCCTTGCCCTAAAAGGGGGATTTTCCGCCGGGGCAGAAAAGACCCCAAACCTCAAACAAGGCTTGAATCGCATGGTTACAACCTTTTTGCCAAGACTGTTGACGTTCTTTTTGAGCAGACTGTCCGGACACTCTGTCCATGAAACCTTGTCCATGACAGCTGTCGGATTTGAGTTTCTCCCGTATATGGCACGAAAAGATCCAATAGGGCTGTATCTTCCAGGTAATCAATAGAATAAGAAAGGATAAAGAGTATTGTATCCACAAATACAGAACAAATGTTCTGTATTGAGTTTGACATTATGAAATTATGGAAAATCAAACAGATAAAGAAAACATAAGTAAAAGGGATATTATTCTTTATGAATCGTTCAGGCTATTTCTGAAAAAGCTATGCAGCAGTGTCATTTTCGGACGTAGTGAAAGTGACCCATGTTTCTCGTGGAAAAGGAGACGGAGCGGATAGACAACAATCCGATGAAGTCACAGATTATAATTTTCAAAGATCTTGGTCTTGAATGGCATCTTCCCCAAGACCGACAATTACTTATTGTTGAATCTTGCTTCCCGGAGAAGAGTCAGGACAGGCAGGACACAGAGAACAATATAACAGATCCTGTTTTCAAAAATCCATTATCTCAATTGTTTTTGTTTTGACAAACCGAATTTTAACTTTTATTACAAATAAAAGATTGTAAAAAAATTGGCGGATTGGATTTTTTTTTATATTATTGCAACGAAATTTATTATTATCATTGTAATAATTTATATGAACAAGAAAGAAGAAAGAAAAAACAATATACTTGCTGGAGCTTTCAAGCTGTTTTTAAACAGGGAGTATGCCAATGTCGTAACCGCAGATTTGGAAGAAGCGACAGGGGTTACAAGAGGGGCTATATATTATAAGGTAAAGAACAAAGAAGGTCTGTACAGGGCTGTCATCGACAAATTTGTTTTTGACCTCATATCCGCTCCGATAGACAGGGACATATCCGTTTCCAAAGAGACTCCTTTCCGGGATTTCCTGGCCAGTGAGTCGGAAATTGTCAGAGAGAGAATGGATATGCTCAGGGAATTAAATATCGATGTAACCCCTACTAAGTATCTTAACCTGCTGACTTCGGCAGGTTTCCACTATGACGGGTTCAAGGACAAGTGCAGAGACTTGGAAAGAGACATTTCGGAATTATGGCTAACCTATTACCGCAAAGGAATTGAAGCAGGTGAATTAAATAGGCACGCTGACCCGCAGTTGGTCATTTCCATGTTCCGGTCCCTCTATTATGGAGATGCATTCTGTTTATCCTTAAACGGAGGAGAATTGGACACAGACGAACTAAAAAAGAAGTACTCGCTATTATATAGCGCCATACGCACATGAGAAATATTTATGTCAACAAAGTAGCGTCTTTCCTGCCCGAATAACCCTGTCGGCAAGCAAAATATATTCTGAATAAATGAAATAGTCAGTACTCTCTAAATTCAAGGTTGCATGAACCATTGATTTCTTATTAACGATTAAATATTAAAACATATGAGAAGAACTTTATTTTTTGCAGTATTAAGTGTTATGTTTATTTCGTTTTCCCATGCGCAGACAAACGTCATAGACGGTCATGAGTATGTGGACATGGGATTGCCGAGCGGAACCCTGTGGGCAACCTGCAACATCGGAGCCGAGTCTTCCACAGACTTCGGAGACTACTTCGCATGGGGAGAGACAGAGCCGAAAGAGGAATATACTAATGAGAATTACAAATTCTTTGAAGGATACAAAGAGATTCCCGGAGTTGCCTATTATATGTTATGCACGAATATCGGAGAAAACATCTGCGGGACGGTATACGATGCAGCAAGGGTAAAATGGGGCGGGCGTTGGCGTCTGCCTACATATGAGGAGATTGGAGAACTTGTGAGACTTTGCTGGAACAAATGGGAGGAAGTGGACGGCATTTGGGGCATTCGTTTTCACCATGGTGCAAATGAAAATACCCTCTTTCTTCCTGCTGCCGGATATGCCGATACAAATCAAGGAAAAACGTATCATTTCCAAAATTGGAAAGGTGTTTATTGGACAGGTATTCTTGAAAAGGTAAAAGGTGCACCGGATGATCATATTTCTTCAGCAATGGATCTTTCTTTTGGTTCAGGAGGACCAGGTAGGACTTCAAGCATAAGAACACTTGGTTATCCCATTCGTCCCGTCATCAACCTCAAAGAAACGGGAATTGACGACATCACATACAGGCGGGACATTCGCATGGCATACCGTGACGGCTCGATAGAGTTGAGTTCCATCGAGAACTGCGACCACATTGACATTCTCAATATATACGGACAGAAAGTTCTCTCCTCGTCCGTGACGGCAAAGAGCATCTGCGTTCCCTTATCTTCAAACGGCATCTATCTCTGCACTTTGACAAAGAAGGGCAAGTCAATTTATACACAGAAAATCATTGTCAGACAGCATTTGTGATTTTACAATCTGTTACATACTTCCCCATATTGTATGTTCAGACCTCAATATTAACAAATAAATTTAAAGAAAGGAGTTTAATATGAAAAAGCATTTATTCCTCGGTATTGTCGGACTCTGCATGTCCGCAATATCCGCTTACGCCAACGCTGTTGAAACCTTGGTACCGCAGGAGTGCAGCATTGAGAATAGGCTTGTCTATGAGCCTATAAATCAGGTTAACATGGAATTTACGGCTCATGTTGACATATCCAAAGACGCCAAGGCGACCATAACCTGCGGAGACAAGACAATGGCAACCGGTGTGATTACCTCCGATACTTATATGGAGAAAGGCATCGTGCTTGTCACTTTCGAAAAACTTGTCCTTCCCAAGGGCAATTCCTACAAGTTGGAAATTCCAGCAGGGGCAATCTTCCTGAAGAGTGCGCCCGACGTAAAAAATGGAGACCTGAAATTTGATTTTGAAGTCCCCGAAAAGATCATAAGTACTGACTGCTCGGTAAAAAACGGTTCTTCGGTAGAAACCGAAGAGCATATCTGGTTCTACTACGGGACCGAGACTGAGCCGGTGGGCAGCCCCACCATGACCCTGTACCGCGAGGGCGTGCCCGTAAGGACATTCGATGCGCATGTGGGCTGGGACTGGAATCTGGGGCAGGCGTATGCCGACTTCGGGATGAAGATGAATTTTGAGAAAGGCGTCCGTTATTCCCTCGTGATGCCCGAAGGCAGTCTGAGTCCCAGATTTCGGACGGACATCACCAATGAAGAGACGAGAGTGGATTTCATCGGTGGATATACAAAGCCGATAGAACCGATAACCTATGTATGGTGCAGCCTCTTTGACAATTCTAATATCGACGTGCTCAACGAGATTCGCTTCTTCTACAAACAGGCTATCATGCTCTCGTCAGACGCCAGAATTCAATTGTTCGACACCGATAACAACCTGATCGAGGAGGTCACGCCCACGCTGTCCGAAGATGAGGATGGCAGATGGGGCCGATGGATTGTTTCCTGTGATTTCGGCGGGTTGAGAGTCCCCGAAAAAGGCTGCAGCATCGTGATTCCCGAGGGTACGGTAATCTCAGCTGACGGCAATGTGTCGGTAAATGCCAAGAACAGTTTCGATGTGAACGTCGGCACAGGAATCGGCAGCGTATCTAACGGCAAGTTGAAAATCAAAGCGTCAGACAGAAGAATAACGATAATAGATGCACCGATAGGCGCGACGGTATGCATTTATTCAACAGACGGAAAGAAAATTGCCGACCATATTGTTACTTCACGGAATTTCGTTTTGAACTTGACGTCAAACGGCATTTATGTTGTTTCCATTGACGGGAAATCATATAAAGTCGCCATTTGACGGCAGTCCGCCTGTAACAGACAGTTGACATTCTGTCCATGCGGCATGCTTTAATTCCGGCAGGATCACAGCCTGTTTGCATGGACAGAATATAAATACGGAGAATTTTTATATAAACAGACCATTTGAATCCTTTATTTAAAAGATATGAAATAAAAAATTCACACGGTATTATTGTTATTGATATTCACAATAACAGCCAAAGCACAAGAGTATCATGTGGAGACTCCTGGAACGTTGCAGGAAGTTATTGGTGCCTGTACCGAAGGTCTGACCCATATCAGGGTGACAGGGACGCTCAATGACAGAGACATCGCGTTCCTCCATCACTTGTGCAGGCCTGGTGCTCCCAAGCCTGCGGATATGGCAGACGAGAGTTATCTGAAGATTATACAGGAGAAGGGAGATCCCTTCCAAAGTCAGAGAAATATATAGCGGTGTTTTTTATGGCTGTCTTCAATCAGTACGACAGCCATGCCGTCAGACTCATACAAAGTGTATTGGAAGGACAGCGCGTTGCATATCGAAGTGGACGGAAATAGAAACCATGAGCCTGTATCTGTCAATGTGTATGGCATCAGCGGAACTCTTGTTTGGAAAGGGCAGGTGACCAATCATGCGGAAATCCGGATGCCCAAGGGATTCTATGTGGTACGGGCAGGAAAAACGACCAGTAAAGTTTCATTGTAAAAGGAATATTGTTCTGTAACGAATTATTATCAATCGGAATCATCTATTGGAAACACGAGAAGGATTGATTTCGTTTTCTAAATATAAGAGCATGTAAGGATTGAACTTTACATGCTCTTTTTCTTTTCTGGTTCAGTTTTTTATTCCTGCACAAGAAGCAATATCAAATGCAAAGTTCACTTATTTTCCCTATAATTCATAACTACCGACTGTGCAAGGAAAAGATTCAGTATTTTTGTATCTTTCAGATAATCAACAAACTAAGAATGAATAAAGGGTAAATGGGTTACGACTTGGAAACGAGCGAGTTTCTTTCCCCTTCTTTATACTGCAATGTCTCAAAGAACACTTAAATTGATTGTGCAAAGATAATATTTTCTGATGAAAACAGTGTGCTTTTACGGAAATAAATTGTAGATACACCTTAATATTAGTTACATCTAATTCTATTGGAAGTAATTTGTTCAAGTTTTAGTGTCGTTATTATGCTATCAAAAAGGCTCATAATCAATCATTTTACACTGTAAAGTGAGAAAAAAGAGAAAAGTGAAACTTTTAAAAGAAAAATCCTTCGAAAAATTTGGTAGATTGAAATATTTCGTATAATATTGCGCTTAGATGTATAGAACAAACGTTATGGTATTATCATAATGCATCAATATATATTTTAATTGTAAAGGTAAATGTTCTAGTATGAAACAGAGTATTATCATATTTTTATTGACTTTTCTTTATCCCTTTAACACATTTGGACAAAGTCCTATGGATTCAACTTTGCTTCAGGTGTTTGACATTGATAGTATTACACCTATTATTGGAGCTACTGTCACTCTTTTTCCTAAAGAGGGTAAACCGTTGAGGTTTATAACAGACTCTATCGGAAATACCTACATATCAAACGATGTCATTGCTCGAAGAATTCAAATCAGCTATTTCGGCGACGAATTGTTAGATAGTACCTTACACTGCTGGCAAAAACAAATTAAGTTTTATGTAAATTCTCATAAGGTTTTGGATGAAGTTAAAATAAATGGCTATCGGAAGATGGTAAAACGTTCACTCTTACAAGATGTTATTAAAATAAAAGATGTAGAAGTATTTAAGCATCAAAACTTAGGTGCGATATTGAATTTTATACCTGGTGCTCTATACAATGATGAAGAATTCTCTTACTTTAGGCATCCAATAGCAGGAATACGGTTGGGTACAACGGGAGTTCTTAAACCTGTAACAAAAGAGATTATAAATAGTCTGCGTTCGTTATTTACGGAGAATATTGATGAAATAAGATTAAAGAAACTTACTTTAGGGCACGGAATACAATATGAACTAATTATTATATTAAATAAGGATAACAATTATTCTTTGACCCCCTCTCTTGAAGCTTATTCGGGAAAAAATGGGAATGTTATAGGTAATGTGTTTACACAGTTGAGTAAAAATAAATTCAATACGACATTGCTTATTACAGGAGAATTATTAAAAAAAACGAAAGGAGAATTCTCTATTTATGATTATGGAAACAAAAAAACCATTATAGATTTTGCTGATAAGGAGTGCGAAAAATATTTTTATGCTGACTATAGTGGGGAGCTTACATTCAATAAAGCACTTTCTGCTGGATTAAATCTTAATTATGGGATAGATAATACAAAGAAACGTAGAAAATCTGTGGAATTATTAGAAATTAAAGATATACTATATTATCCACAAAAGTTTAATGATTTTACAGGTAGTTTTTTCTTAAATAGCAATATGGGAAACCATACATTACATTGGGAGGCTTCCTATAATAGATCTATATCAGACATTACTGTCTCCATAGATAATATCCAATCACAGCACCTTAAAAATATAAGCATATCTCCAAATTCCTTTTTGGAATATACTTATACAAATAAATCTAAGAATTTTAGTGTAAATGGTAACATAGCTTATTCTTATCTAGAAATTAAAAATATGGATTCCAATGTAAACAACTCACAGAGTAAACATAAAGAACACACGTTCACTTCGGGAGTTTCCGTTTTTATGGAATATAGCCAATTTAGCGGAAATGCCGTACTACAAGTGGAACATAATAACAATAACCATTATAAAACAATGTCTTTTCTCCCTAAAGTATCTTTGAGATATAGTGAGAAATCTATAGGAATAGATATCAATTATGCAAAAACGATTAATCGCCCATTAGCATGGATGCTGACAAACTATCAGACAATAGAAACTGGTAAAGTGTTGCAATCTGGCAATAATTTACTTACTCCATCCACAAAACATCAAGTGGACGCTAGTCTTACCTATTCAAACTTTGTATTTTGTCTTTCAAAGCAATGGGTAAACAATGTTACAGAGCTACAAGCAGATAATTATGACAAAGAAGGGAACCTTATAAAGAAATGGCAAAATATAGGGAAAATAGATAGTTGGGGGTTATCTGTTTATTATAACCTCAGGAAAAAACATTATTATTTGAACCCTAGTATTAACTTAGAATTTGGACGTTTTTACAATGGCTATGATTGGAGAAATAATCATTTGTTAGTGGCAACAGTCCCATTTCAGTTAATGTTCGGTGATCACAAAATATCGTTGAATACTACATATATTGCTAAAAATAAGAGTAATCAAAGAATAATAAACGATATGTTCATAATGGATATTAATTATTCCTATTATATTCCACGAAGGAATATCACGTTATCACTTTTTGCGCGAGATATCTTTAACCAAAAATCTATAGAGACGTATAGTATAAACGACAAACAATACCAATCCTCTACCATTTTGTACAAGGATAAAAGGCAGTTTGGTATTTCAATTGTATATGAGTTTTCAAAAGGAAATACAAATTCTATTAGCGGAGCAAGAAACAATCAAAATAGAAATAAATAACCTCAAGTAGGGGTTATTATGTATAACAATATAAAATTTAAATTTATGAAAAAAAGAAAAATTATGGACATTAAGACTTTTGAAAGTCTTAGTTGCAAAGAGCAAATTCATTTGAAAGGAATGGCTGGAGCTCCAAATTCATCTGACTCAGAATTGGCAAAATCAACTAGTAATGACAAATCCACAAATTCAGACACGTCCACTCACTCAGACACGTCTTCATATTCAGACACGTCTTCATACAGTGACAGTTCGACTCATCATGATTAAGGATTAAGTAATTTAGGAGCAGTTACTTTATTTTAATATATAGTGCTGCTCCTATTAAATTTTATTATAAATGATTCTCATTTTATCATATAAAGATTACGAGCAAGGTACAGATCCTATTTCAGAATGGCTATTATACTATAAATATCCATTTCGAAAAATTACGATAGAAGACTTACTTACATCTTCTCTCACTTTAAATTCTCAGACAGGAGAGGTTATTATAAATAATTTAAATCTGACTCAGGAAATTAATGTAATTCTATATAGGCGGTTTATAAAAGAGGTGGAGTTTTATAAAGGTGTAGATTTAGGGAAAATAAGTAAAAAAATAAATAAAGAAAGTAATTTAGAGTTAAAATCTATTATTGATTATATGTTCTTTCTTTTAAAAGATAAATATTGGGTTCCCAATATTTCATCTTTTTCCGTAAATAAGGAGCAAATATTATTAGAAGCTAAAAATCAAAAGCTCAATACACCTCGCTCCATTGTTACGACATCAAGGAAAGAATTAATAGAATTTAAGAAACATGTTGGGGAAATTATATACAAACCAATAGAATCTTTTGGTTACTATCAAATTGGGTATTATACATATTCTAGTTATGTAACAAATATTACAAATGGAATCATAAAAGAGTTTTCTGATATATTTTTTCCAAGCCTTTTCCAAGAATTAATAGAAGCAGAATATGAAATTAGAACATTTTATATAGATGGAGAGTTTTATTCTTCTGCGATTCTTCGATCTCAAAAGGAAAAAGATTACAATGTTGATGTAAAACTAGACTTTGATAAAATTGATACAGACTGGGTTACTTATGATTTACCCAATCCTATCAAAAGAAAAATAATCAAACTTATGAAAAGAATAGATTTGATTACTGGTTCTATTGATATAATAAAAAGCACAAATGGAAAGTATTATTTTCTTGAGGTAAATCCTGTAGGGCAATATTTAGCACCATCTTTTTTGTGCAATTATAACTTACCAAAAATTATTGCAGAATGGTTAATAAAAAAAGACAGAAGTTTGAGCATTTAGTAGAAGAGGAAGAATTAAAAAACTTACCACTCGCCTTCCGCTTCCTAATCAAAAGACCAACAAATATTATAGGTGAAATGTATAGCCAAGTACGCTTTAGTTCATCTTCTAAATTACAAACAAAAAGTTTGAATAATTACTTGGACTTTACACCTATATCAAGTATTTTTATTTCTAAAGAAAAATAGTTATGGAAAAATTCTTTAAGTTGTTTTCTTGTAATAAGATTGTAAGAGGGAAAAGTATGGGGGCTATTTATCTACTAAATAGAGCGCGAATCGAAAGAGTTCCTCTTGATGTTTGTGACTTGATTAGTGAATTAGAAGTGTATTCGATTAATTTCATCAAAAAGCGATATAGGGAAGATATTGTAAACCAGTGGATATCGTATTTGATAAAAAATGAGATAGGTCATTTAACTCAAGAACCAAATCGATTTAATGATTCTCCTAATGAATATAATACCCCCTCATTAATCCAAAGGGCACAAATTGAGTTTTCTCTAAATAGTTCTTATAATATTTCTTCTCTTGTAAAAAAACTTGATTTGCTTCTTTGTAAGCATATCGAGGTAAGATTTGTAGGAAAAGCTAATTATGACATGTTAAATTCTTTCTTTAATATGTTCAAGACAACTTGTATACGTTCCATCTCTGTCTATATAGAATCGTACCATTCATCTAACATAAAAAAAGATATGTTGCTATTATATAGCAACAATCCCAAAATCTCTTATATATACATATTTAATGCCATTTTAAATATATCATGGGGAAATATTCATCTCATTAAGAAAAATATAGATGTCTTTTTAGATAAGCCTTGGAATTTGGATCATTTATTAATTAATTTTCTTTTTTTTACAGAATCTTTAAAATACAACACTTTCTATCACAAAAAGATAGCTATTAATAAAGATGGAGTTATCAAGAATGATCTATCTCTCCCACATAACTTTGACACCGTTGATACATGTGATATTGAGGAGCTAATCAATGACCCACAATTTACTTTCTTTTGGAACATAAATGCAGATAGCATTGAATCTTTGAAAGATTCTGAACTTAGATATGCAATATACCCTGCTAGAGAACTAATAAAACAAGGTGATCATTTTTTTCTCAAAGAATAATATGAAGAGCAAACGAATAAAGCTGATTCGACAAAGCGATTCTATTGATTGTGGTCCCACTTGTTTATCAATAATATCAAGAGCTTACAAAAAGAATCTTAGCGTAGAAAAAATAAAAGATTTATGTGGTTTGTCAGCAGAGGGAGTTTCTCTTCTTGGTATTAGTAGAGCTGCCGAAATCATTGGATTTAGGACTATTGGTGGAAAAACGACAATATCTTCTTTACTTTATGAGGTACCATTACCTTGTATAGTTCATTGGAATCAAAACCATTTTATAGTAGTTTATAAAGTACGAAAGCGACATAAAGACAAATGCACTATATATGTAGCAGACCCTGAAAAAGGGATACTTACATATACCAAAGAAGAATTTTGTGAACACTGGATAAGCACCAAAACCAATGGAGAAGAAAAAGGCGTTGTACTACTTCTCGAACCGACTGAGCAATTCTATGCTCAAAAAGATGCTAAAACCATTTCCACTCAAAACCGAGTGAAATTCCTTTGGGGCTATCTCAAGAAGTACAAGCGCTTCTTTACGCAGTTGATACTCGGCTTGTTGCTCGGCTCGCTCCTGCAGCTTATCTTTCCTTTCTTGACACAAGCTATAGTAGATACGGGTATCGGAGGAAAGGACATCGGCTTTGTGTGGTTAGTACTGTTAGCGGAGATGATGCTCCTCTTTAGCCGTACTGCCATCGACTTTATCCGCTCCAAGATACTCCTTCACATATCCACACGCATCAATATCTCGCTCATATCGGATTTCTTCATCAAGCTGATGAAACTGCCGATGAAGTTCTTCGACACCAAACTAATGGGAGACCTCTTGCAACGCATTGAAGACCATCGACGTGTGGAGCAGTTTCTCACCTCAAGCAGTCTGAGCCTGCTGTTCTCTTTCTTCACCTTTCTTGTCTTCGGTATTGTGCTTGCAGTCTATAACATAGGCATCTTCCTTGTTTTCCTCTTGGGAACATCGCTTTATGCCGGATGGGTTATCCTTTTTCTCAAAAAGCGCAGACAGCTTGACTATAAATACTTTGAGCAGGCAGGGCGCAACCGCAACGTCACCTACCAACTCATAGGTGGTATGCAGGAAATCAAGCTGCAAGGGTGTGAGCAGCGCAAACGCTGGGAGTGGGAGGATGTGCAAGCCGATTTATTCAAAGTTAATCTGCAATCACTCAATCTTCAGCAAGTACAACAAGCCGGAAGCATTACCATCAACGAAGTAAAAAACATACTTATCACGGTACTTGCTGCCTCTGCCGTGATACATGGCAGTATGACACTTGGTATGATGCTGGCAGTACAGTACATTATAGGACAACTCAACAGTCCCGTAGAACAACTCATCCAGTTCATCTACTCTTGGCAGGACGTGAGCATCAGCCTTGACCGCATGAACGAAATACATACCGAGACCAATGAGGAGAATGCCGAACGGACACGTACCGACTATACGGACGAAACAGCCGAGGGACATTCCCTCACGATAAAAGACCTATCCTTTAAATACGAAATCTACAGTCCGAAAGATATTCTCTCCGACATCAATCTCTCCATACCCAACGGCAAAGTAACCGCTATCGTGGGGGCGAGTGGAAGTGGAAAGACCACACTTGTAAAACTCCTTTTGGGATTCTATGAGCCATTAAACGGAAGTATTCAGATAGGCAGTGCCAACCTGAATGAATATAATCTCGGCTGGTGGCGAAGCCAATGCGGTGCGGTCATGCAGGAGGGGTATCTCTTCTCCGATACCATAGCGAGAAATATCGCCATATCTGATGATGAGCCCGACATCGAACGTATCCGCCATGCTGCCCGAGTGGCAAACATCGCAGACTACATCGAAGCCCTGCCTTTGGCTTACAACACAATGATAGGACAGGACGGACAGGGCATCAGTCAGGGACAACGACAACGCATTTTGATAGCAAGGGTAGTCTATAAGAATCCAATGTTTGTCTTTCTGGATGAAGCGACCAATGCCCTCGATGCCAACAATGAACGAGCCATT